>CAYXJZ010000056.1:0-21768 GCA_964465355.1 uncultured bacterium | reverse complement strand
GCGCTCAAGGTGGGCCGCAAGGGCGTGGCGGACTACAGCCTGTCCTTCACCGGCGTCCCCGCCCATGCAGGCAACCAGCCGGAGCTGGGCGCCAGCGCCCTGGTTGAACTGGCGCACGCCACCCTCTTCGCCCGCGGCCTCGAGGACACCGAGGTCGGCACCACCATCAACCCCACCGTGGCCCGTGCCGGCAGCGCCCGCAACGTCATCACCGAGCACGCCGAGCTGGACATGGACGCCCGTGTGCTGCGCCTTGACGAGGCAGATCGACTTGACGGCGCCTTGCGCGGCTACCAGCCGCGTGACCCGCGCGTGCAGGTGGCGCTGCGGGGCGGCCTCAACCGGCCACCCATGGAGCCGACGCCCGGCAACCTCGGCCTCTTCGAGGAGGCGCGCCAGGTGGGCGCCGCCTGGGGCTGGGATCTGCAGAGCGCCATCGTGGGCGGGGGCTCGGACGGCAACTTCACCTCGGTGCTCGGCGTGCCGACGCTGGACGGCCTTGGCGCCGTGGGCGACGGGGCGCACGCGCGCCACGAGCACGTCGAGGTGGGACCGACGCTGGAGCGCACGGCCTTGCTTGCCGCGCTGCTCGGCGGCGTGCTCAGGCCCCTGTCTGAGGATCCAGACAGGCCATGATCGCGACCCTGCTGGCTGCGCTGGCCGGGGTGGTCATGAGCCTGGCCCTGCCCCCCACCGGCTGGTGGCCGGCACAGCTGGCCTTGGTCGTGCTCTTCGTCCTCACCGCGCGCAGTGAGAGGGCTTCGGATGCCTTCGGCATCGGGGCGACCTTCGCGCTCGGCTTCTTCGCCATCTACGTCGCCTGGCTGCCGCTGAGCTTCGCCGATCCTGGCCTGCTCGGGCCCTGGTTCTGGCCCATCTACCCCCTGCTGCTGCTGGTCCTTGCCGCCATGTGGGGCCTCACCACCTGGGCCGCCCGCCTGCTCGGCGGGCAGGGCCTAGGCAGCCTGCTGCTGCTGGCGCCGGCCTGGGTGCTGGTCGAGCACACCCGCAGCCTCGGCTACTTCGCCTTCCCCTGGGGCACCATCGGCTACGCCTGGTTGGAGACGCCGGTGGCCCAGGTCGCCGACACGGTGGGCGTGACGGGCCTCAGCCTGCTCAGCACCGTGGCGGCAGCCGCCATCGCAAGCGCCTTCCTGCCAGCAGCCAGGCGTGACCGGGCAGGCGCCGGGCGCTGGTTGGGGCCGGTGTTCGCGGTGCTGCTGCTGGCCGGGACCTGGCTCCTTGGCAACACCGCAGCCGGCCGTCACGACCAGCCGACCGACCGCAGCGCCCTGCTGGTGCAGGGCAACGTCGATCCCTTCGGCCGCGCCGTCTCCGCCACCCAGGAACTCGCCGTGCACCTCGACCTGAGCCGGCTTGGTCGCAACCAGATGGCCGGCGATCCCGACCTCGTCATCTGGCCGGAGGGGGCGGCCAGCGGCTTCCAACTGGACGGTCCGCGCGGGCTGGAGACGCGCGAGACCATCCAGGCCACCGCCCCCGGCTCCACCTTCGTGGTCGGTGGCCGCACCCTCGTCCCTGGCGGCAGCAGCAACAGCGCCTACGTGATCCATCAGGCGCAGGAGTTCGGCGACTACAGCAAGCACGTGCTGGTGCCCTTCGGCGAGCGCTGGCCCTTCCTCGACGAGCTCTCTGGGCTGTACCGCACCGTCTTCTCGCTGCTCGGTCTGCCCCTGATGCTCAACACCGTGCCGGGCGATGGCCCATCATCGATCGCCTCACCAGCCGGTGCCCTTGGCATCGCCATCTGCTACGAGTCCGTCTTCCCCGCCATCTCGGCGGCCAGCACCTTGGCCGGCGCCCAGGTGCTGGTGGTCATCACCAACGACGCCTGGTTCGCCCGCGGCGCCGGCGCCCGCCAGCATCTGGACATGGGGCGCATGCGCGCCATCGAGAACCGCCGCTGGCTGCTGCGCGCAGGCAACGACGGCATCACCGCGGCGGTCGACCCATACGGTCGGGTGGTGACCGAGCTGGAACGCGGGGTGGCCGCCACCCTGGCCGTGCGCTACGGGGTGAGCGACGACATCAGCTTCTACGCCAGGAACGCCGAGCGGCTGCCCTGGGTGCTGCTCGGCCTCACGGCCGTCGGCGGGCTGGCGGCTGCGGTGGTGAGAAGCCGCAGGACATGAGGATCGTCGTCGTCGGCGCGGGCGAGTTCGGTGTGCAGCTGGCCGCTGCCCTCTGCCGACAGCACGAGGTCACCGTGATGGACACCGACGCCGAGCGCGAAGGGGTCATGGCCAACCTCGACCTGCGCTTCATGCGGGGCAACGGCGCCGACCCAGACGACCTGCGTGCGGCGGGTGCCGACCGCTGCGACGTCTTCGTCGCCTGCACCATGAACGACGACATCAACGTGCTCGCCTGCCTGGCCGCCAAGGGCCTCGGCAGCCGCAGGACGATGGCCTTCATCACCCGCAAGCGCTACGTCGAGGCCTTCCGCCCCCGCGGTGCGATGGCCTCCATCGGCCTCACCATCGACCACCTGATCTGGCCGCAGCGCACCTTGGCGCGGCAGATCGCCGACATCGTGCGCGTGCCGCGTGCCGTCGACACGGCCTCCTTCGCCGATGGGCGGCTACGCCTCATCGAGTACCGCCTCGAGCAAGGCGATCCCTTCGAGGGCCTCAGCCTGGCCGAGGCCGAGGTGCCAGATGGCGTGCTGGTGGTCGGCCTCGTGCATGGCGAGGTCTTCACCATTCCCACCGGGGCCAGCGTGCCGCATGTGGGCGACAAGGTGGTGTTCATGGGCAGCAGCGAGGCCATCCGCCGCCTCGAGACCCGTTTCGCGCCTGCGCCTGGCTGGCGGCAGCGGGTGGCGGTGGTGGGCGGCGGCAACGTGGGCTACATGGTGACCGAACGCCTGCTCGAGCTCGGCGCCGAGCTGACGGTGATCGAGCGCGATGCGGAGCGGGCCGAGAGCCTGGCCCGCTACCTGCCCAAGGCCCTCGTGCTTCGAGGCGACGGCAGCGACCTCGAGCTGCTGGAGCAGGAACGCCTCGATCAGGTGGACACCATGGTGGCGGTGACCACCGACGACGCCACCAACCTGCTCGTCTCGCTGCTGGCCAAGCAGCTCGGCGTGCCCAAGGTCATCACCCGCGTCGGCCAGGCACGCAACCGTCGGCTCTTCGAGCGGGTGGGCATCGACACCATCCTCAGCTCGCGCACGGCCGCCTTGAGCGAGGTGCTCAACTGGCTGGAGGAGGACCACGACGTCGACCGCCTCGCCACCATCGAGGACCGCGCCGAGATCATGGAGATCAGCTACCCCTACGGGGCCGCGGCGCGTCCGGTCCAGGCGCTCGGCATCCCGGCAGGCAGCCTCATCGGCGCGGTGCTGCGCAAGCAGCGCGTGCTGGTGCCGCGGGGCGACACCGAGATCCGCCCGGGCGACCACCTGTTCATGGTGACCACCTCCGAGCTGGTGCCTGCGGTCGAGGCATGGCAGGAGCGGCAGGAGCGCGGCGGCTGAGATGCCCATGCCCGCCGCGGCTCCGGCTGGTCGTCTCGGGCGGGCGACGCCACCTGGCCTGCCCAGCCGCTTCGTCGGCGCCGTGGTGGGCACCGGCCTGTTGGCCGTCGGCATCGCCGCCGCCGCCTTCGCCCTGCTCGCCTACCTGCGCGACGAGCCGGTGGTGGCCTTCCTCCTGACCTCGCTGATCGGCGTCGGGGCCGGCATCCCCCTGCGGCGCTACGGCCGACTGTCGGCGGAGCCGAGCCGGCGAGAGGCGCTGAGCGCCGTGCTGTCCGTGTGGCTCCTCGTGCCCTTGCTCGGCGCACTGCCCTACCTGCTCGGCCGGGCCATGTCGCCGCTGGATGCCTTCTTCGAGGCCATGTCATCCTTCACCGCCACCGGCGCTTCCGTCCTTCAGAGCTTCGAGGCCGTCCCAGGCAGCCTCATGCTGTGGCGGGCCTTCGGTCAGTGGGTGGGTGGGATCGGCATCCTCGTGCTGTTCATCGCCCTCTTCCCGCAGTTGGCGATCGCAGGGCGGCAGCTGTTCCGCACCGAGCTGCCAGGGCCCCGCGAGGAGCGCCTCACCCCTCGCCTGCGCGGCACGGCCACCGTGGTCCTCGGCGTCTACCTCGGCCTCTCGCTGGTCTGCGCCGTCGGCTACCTGCTGACCGGCATGCCCCTGCTCGACGCCATCGCCCACACCTTCGCGACCGTCGCCGCCGGCGGCTTCAGCACCGACCCGAGCAGCCTGGCCGCCTTCCACGACGGCGTCGACTGGGTCGCCATCGTCTTCATGACCCTGGCGGCCGTCAACTTCGCCCTGCTCTACCGCGCCATCTCCGGACGACCGCGGGAGCTGTTGCGCGACCCGGAGCTGCGCGCCTACCTTGGTGTGGTGCTGCTGGTCGGCGTCCTGGTCGCGCTGCTCATCCAGTCCATGCACACCGGCTGGGAGGCGCTACGCCACGGCCTCTTCCAGACCGTCTCGATCATGACCACCACCGGCTTCGCCTCCACCGACTGGAACGCCTGGCCCGACCAGGCGAGGGCGCTGCTGGTGGCCCTGATGTTCGTGGGCGGCAGCGCGGGTTCGGCGGCCGGTGGGGTGAAGGTGGCGCGTTGGCTGATCGTCGGCCAGCACACGGTGCGCGAGGTCCGCAGGCTGCTGCATCCACGCGCGGTGCTGCCCATCCAGGTGGGCGGCAGGGTGGTCGACGAGGAGGTCATGCGCGCGGTCGCCGCCTTCATCACCCTCTACGTCGGGCTGGTGGCCTTCAGCACGCTGCTCCTGACGATGACGGGCGCCGACCTCATCACGGCCTTCACGGCCTCGGCCGCCACCGTCGGCAACGTCGGGCCAGGCCTCGGCGCGGTGGGGCCGATGACCGACTACGCCGACCTGCCTGCCTTGGCCAAGCTCATGCTCAGCTTCAACATGTACGCGGGGCGGCTGGAGATCGTGACGGTGTTCGTCATCGCCTCGCCGGGATGGTGGCGTCGGGGTCGGAGCCGGCCGACCTCATCCCGGCGGTAACCCAGCCCCGGCGTTTTCGGCTGTGGCACTCTCCTGCCGTCATGGAGCAGCCCGGGGTAGACTCTGGCACCCGAACAGGCCGAGGTTCCCGACCACGGCCGACTGTCATGCACCAAGCTGGAGGACTGCGATGCCAGACGACGCGCAGGCGACGCCCGACCACCTGACCACCGTGCTGCAGGAGCAGCGCCGTTTCCGCCCACCGGACGCCTTCCGGCAGCGCGCCCGCTACGGCAGCCTGGAGGCCTATCAGGAGGCCTACCGGCGCTCGCTTGACGAGCCCGATGCCTTCTGGGGCGAGATCGCCGACGAGTTGCACTGGTTCGACCGTTGGGACAGCGTCGTGAGCGGCGAACTGCCACAGGTGCGTTGGTTCGATGGCGGCACCACCAACCTCAGCTACAACGCCCTCGACCTGCAGGTGGAGCGCGGCTTGGCCAACAAGGTGGCGCTGTTCTGGGAGGGCGAGCCGGGCGACCGGCGCGTGCTCACCTATGGACACCTGCTGCGCGAGGTCAGCGCCTTCGCCAACGTGCTCAAGAGCCATGGGGTTGGGCGCGGCGACCGGGTGGCGATCTACCTTCCGCTTGTGCCAGAAGCCGTGGTGGCCATGCTGGCATGCGCCCGTATCGGCGCCGTGCATTCGGTCGTCTTCGGCGGCTTCTCCGCACAGGCCTTGGCCGAGCGCATCGAGGACGGCCAAGCCAAGGTGGTCGTGACCGCAGACGGCGGCTACCGCCGAGGCGCCGTGCTGCCGCTGAAGCCTGCCGTGGACGAGGCCTTGCGCCGCACCTCATCGGTGAAGCACGTCTTCGTGGTGCGGCGCGCCAAGAACGACGTTGACATGGAGCCCGGTCGCGACGTCTGGTACCAGGACGCCATGCGCTTCGCCTCGCCCGTCTGCCCCGCCGAGCACCTGCCTGCCGAGCATCCTGCCTACGTGCTCTACACCTCCGGCTCCACCGGTCGCCCCAAGGGCATCCTGCACACCGTCGGCGGCTACCAGACCTTCGCCTACCTGACGGCGCGCGCGGTCTTCGACCTGCAGCCCAACGACGTCTACTGGTGCTCGGCCGACGTGGGCTGGGTGACCGGCCACTCCTACGTCACCTACGGGCCGCTGCTCAACGGTGCCACCCAGGTCATCTACGAGGGTGCGCCGACGACGCCGACGCCCGCCCGCTTCTGGGAGATCATCGAGCGCTACCGCGTCAGTGTCTTCTACACGGCGCCCACCGCCATCCGCGCCTTCATGCGCCTTGGCGAGGAGCATCCCGCCGGTCGCGACCTCTCCAGCCTGCGGCTGCTCGGCACCGTGGGTGAGCCCATCAACCCCGAAGCCTGGATGTGGTACCGCCGCGTCATCGGCGGCGACCGCTGCCCCATCGTCGACACCTGGTGGCAGACCGAGACGGGCGGCATCATGATCACCACCTTGCCCGGCGTGCACGACGCCAAGCCGGGCTCCGCCGGGCTGCCCTTCTTCGGGGTAGAACCGCAGGTGGTCGACGCCCGCGGCGAGCCTGTGGAGCCCGGCCAGGGCGGCTACCTGGTGCTCAAGCGCTCATGGCCATCCATGCTGCGCACCATCTACGGCGACGACGAACGCTTCCTGCGCACCTACATGTCCGAGGTGCCCGGCGCCTACTTCGCCGGCGACGGCGCACGCGTGGATGCCGACGGCTACTTCTGGATCATGGGTCGGGTGGACGACGTGCTCAACGTCAGCGGCCATCGCCTCGGCACCATGGAGATCGAGTCTGCGCTGGTCTCGCATCCCGCGGTGGCAGAGGCCGCCGTGGTCGGCCGGCCCGACGACCTCAAGGGCACAGCCGTGGTGGCCTTCGTGACGCTCGAAGGCGGACGGCAAGGCAACGAGAAGCTGCGCCAGGAACTGCGCCAGCACGTGGTGAAGGAGATCGGCGCCATCGCTCGTCCCGAGGACCTGCGCTTCGCCGACGCCCTGCCCAAGACCCGTTCTGGCAAGATCATGCGGCGGCTGCTGCGCCAGGTGGCCGTCGGGGAGAACGTGACAGGCGACGTCAGCACCTTGGAGGACCGGGCGGTGGTGGAGTCGTTGTTGAAGGGGGAATAGGTGTGTCCGGCCTGACGGCCGGACACCGGCACTTGGCCTACGGCCAAGCACCGTGGGGAATACCTCTGCTTGCTACACCCGAGTCCGCATCCCCCTGAACCGTAGCTCGCTCACCAACATGGCCAGCACCACAAGGCCACCACCGAGCCAACCGACGGCCGTGAGCTGCTCGCCTAGCCACAGGTAGGCGAAGAAGGTGGCGAAGACCGGCTCCAGCACGAAGATGAGCGCTGCCAGCGAAGCCGACACCACCCGCTGGGCGTAGGTCTGGATGACGGCCACCACGGCCGTGCACACCACCGCCAGGTAGACGATGGCCAGGTAGGTGCTCAGCGGCGTCTGCCAAAGCGCCTCGCGCACCGGCCAGGCCCAGGCCCAGGCGAGGCCGGCCATGGGCAGGTGCTGCATGCCTGCGAGGGCCAAGCCGTTGGCCTTGCCCGCCACCTCGCCGAGGTAGACGATGTAGAAGGCGTAGCTCACGGCCGTGCCAAGCACCCACAGGTCGCCGGCCTCCAGGCTCGGCCGCCAGCCGCCGGGCGACCCGGCGACCGCGCCATCGCCGAAGCTCAGCAGCGCAAGGCCACCCATGGCGATGAACGCCGCCATCAAGGTGCGGCCCTCCGGTGGTCTGCGCTTCCACACCGCGGCCACCAACGGGGTGAGCACCACCGACAGGCCGGTGATGAAGGCCGCCTTGGAGGCGGTGGTGAGCGAGAGGCCGATGGTCTGGGTAGCGAAGCCGGCGAAGGCGAGCAGGCCGAGCACCAGCGCGGGAACCAACGCCCGCAGGTCGAAGCGCACCCAGATGAAGCAGAGGCAGGCCAGGCTGAAGCGCAGCGCCAGCAGCAGAGGAACCGGGATGGTGTCCAGCGCCTCCTTGACCACCGCGAAGGAGGTGCCCCACACCACGGTGATGCCGATCAGACTGAGCAGGCCGGCGCGAGGACTCACGAGCGCCCATCTTGGCACGGGGCCGCGGCGTTGCCCGCAGGCGAACCGGCATGGGACGATGGCGCCCATGGACCTGCCGCGCATCGGTTACGGCGAGGACGCCCACCGCCTGGTCGCTGGACGCCCCCTCCGCTTGGGCGGCTACCTCATCCCCGGCGCCGAACGAGGACCCGTGGCGCGCTCGGACGGCGACGCCCTGCTGCACGCCGTGGCTGACGCCGTCCTGGCAGCCTGGGCCTTGGGTGACATAGGTCAGCACTTCCCCGACGGCGACGAGGCCAACGAGGGGCTGGCCTCGGCCGTCATCCTGCGCCACGCCTTGGCGCTGACGGCCGAGGCGGCGCAAGGCGCACGCCTCGTGCAGGTCTCCGCCGTCGTCACCCTCGATCAGCCCAAGCTCGGCCCCCACCGGCAGGTCATGGCAGCGACGCTGGCCGGCCTGCTGGCCTTGCCAGACGACCGCGTCGGTCTCGGCTTCAAGACCAGCGAGGGTCTTGCGCCCGACCACGTTCAGGTGCGGGCCGTGACGTTGTGGTCCTAGTCGGTGGTCAGCCGGCGCCCAGCTCGGCCAGGTCGATCTCAGCTGCGATGGTGCCGAAGGCCGCCTTGAAGCCGGTGCCCACGATCCGCTGCAGCAGGTCCCTCGCCTCGTCCAAGCGCCCGTTGTAGATGTACCAGTTCGCCAGACCGTAGCCCTGGGTGGCCAGATGGATGGGCTTGACGCCCTCGGGATCGAGCAGCGCCTCCGGGCTGAGCTGACCACGGTACATCTGCACCCGCCGGTGGTAGGAGGGTTCCAGGATGTGCATGTCGTCCGGCACGCCCGCCAGCAGCTCGGCCGCCTCCTCCTTGCGACCGGCCCGCTGCAGGCTCATGTACAGCCAGTCGGTGGCGGCGATGGTCATGTCGTCGTCCACGCAGTACGGCAGGGTCTTGCGGAAGGCGTCGACCGCTCGGTCGAAGTCGCGCTGCAGGTAGTGGACCAAGGCCAGGTGGTACCAGATGCAGGACTTCAGCGTGCCCTTGTAGGTGTCGACGTAGGCGGCCAGGTTCTCGGGGGTGAGGGGCACGGGGGTGGGCATCAGCTCGTCCAGCTGACCGAGGATCAGCTTGGCGATCTCCTTCTCCACCTCGGGTTGGTAGAACTCGATCTCGTCTTCCAGAGGCTCGGCCAACTCGGCGGAGCGCTGCAGGTCGGCCAAGGCCTCATCGAGGCGGCGCAGGCTGATGTAGCGGTGGCCGCGGTGACGCAGCAGGTAGACGTCGTCAGGGTGGTGGCGTAGGCCCTCGGTCATCACCTCGACGGCCTCATCGGCCTTGCCGAGGTAGTTCTTGAGTCGACCTAGCAGCACGTAGCGTTCAGCAGCGGGAACCATGGGCGTAGATCCTTTCGAGTCGGGCGGGGTGGTCAGCGGACCCAGCGGCGGTCAATGCACCAGCCAGGCCGTCGACTCCGGCGCCAAGGTGTGGGCCAGACGGTCGAGCGTGGCGGTGCTGAGGCCGAAGGCGATCTCCACCCGCTGCCGTAGGGGGATGTCGGCGTGATCGAGGGCCTCACGCATGCCCAGGGTGTAGAGCACGCCGGTCGCCTTCGATGCCCGCTGGCGCAGCACGTCCAAGCTGTGCTCGCTGACGTGGTGCAGGGCACGGTAGTCGAGCAGGCTGTGTTCCTTGAGGATGTTGAGGACGGTGTGCTGGTTGCGCACCTCGGTGACCAGCAGGTAGTCGCCGTCCGGTGCGAGGCTGGCCAAGGTGGCTTTGGTGGCCTCGGTCATCTCCGGCGCCAGGTGGATGAGCTCGAAGTCCTTCAGGCGCGGCCCCATGATCTCCTCCACCTGTACCGACACGAGCCGGAAGGTGATGACGAAGTAGCAGCGCGCCAACGCGCCTTCGAGGGCGGGCAGGCCCTCGCGTAGGGCACGGACGGAGAAGGGGCGGATCTCCAGGTCGTTGCGTTGCAAGGACCGCTCGATGATCAGCGCGTACTTCTCGGCCATGAGCTCGGTCGGCCCGATCAGCACCACCTCCTGCGTCGCCGATCGGTGGCTCAGCAGGTGGTGCATGCGTTGGCGCAAGGTGGCCGTCTCGAAGCCCATGGCCCTGCCGCGACCGATGGCCTTGCTCAGGACCGCGTCGAGCCGTTCGAAGCGTCGGCTGTCACCATCGCCCGCCGCATGGCTGCCTTCGCGCCATGAGCGGACGTAGGTGCCGTAGCCCTGCCTGCCCTCGAGCAGGCCGCCTGCCTGCAGCTCGCGGTAGGCCTGCGCCACGGTGCCGGCGTTGACCCCCACGCGTCTGGCCATGTCCCTGACGGAGGGGAGCCGCTCGCCTTCGGCGAGCTGGCCGGTGGTGATCTGGAACCGCAGCTGTTGCACGAGCTGCTGGTAGATCGGCACCACGTCGTCCGCCACGATCAGGATGGAAGGCAACAAGATGTTCTCCCTGCGCCGAGATGGCCACGGGCCGCGATGCGCGGGCCGCAGCCTCGGCGGCTTCAATGATCCAGCGTGATGCCCTGCTCCTTGGCGCGCTGGGTGAAGGTCTTGCCGCCCTTGCCCCAGACGTCCATCGGCAGTTCGTACAGCAGCACCTGGGTACCTTCGGATTTGGCGCCGTTGGCGACCATCACTTCGGTGATGCCCTTGATGATGGCTTCGCGCTGCTCCTGCGAGCGGCGGCCAAGCTCGACACGGACGATGGCCATGTGTCTTGCTCCCTTCCCTGCAGCGGTCCTTGCGCTCCGTACGCTCGGTCCCACGAGCTGTACTGATGTACTGGTACTGTGATGGACCCTATCCCGGCTTCGTAGCCTCCGTCAACCGGTGGGTTCATCCATGGTGAGTACACAGCTGAGCGGGTTGACATGGCAGCCAACCAGGCACTAGCATCCCCGATGTACTGGTACGGTCATACACCGGCACCGGTCCCGCTTCGTAGCTGGTCCCCGCAAGCAACCGCCCGAGAACGTTGGAGCGCGCGTCCTCCTCCAGCGAACCTCTAGGACCGATCCAACCGGTCTGCCGGTGCATCCGGCGAAGGGGAAGAACATGCCAAGAGCGATCCACAGCAAGACCTGGGGGCGCGCCATCGTGGCCGCAGCGCTGGCCCTTGCCTTGGCGGCGCCCACCGCCCTGGCTCAGGAGCCGCAGTACGGCGGGACCATCCGCATCCCGCTGGCCACCCAGCCCGTCAACCTCAACCCCGTCCTGCCCAACGAGCTGGCTTCGACGATCGTCTACTGGACCATCTTCATGCCGCTCACCGTCGTCAACCCCCACAACAACCAGGTGGAACCGCTGCTGGCCGAGCGCTGGGAGGCCAACGAGGACGTCACCTCCTGGACCTTCCACATCCGTCAGGACGTCCTCTGGCACGACGGTGTGCCGACGACGGCCCACGACGTCAAGTTCACCTTCGACCGCATCATGGATCCGGCAGAGGGATCGAACTCCATCACCGGCTTCGCGCTGGTGACCGACGTGGTGGTCGTCGACGACTTCACCGTCCGCATCGACATGTCGGCTCCCGATGTGTTCTTCCCCGACCGCATGTCGCTGGGCGGCAACGAGATCCTGCCCAAGCACTTGCTGGAGGACTACGCCCTGCTGATCGACGCGGTGGAGTTCAACACCATGCGCCCCATCGGCAACGGCCCGTTCAAGATGAAGGAAGCCGTGCCCGGCCAGTACTTCGAGCTGGAGGCCAACCTCGACTTCTTCAAGGGGCGCCCCTACCTGGACGGCATCACCTTCCGCATCGTGCCAGACGGCAACACCCGCGTCACCGAGCTGCTGGCCGGCCAGCTGGACTGGGTGGACGTGGTGCCGAGCCAGCTCCCAGCCGTGCAGAACAACCGCAACGTGCGCGTGACCACCTTCGACAGCCTCGGCTACCAGATCTACGCCTGGAACCTGCTCGATCCGAAGTACCAGGACGTGCGCGTCCGTGAGGCCATGATGCACGCGGTGGATCGCCGTGCCGCCATCAACGCCGTCTCCCCCGGCCTCGGCTACGTCGACGACGTGTTCATCCCCCTCGGCATCAGCTGGATCGAGCGCCCAGAGGAGCTTGGCTTCCGCGAGTACGATCCCGAGCGCGCCCTCGAGCTGTTCGCCGAAGCCGGCTGGACCCCCGGGCCCGACGGCATCCTGCAGAAGGACGGCGAGCGCTTCTCGATCAAGATCCTGGTCGATCGCGGTGACACCCAGCGCGAGCAGTTCGGCCTGATCCTGCAGCAGTACTTCACCGACATCGGCATCGAGACCGAGTACGACCTGGCCGAGCGCGGTGGTCGCTGGGTGGAAGAGACCCAGGCCAAGACCTTCGACACCCGCCTGGCCGCCTTCCCGGTGACCAACGTCGACTGGCTGCGCCGCCTCTACACCACCGAAGGCCAGAACAACGGCCAGAGCTACAGCAACCCCGAGGTCGACGCCCTCTTCGACGAATTGGCCCGCACCCCGGAGCAAGCCGACCAGGCCCTGCTGTTCGCCCAGCTCAACCGCCTGCTCTACGCCGACCCGCCGAACATGGTCATGCTCTTCACCGAGCGCATGACGGCCTCCAGCGTCCGTCTGATGGGCCTGCCTGAGCACAACATCAAGGACTCCATGCCCTTCGCCAACGAGTTCTGGCTCTCTCAGCCATAAGGAAGAGCAGCGATCCCGACGGAGGTCGAGCCCTGAGCGCGACGCTGCGCTGATCGACCTTCGTTCATGAGTTCAAGGGGGCCTGACCTCGGTCGGGCCCCCTCCGCCACCCACCAAGCCAGCATCCAGACCGCCGAGGAAGGCATCTTGATCCAGTACCTCGTCAAACAGGCAGCCGCTTCGGTCGTCGTCCTCTGGTTGGTCGTGACCTTGACCTTCTTCCTGATCCAGAGCGCGCCGGGCACGCTGAGCATCATCGCCGACCCCACCTTCGACCCGGCCACGGCGGCCATCATCGAGGAGCGCCTCGGCCTGAACCAGCCCGTGTGGCGGCAGTACGGCCGCTGGATGGGCCATATCCTGCAGGGCAACCTGGGCAACTCGCTGGTCTACAGCCGCCCGGTGATGGCCGTCATCATGGACCGCCTGCCTGCCACCGCCATCCTCGGCCTCTCTGCGCTGGTGGTCACCCTGGTCTTCGGCATCGGCGCCGGCATCCTGGCCGCCCGTCGGCCCAACTCCATCCCCGACCAGGTGCTCAGCTTCATCGCGGTGGTCGGCCTTGCCACCCCCAACTTCTGGCTCGGTATCTTGCTCATCATCTTCTTCTCGGTCAACCTTGGTTGGCTGCCGTCGTCGGGCCTGCGCACCATCGGCATCCCCTTCGATCTTGGCGACCGCATCGCCCACCTGGTCCTGCCCACCATCGTCTTGGCCAGCTCGAGCACAGCCGAGCTCATGCGTTACACCCGCTCGGCCTGGCTGGAGATCATCAGCCAGGACTACGTGCGCACCGCCCGCAGCAAGGGGCTTCCCGCCGTCACAGTCGACGTCAAGCACGTCATGCGCAACGCGCTGGTGCCGCTGCTCACCATCATCGGCCTCTACCTGCCGCGCCTCGTTGGCGGCGCCGCCGTCATCGAGAGCGTCTTCGCCTGGCCGGGGATGGGGCTGCTGGCGGTGGAGGCGGCCATGAACCGCGACAGCACCCTCGTGCTGGGCACCACCATCTTCGTCTCCATCGCCATCATCTTCAGCAACCTGGTGGTGGACGTGCTCTACGCCCTCGTCGACCCGAGGATCCGGTACTGATGGCGGGCGCGATGCCTTCCATGCGACGCGGCGGCCAAGCCGCCAGCAGCGCCATCAAGGGCCGCAACTTCGGCGTCATCTTCTTCCGCCTGCTGCTCAACAACAAGCTGGCGCTGTTCGGCGCCCTGTTCCTGCTGCTGCTCACCGCCGCCGTGGTCGCCGAGCCCTACCTCGGCCTGCCGTCGGCCACCCGCATCAACCTCACCCGCATGTTCCAGGCGCCTAGCCCGCAGCACCTGCTCGGCACAGACGACCTTGGCCGCGACACCCTCTCGCGCCTGCTGCAAGGCGGCCGCATCTCGCTGCTGGTCGGCATCGCCTCCGCCCTGCTCACCGTGCTCATCGGCTCAGTGCTCGGCGTCGTGGCCGGCTACTTCGGCGGCTGGGTGGACAGCCTGATCATGCGCTTCACCGACGGCGTCCTGGCCGTGCCCACCTTCTTCCTGCTGCTCACGGTGATCGCCTTCTGGGGCTCATCGCCGACCATCCTGGTGGTGGCGCTCTCGCTGACGCGCTGGATGGGACCGGCGCGCCTCATCCGCTCCGAGGTGCTGCGCACCAAGGCGCTCGACTACGTGACCGCAGCCCAGGGGCTTGGCGCCCGCAGCTTCCGCATCATGCTCAGGCACCTGCTGCCGCAGGCGGTGCCGACGCTGATCGTGGCCACCTCCATCGGCATCGGCGACGTCATGCTCATCGAGGCGGGCATCAGTTACCTCGGCCTTGGCATCCAGCCGCCGCTGCCCTCCTGGGGCAACATGCTCAGCAAGAGCCAGGTTTACATGTGGAGCGCGCCGCTGCAGGCGGTGTACCCCGGCGTGCTCATCCTGCTCTCTGTGCTCGCCTTCAACACCCTCGGCGACGTGCTGCGCGACGCGCTCGATCCGCGCAGGCGCAGCGGCAAGTAAGCCTCAGCCACCCTTCGTCCGCGACTGGGCGCGGTTGGCAACCGCAGGCAGTTGCCAACCGCACGCAGTCGCCACCCACACCTGCCGGAGACCGATCCCTGATGGCCCAACCACTGCACGTGCTGGTCAGCGCCCTCTACGGCGAGGAACGCCTGAGCGAGTTGCACCAGCGCTTCCCCCACACCGACTTCACGCTGGCCAACCACGAGACCGACCCCTCACTGGTCCGCGACGCCGATGCCCTGCTCTTCGCCGGCATGGGCAAACCGCAGCTCTCCACCCTGCTGCAGCGCACACCGCGGCTCGACTGGATCCATACGGGTTCAGCCGGCTTCGACTGGGTCATGGTGCCCGAGGTGGAGCAGCGTGGCATCGTCGTCACCCGCACCGCCGGCGCCATGAACGGCCCCATGGCCGAGTTCGCCATGGGCGTCATCCTCAGCCACGCCAAGCGGCTGCCCGACCTGCGCGCCTCCCAAGCCCGTCGCGCATGGGAGCCCGTCATGGCCGACGAGCTGGCAGGGGCCACCATCGGCATCGTCGGCGCAGGCGCCATCGGCCTTCGCCTGGCCGAACTGGCAGCCCCCTTCGGCATGCGCGTCATCGGCAGCAAGCGCTCGCCCACGCAGCAGCCCGGCTTCGAGGCGGTCTACGGAGCCGACGGCCTGCCACACCTGCTGGCCGAGTCCGACTTCCTTGTGCTGGCCGCCCCGCTCACACCCGAGACCCGAGGCATGATCGGCACAGAGCAACTGGCGCTGATGAAGCCAGGCGCCTACCTCATCAACCTGGCGCGTGGCGCCTTGGTGGTGCAGGACGACCTCATCGCCGCGCTGAGCAGCGGCCGCATCGCCGGTGCATGGATGGACGCCTTCGAGCAGGAACCGCTGCCGCCTGAGCATCCCTACTGGACCACGCCCGGCCTCTTCGTCACCCCGCACACCTCCTACCGCTCGCCGCGCGTGCGCGATCGGGTCATCGAGGAGTTCAGCATCAACCTGGCGCGCAGGATCGTTGGGGAGCCGCTGCTGAACACGATGCGGGAGCCGGGGCTGGGGTACTAGGCCAGCCGAGGCACGACGGCTCGGCCAGCGCCTTCAATCGACCTGCTCTGGGACCCGGGCGGCCAGGGGAAGGTTGGCACGCAGTTCCTCCGCCGTCTGCCGCCCTGCCTTGTACGCCGGCTGGAACCTCTCGATGCGCCAACTCTCGGCCAACGGTCCGACGTGGACGGTGTCGAAGCCGAAGGCGTCGTAGACCCGCGAGGTCGGCAGATGCGCCTGCAGCAACCCGGAGGTGGTGGCGCGACCTTCCTCGATCTCCGGGATGCGGCCGTCGCGCTCCCAGTAGTAGTTGTTGGTGTCGATGACGATCTTGCCGGCCAGAGCCGCCACCGGCACCGCCCGGTAGTTCTTCAGTGGCACGGTCACCACCGCCACCTCGGCTTCTTCCGCCGCCTCCTCCGCGGTCGCGGCTCGGGCAGACGGGCTGAGCTCAGCGATCAGGCCTACCAGGGTCTCGGGACCGCGTGCGTTGCTGAGCACCACACGGTGCCCTTGCGCGATGAAGCCGCGCGCCAACTGGCCGCCGATCTCGCCGGCGCCGATGAGTCCGAAGGCCGTCATGGTCGTTCCTCCATGGTGGCGCCGAAGCCACGGATCGACGATACATCTGGTCAACAAAGACGCATCGTCGCCTGGCCACGCCTGTAGGGCTTCGTCTGCATCATGCGATTGAGTTCGGTCTGTCGAACCAGTTGACGACGACTGGACCGTCGATGCGCCGGAACGTGCCCGCGTAACACTTCGCCAGCGGCGAAGAAGGTCAAGTTGAACTAGACCTGTTGGCCGCTCCGCAAAGCACCCACTTGACGACGTGCCACCAGGCTTCCTGATCGACTCCACATGGCCAACCCAGCACAGGATCTGCCGACAGCTCGCCTACGAGCAAGCCGAGCGAGCCTGGCTGGGTAAGCTATAGCCTGTTGTCGATCCACCTGCCGAACTGCTTACATGTGATGCGGTATTCAGAGTCCGATGTGCCGTTCACCTGGACGAAGTCTGCACTACCCAAAAACCCGAAGAGGGAGTTCAGGTCCGAGGCATCGAAGTCTCCGTAGACGCCGAACGCCACGCCTTTATGCTCCAACACTGCGACCTGAGTCTGCGAGAACCAGAGCAATGCGTAGACTTTGAACGACCGGTATCTGGGACCCAACTCACCCCCAGTAGCGAACTGCACGTCTCGGCGGATCGCAGTATCGTAGCCGTACCTGCCCCTTGATTGCACATCACACTGAATCGTGGTGGCGGCGAGCCCGAGACCACTGAGCCCGATCAAGAACGTCATCATGAGCACCCTCATGGTGGTTCTCCTACAGACAATGAACTTGCGCGTCAGGGTGCCTGCAAGAGCACGATGCTAGTTGCCTTGCCAACCCAGTGTCCGCGCCTAGGTCAGCCATGATGCATGACAGTTGCTAACGAATCTCTGAAGAGCGCTTGAACAAAACGCATCGAATCCAATAGTCAACCGAACCTGCCTGCCCCAAGGAGAATGGAGCCATCGGTGCTCTTCGCTAACCCACCCCCACCCAGACCTCCCCCTCGCGCACCTCCACCACCAAGCACGACAACGCCCTGAGCGCCGGCAACGTCGCTTTCCCCTCCCGCCGCAGGTCGAAGGTGGCCCCGTGGTAGATGCAGGTCACCACCCCGTCCTCGTACTCGCCGTCCGACAACGGCCGCCTCGCATGGGTGCACATGTCAGGGAAGGCGAAGACCTCGTCGCCGTCCCTGACCACCACGATCTCCTGCTGCCCGATGTACACGGGCACCAGCTCGCCTTCTGGGAACTCGTCCAGCGCCCCGACGCGCTGCAGGCTCAGAGCTTCTCCTTGACGCCAGGCACGCCCAGCTTGGCCTGCACGACGCGCTCCACGTACTCGGCCACCTTGGGCAGGGTGACGCGGCTCATGACCTCGTAGAGGAAACCGGTGACCAGCACGTGCTCGGCCACCTCGGGTGGCAGCCCGCGCGACATCAGGTAGAAGCGCTGGTCCTCGGGCACCGGGCCGGTCGTCGAGCCGTGGGAGCAGCGCACGTCGTTGGCGCCGATCTCCAGCTGCGGGATGGACACGGCCTCGCTGCGCTCGTCCAGCAGCAGGTTGCGGTTGGTCTGGTAGGCGTCGGTCTTCTGCGCCCCTTCGTCCACCTGGATGACGCCGGAGTAGACGGCGGTGCTGCCGTCACGCAAGGCGCCCTTGAACAGCAGGTCGGACATGGCGTGGTGGGTGGCGTGGTGCTGCACGGTGTACTGGTTGAAGTGCTGCCCCTCGTCGGCGAAGTACAGGCCCAACATCTCGCTCTCGGAGCCGGGGCCGACCAGGGTCACTTCCACCTCGGCGCGGGCGGCGTCGCCGCCCAGCGAGACGGTCAGCGACTCCAAGCGGGCATCGCGCGCCACACTGGCCCTGATCTTGTTCTGTTGGACGACCTCGCGACTCCAGTTCTGCAGCGAGACGTAGCGCAGCTTGGCGCCGTCCTTGAGCACGATCTCGGTGGCGGCGTGGTGCGCGAGGCGCTCGCCGATGGGGTCGCTGGTGTACTCGTCGAGGAAGGTGACCTTGGCGTTCACGTCCACCACGATCAGCGTCCGCCCGGCCGAGAGGCCGCCGCGATCGGCGGTGGTGAAGGTGCCGAGCGGCAGGGCCACTTCGACGTCTCGGGGCACGTAGAGGAAGGTGCCGTTGCTCCACAGGGCGGCGTCAAGCGCGGCCGCCTTGCTCTGGCCGGCACTGACGACGGAGTAGAGGTGCTGACGCACCAGGTCTTCGTGGTCGCGGACGGCCGTGCGCAGGTCGGTGAAGATGACACCCGACTCGCCCACGCCACCGGCGCGGTGCACCACCTCGCCGTTCTTGATGACCAGCGATGCCTCGGCGTCGGAGTCACCGATGCGCATGAGGATGCGTTCGCTGACCTCGGGCGCGCGCGGGCCGTCGACCAAGTCGAGACCGCCAACGTCGAAGCGGCGGAGCTGCGTGTAACGCCAGACCTCGTCGCGGCTCGTGGGGTGCGGGGTGGCGGCGTAGGTGCGCAGCGCGGCGCGGCGCTCCTCGGCCAGCCAGGCCGGCTCGCCGTGGCGCGTCACCATGGCCTCGACGGCCTCCTCCGAGATGGCCGGGTTGTCCTGCAGCGGACTGCGTCGCGCGGTGGCCACCTCAGCCCACACTCCCTTCCATCTCGAGCTCGATCAGCCGGTTCAGCTCCACCGCGTACTCCAGTGGCAGCTCCTTGGCGACCGGGTCGAGGAAGCCGCGCACGATCAGCGCCATGGCGGCATCCTCTGGCAGGCCGCGGCTCATCAGGTAGAAGATCTGCTCGTCGTTGAGCTTCGACACCGTGGCCTCGTGGCCGACATGGGCGGTCTTCTCGTTGATCTCGATGTAGGGGTAGGTGTCGGTCTTGGCATGCTCGTCCAACAGCAGGGCGTCGCACTCCACGTTGGAGCGGGCGAAGCGAGCACCCTCCTGGATCTGCACGAGGCCGCGGTAGGAGGAGCGGCCCGTGCCCTTGGAAATGGACTTGGACACCACGCTGCTGGTGGTGTACGGCGCGGCGTGGATCATCTTCGAGCCGGCGTCTTGGTGCTGGCCGTCGGTGGCGAAGGCGATGGAGAGCACCTCGCCGTGGGCGTGCTCGCCCACCAGGTAGCAGCTGGGGTACTTCATGGTGGTCTTGGACCCGAGGTTGCCGTCCAGCCAGCCCATGGAGGCGTTGGCGTGCACGATCGCGCGCTGGGTCACCAGGTTGTAGACGTTGTGCGACCAGTTCTGGATGGTGGAGTAGCGGGCGTTGGCGCCTTCCTTGACGATGATCTCGATGACGCCGGAGTGGAAGGAGTCGCTGTTGTAGGTGGGCGCGGTGCAGCCCTCGATGTAGTGCAGCTTGCTGCCGCGCTCGGCGATGATCAGCGTGCGCTCGAACTGGCCCATGGACTGGGCGTTGATGAGGAAGTAGGCCTGCAGCGGCACCTCCACCTGCACGCCCTCGGGCACGTAGACGAAGGAGCCACCCGACCATGCAGCGGCGTTGACGGCCGCGAAGTAGTTGTCCTCGGGCGGCACCACGGTGGCGAAGTGCTCCTTGAACAGCTCAGGGTGCTGCTGCAGGCCGGTGTCGGTGTCGAGGAAGATGACGCCCTGCCGTTCCCACTCCTCCTTGAGGTTGTGGTAGACCATCTCGCTCTCGTACTGCGCGCCCACGCCCGCCAGCATCTTCTGCTCGGCCTCGGGGATGCCGAGGCGGCGGTAGGTCTCACGCACCTCTTCCGGCACGTCGTCCCATGAGTTGGTGCCCTTCTTGTCCTGCGGGCGGATGTAGAAGTAGATCTCGTCGAAGTTCAGGTGCGAGAGGTCAGGCCCCCACTTGGGGCGGCCCTTCTTCTCGGCGATCTCCAGCGCCCGCAAGCGGAACTTGAGCATCCACTCAGGCTCGTTCTTGTAGTAGCTGATCTGCTCGATGACCCGCTTGTTCAGCCCCTTCTCGGAGCGGAAGGCGTAGTCCTCCTTGAGCTGGAAGTCGTACTGCTGCGTGTGGTGCATGCCCTCGAGCTTGGCGGCGTCGGGGTGCACGTCCTGGGACATGGGTTCAGCCATGATCGTCTCCTCCTACCGGCTCAGGCGCCGGCCGGGGCGGGACTCGACACGCCGCTTGCAGCACGTACCCAGTCGTAGCCACGCTGATCCAGCTCCATGGCCAGCTCCTTGGGTCCGGAACGAACCACGCGGCCGCCCGCCATCACATGCACCTTGTCCGGCACGATGTGGTTGAGCAGGCGTTGGTAGTGGGTGATGACGAGGGCGCCGAACTCGGAACCGCGGGCGGCGTTCACGCCTTGCGACACCACCTTGAGGGCATCGACGTCGAGGCCGGAGTCGGTCTCGTCGAGGATGGCGTAACGGGGCTCGAGCACCAGCAGCTGCAGGATCTCTGAGCGCTTCTTCTCGCCGCCCGAGAAGCCCTCGTGCAGGTTGCGCTCGATGATGGACTCGTCCCAATCCAGGGCCTTCACCGCGCGCTGCAGTTTGTTGTAGAACTCCATGACGCCGATCTCGTCCTCTTCCTCGCGGCGGGCGTTGAGCGCGAGCCGCAGGAAGTTGGCGATGGACACGCCAGGCACCTCGACCGGGTACTGGAAGGCCAGGTAGAGGCCGGCGCGGGCGCGCTCGTCCGGCTCCATCCCAAGGATGCTCTCGCCATCGATGAGCACATCGCCCTCGGTGACCTCGTACTGGGGATCACCGGCCATGACCTTGGCCAAGGTGGACTTGCCCGAGCCGTTGGGGCCCATCAGGGCGTGCACCTCGCCACGGGGGACCATCAGGTCGACCCCGTTCAGGATGGTGTCACCGCCGACGATGCGGGCATGCAGGTTGCGGATCTCAAGGCTTCGTTCGCTCATCGGGGGCCTCTCCCACCGGCGCCAAGCGCCGGACACGTTGGATTCTTGGCGCAGGATGGGCGGCAGCCCTCAGCGCTAAATCGGACTCGTTCCGATTCAGAGTCTACCGGAAGCAGCCGTGATGGGTGGTCGCGTCAGGAGCGGCGGCGGCCGAAAGGCCACCAGGAGCGTTTGGGACGGCGCGTATCGTCCTGGGCAGCAGGCGTGCCGCGCCCGGCACGACCGCCTTGACCCGGACCGCCGGGTGTGGGGGTCGCCGACGATGGCTTGGTGCTGGTCGTCGCCGGCGCCAGACCGGCCGCCTGACGGTAGGTGGTCAGGAAGGCCGTGACGTTGGGGAAGCGCCTGGCAGGATCACGCGACATGGCCTGGGCCACCACCCGCGCCAGTGCCGACGGCAGGTCGGGCCTGGCCGAACGCAGGTCACGCGGCAGCGAGTGCAGGTGCGCCACCATCAAGGCCTCGTAGGAGTCCCCCACGAAGGGCCGCTCACCGGTCAACACCTCATAGGCAAGCACGCCAAGGGAGTAGACGTCGCTGAAGACGCTGGTCGGCTTGCCCTCGAAGACCTCTGGCGCCATGTAGAAGGCCGT
>CAYXJZ010000055.1:0-22047 GCA_964465355.1 uncultured bacterium | reverse complement strand
GGATCGAGCCCCTGCACCACGCGCCGGGGGGCGGCGTACGGCGAGGCGGATGCCAAGGCCTGGACCTCGACCAGCATGGGGCGCATGCCCTCCAGGGCGGCCACCACCACCGAGCCGGGCACGCCGAGCGGGCGTTCGGCGAGGAAGGCGTCGGAGGGGTTGTCCACCGCACGCATGCCGACGCCCTGCATCTCGAAGACGCCCACCTCACCAGCCGGACCGAAACGGTTCTTCATCGCACGCAGCACCCGGAAGCCACCGGCCGATTCTAGCGCCAGGGTGGTGTCGACGACGTGCTCAACGACCTTCGGCCCGGCCACCTGGCCCTGCTTGGTCACGTGGCCGATCAGCACGAGCACCGTGCCTGCCGCCTTGGCCGCCTGGGTGAGCAGGGCGGTGGCGTCACGCACCTGCGTGAGCGAGCCGGCCAGGGCGCCTTCCTCCACCGTGAGGGTCTGGATGGAGTCGACGATGGCCAGGTCTGGGGCCACCTCGCTGATGTGCTGGGCCAGGACCAGTGCGTCGGTGTCGCGGCTCAGCCGCAGGTCGCCGTCCACACCGAGGCGCTGGGCGCGCAGCTTGACCTGTTGGGTCGACTCCTCGCCGCAGACGTAGAGCACGCTGCGACCCGAGCGGGCGGCTGCGTCGGCCAGGTGCAGCAAGAGGGTGGACTTGCCGATGCCGGGCTCGCCTGCGATGAGCACGGCGCTGCCCGAGACCCAACCGCCGCCCAGCACCCGGTCCACCTCGCCGATGCCGCTGGACCAGCGGGCGAAGCCGAGGTCGCTGACCTCGCTGAGCCGTTGGCTGCTCAAAGTGGCCGAGCGCGCCCCTGTGGGGCGTTCGGCAGCCGCTGGCGTCTCGGCCACCACCGTGCCCCAAGCACCGCAACGCGTGCAGCGGCCAAGCGGCCCGGGGCTGCGGGCGCCGCACTCGCTGCAGACGTAGGCGGTCGTCAGCCGAGCCACGGGCGGGGGAGGCGCTCAGGCCTCAAGCGATGGGTACCGGCCTGGCGAAGACCAGACGTCCCTGCTCCACCGTCACCAGGATCGGGTCGTTCGAGCCGCCGGTGAGCAGCTCCAAGGAGAGGGGATCCTCGACGTGCTCGCGCAGGACGGCGCGCAGGGGGCGCGCGCTCTCGCCGGTCGGCAGGCGCTCGACCAGGAAGGGGGCCACCTCTGGACCGAAGCGGACGTCGACGTCACGGCTGGCCAGCTCACGACGGATGTCGTCCAGCATCTGCTCGGCGATGATGTGGATGCCGGCGCGGTCGAAGGTCTGGAAGGCGATGACCTCGTCGAGCCGGTCGAGGAACTCGGGGGAGAAGACGTGCTTGAGCGGCGCCTCCACCGACACAGCCTCCTCGTCCTGGAAGCCGATGCTTGGCCCTTTGTTGAAGCCGGTGTTGGAGGTCATGATCAGGATCACCCTGCGGAAGTCCACCTGGCGGCCGAGGCCGTCGGTGAGCCGCCCATCGTCCAGCACCTGCAGGAAGGTGTTGTAGATGTCGGGGTGGGCCTTCTCGATCTCGTCGAGCAGCACCACCGAGAAGGGCTGGCGGCGCACGGCCTCCGTCAGCCTGCCGCCCTGCTCATGACCGACGTAACCAGGAGGCGCGCCGATGAGCTTGCTGATGGCGTGCGGCTCCTGGTACTCGGACATGTCCAGCCGCACCAGGGCACGCTCGCTGCCGAAGAGCTCGATGGCGAGCTGCTTGGCCAGGAAGGTCTTGCCGATGCCGGACGGCCCGACGAACAAGAAGGAGGCCGAGACCCTGGTGCGACCGCCCAAGCCGACGCGCGCGCGGCGCAAGGCGGAGGCCAGCGCGGCCACGGCCCGGTCCTGGCCCACCACGGCCCGCGCCAAGCGGCGCTCGATGTCGGCCAGCTTCTCGCCGTCCTGATCGTCGACGTAGATGCCGCCCCAGCTGTTGACCACCGCTTCGACGTCCTCGCGGCTGACGATGGGGGTGCCGTCGGCGTCCTCGAGGACGGGGAAGCCGAGCGACTTGTTGAGGCGGGTGCGCGAGGCGGCCTCGTCGATCAGGTCGATGGCCTTGTCGGGGAAGTTGCGACCAGGCAGGGAGCGCTCGCCGAAGCGCACCGAGAGCTCGAGGATGGCCTCGGGGATGAGCACGCCGTGGTGAGCCTCGTACTTCTGCCGCAGGCCGTGGAGGATCTCCAGCGACTCCTCAGGCGATGGCTCGAGCACGATGACCGGCTGGAAGCGGCGCTCCAGGGCGGCGTCCTTCTCGATGTAACGGTGGTACTCGCCGGTGGTGGTGGCGCCGACGACCTGCACCTCGCCGCGCGAGAGCGGCGGCTTGAGGATGTTGGCAGCGTCCAGCGTGCCCTCGGCGCCGCCTGCGCCTACCAGGGTGTGCAGCTCGTCGATGAAGGCGATGACCTTGGCCGACTTCAGCTCCTCGATGAGCTGGCGCAGCCGCTCCTCGAACTCGCCGCGGTACTTGGTGCCTGCCACGATGTTGCTGAGGTCGATGGACAGCACCCGCATGTCGGCCAGGTTGGGGGGCACGCGGCCGTCGACGATGGCCTGGGCAAGGCCCTCGACGATGGCGGTCTTGCCCACGCCCGGCTCGCCGATGAGCACGGGGTTGTTCTTGCTGCGTCGGCTCAGGATCTGGATGACGCGGCGGATCTCCTCGGTGCGGCCGATGACCGGGTCCAGCTTGTCGTCACGGGCCTCGCGGGTGAGGTCGCGTGCGTACTCGTCGAGGAAGGGGGTGGCCACCGTCTCTGGCGTCTTGCGCTTGGAGTCGCCGAGGGCGAGCACGCGCCAGCGCACCGCCTCGACGTCGCGGGTGACCTGCTGCAGGATGCGGTAGGCCACGCCGTCGCCTTCGCGGATGATGCCGAGCAGGATGTGCTCGGTGGCGATGACGTTGGACTCGAGGCTGCGGGCCTCGCTGCCGGCCAACTCCATGACCCGGCGGGCGCGGGGGGTGATGGCCGCCGTCTCGTTGCGCGGCACGCCGTCGCCACGGCCGACGATGTCCTCGACCTGGCGCCGCAGGCTCTCGATGGTGGCGCCGAACTCACTCAGCACCCGGAAAGCGGTGCCGCCCTCACGCATCAGGCCGAGCAGCAGGTGCTCAGGCCCGATCATGGCGTGACCCAGCTTCGACCCCTCGTCGCGGGCGAAGTGGAAGACCATCCTGGCTCGGTCGTCGTAGCGGTTCATCGCGCACCTCGGAAGGTCGAAGCGGGAGGGGGACGGCGGTCCAGGTGGTTCCGCCGCTTCGGTCGCGAGGTCGGGCCTTGGGCAAATGAGCCGTCTGGGACGCGCCTCGTGAGTCCAGCTACCATAGTGTATAGTACGCGCTCGGTGTGAGCGAGGTGTGGACCTGGTTCACTTGGAGAAGGCCGGAGCCTTCACCCGCCGTTCACCCCGAGTTCGCTCCCCCCAAGGGTACAGCAAGGAGAGCCATGACCTTCCAGGACATGATCATGAGGCTCGACCGCTTCTGGTCCGCGCGCGGCTGCGTGATCGCCCAGCCGCACGACACCGAAGTCGGCGCCGGCACCTTCTACCCCACCACCTTCCTGCGGTCGCTCGGTCCCGAGTCCTGGCGCGCGGCCGGCGTGGCCCCCAGCCGTCGTCCAGCCGACGGCCGCTACGGCGACAACCCATACCGTTTCCAGTACTACTACCAGTACCAGGTGGTGCTGAAGCCATCGCCCGCCGATGTGCAGGACCTCTACCTCGCATCCCTGTTCGACCTCGGCATCGACGCGGCTGCCCACGACCTGCGCTTCGTGGAGGACAACTGGGAGTCGCCCACCCTCGGCGCCTGGGGCCTTGGCTGGGAGGTGTGGATGGACGGGATGGAGATCACCCAGTTCACCTACTTCCAGCAGGTGGGCGGCCAGGACTGCCGGCCGGTGACGGTGGAGCTGACCTACGGCCTGGAGAGGCTGGCCATGTACCTGCAGGGCAAGCAGCACGCCTTCGACGTGGTGGTGACCCCGGGCGTGACCATCGGCGACCTGCGGCGCGACTTCGAGACGCAGCACAGCACCTACAACTTCGAGGCCTCCGACCCCGAACTGCAGCGCCTGCTCTTCGACCGCTTCGAGGCGGAGTGCCAGCGGCTGCTCGGGCTCGAACTGGTGCATCCGGCCTACGAGTTCGTGTTGCGCTGCTCGCATGCCTTCAACCTGCTCGACGCTCGCGGGGTGCTGTCGCACACCGAACGGCAGGGCTACGTGCAGCGCGTGCGGCGCTTGGCCGAGGCCAGCGCCAAGGCCTACGTGACCCTGCACGGCTGGGGCAAGCCGGCCGAGCAGAAGGCCGAAGACGACAGGCCGGCGGTGGCCTGATGCCGCGCCTGCTGTTCGAGATCGGCACCGAGGAGCTACCTGCCTGGTACGTGACCGAGGGCTCCGAGGCCCTGGAGGCCGCCGTGGTGGCCCTATTGGCCGACGCCCACCTGAGCCACGGCGCGGTGGAGCGCTTCGCCACCCCACGGCGGCTGGCGGTGCTGGTGCACGACGTGGCAGCGGCCAGCGAGCGGCGCATGGAGTATCGCCGCGGCCCACCGGCCAAGGCGGCCTACGGCGACGACGGCCAGCTCAGCAAGGCCGGTCTCGCCTTCGCCAACAGCTTCGGCGTGGCGCCCGAAGAGCTGAAGGTGCAGGAAGGGGAGAAGGGCAGCTACCTCTACGCCGAACGCTGGGTGGGCGGTGAGGACGCCCGCACCCTGCTCGCGCCGCGGCTGTCGGCGGTGGTCGCTGAGCTGCCTGCCCCGCGCAAGATGCGTTGGGGCGACGTCGACACCGCCTTCGTGCGCCCGGTGGCCTGGTTGGTCGCCCTGTGGGACGCCGAGGTGCTGCCGGTGGAGGCGGCCGGCCTGACGGCCGGCCGGTCGAGCCGAGGCCACCGTTTCCTGCACACCCGGCCGGTGGAGCTGAGCGACGCCGCCGACTACCGTGCCGCGCTGCGGGCCGCCCAGGTGCTGGCCGACCGGGCGGAGCGCGCCGAGGCCGTGCGCACCGAGGTGGCGGCCGCCGCCGAAGGCAAGGGCCTGCACACCGACCCACCGCAGGCGCTCATCGAGGAGATCGTCGACCTGGTCGA
This sequence comes from uncultured bacterium, assembly GCA_964465355.1. Classification (GTDB taxonomy): domain Bacteria; phylum Deinococcota; class Deinococci; order Deinococcales; family Trueperaceae; genus JAABTL01. Next base: position 16,950 of record CAYXJZ010000055.1, on the reverse strand, counting down.
GCGTCCCTTCGCCGTGCTCGGCGCCTTCGAGGAGGCCTACCTCGAGCTGCCTGAAGAAGTGCTGACCACGGTGATGATCCACCACCAGCGCTTCGTGCCGGTGCGCGATTCGGACGGCCGGCTGGCACCAGGCTTCGTGGCCGTGTCCAACAACCGCGTGGCCGACGTGGCGCTGGTCCGCAGCGGTTACGAACAGGTGTTGGGCGGGCGCCTCTACGACGCCCGCTTCTTCTGGGACGCCGATCGCCGTCAGAGCCTCTCGCAGCATGCATGGCGCCTGGCGGGCATGGCCTTCCAGCGCGAGCTCGGCAGCATGGCCGACAAGATGGCGCGGGTGGCGGTTGGCGCCAAGGCCATCGCCGAGGTGCTAGGGGTCAGCGAGGGCGAGAGCGCAGCGCTGGCGCGCGCCCTGCCGGTGTTCCGCGCCGACCTGGCCACCGAGATGGTGGGCGAGCTGCCCGAGCTCGAAGGCACCATGGCCAAGGCCTACGCCCTGGCGGACGGCTACCCGCCCGAGGTGGCGCAGGCCCTGGAGGACGGCGTCCGGCCCAAGGCCCCGGAGGACCAACTGCCTGCCAGCCGCATCGGCGCGGTGCTGGCGGTGGCCGACCGGCTGGACAAGCTGCTTGGCTTCTTCGCCATCGGCAAGCGTCCTAGCGGCTCCGCCGACCCCTTCGCCCTGCGGCGTGACGCGGTGGCGCTGCTGCGGGTGCTCTCCGCCCAAGGTTGGCGCCTTCCGCTGGCCCGTTTGATCGAGGCCGCCGCCGAGGCCTACCAAGGCGGGGCGGTGGAGGTGGACGAGGCCGCCACCGAAGGTGTCGAGGACTTCCTCTGGGACCGCGTGGCTGGCCTGCTGGCCGAGGAGGGCATCGGCACGCAAGTGCAGCGCGCGGCGATCCAGGGCAGCCGCTCGGTCGTCGCCGCCGCCCGCCGCGCCCACCTGCTCAAGGCGCTGTCCGGCCTGGAGGCCTTCGCCGACCTGCAGGCGCTGTACAAGCGAGCGGCCAACCTTGGCGAGAAGGCCACCCCAGGGGTGGAGCCGACGGCCGAGCTGTTCAGTGAAGAGGCGGAGGCGCCGCTGTTCGCAGCACTGGCACCAGCCCGCCAAGGCGTGGCCGAGCTGCTGGCGGCCGTGCGCGCGCAACTGGGCGCATGGGACCTTGGCGCAGGGCCGGAAGGCGAGATCGAAGGGCTGGAGGAGCTGGCGGCCGAGGTGCTGCAGCTCAAGGCGCCGCTGGACGCCTTCTTGGACGGGGTGCTGGTGATGGTGGAGGACGACAAGGTGCGGGAGAACCGCCTGGCGCTGCTCGCGGCGGTGGCGGGGACCTTGCGGGAGCTGGGGGCTTTGGAGCTGCTGTAGCCACAGCCGTGTACTCGGCTGCCAGAGACAAGCAAGACGCCCCGAGCGGATGGCCCGGGGCGTTCTCGTTGGTGCCGAAGATGGGACTTGAACCCACACGACCTTGCGGTCACACGACCCTGAATCGTGCGCGTCTACCAATTCCGCCACTTCGGCGTGGGTGGAGGACGGGGCCGAAGATGACCACGTCCGCGCTGCTCAGGCGGCAGTGCGGACGTGAGTGTACCTGGAGGGGGGTGGGGGTGGCAAGGGGGCAGGAGCTACTCGCCGAGGCAGCCGACCTTGGGCCAGGGCACTGGCTGCTACCGGTCCTGGCCGGCGGCCAGACCCCGCGCCCTCGTCAGCGCCAGCAGCCCCAAGGCGAAGCCTGCCGCCGCCACAGGGAACAGCGTCACCAGCCCGAAGCTGTCCATCGCGAACCCCGCCAACGTCGGCCCGACCACCGCAGCCGACATGCTGAACAGGTAGTAAAGGCCGGTGTAGAAGCCGATCCGATCCTTGCCGCCTTGGTCGGCGATCAGCGGGTAGGCCTGCACGTTGACCAAGGCCCAGGCGAGGCCTGCCAACACCAAGCCCGCTGCCGTGGTCACGGCGCCGGCGCTGAAGGTCAGCAGCGCAAGCAGCACGGTGATCGCCAGCAGACCGATGCGCATGGCAGGCGCCTTGCCGAGACGGGTGCCGAGGATGCCTGCGGGCACGGCCGCAGCCACGAAGGCCAGCGAGAAGCCGCCCAGCAGCAAGCCTGCCAGGCCGCCGCTGAGCCCCAGGTGGCCGACGGCGTAGGTGCTGAACTGCGCCTCCAGGCCGGAGAAGCCGAGGGAGTAGAGGAAGATGGCCAGCAGTGCCCAGCGGGCGGCGCGGCCCTCGGGCGCCTGGAACATCCGACGCAGATCCCGTAGCAAGGCTGAGACAGGCGCCGCATCGTCGGCGCCTGCGCCGGAGGCCACGAAAGGAGGATGCCGGTCGGCCACCTTGAACAGAACGGCCACGGCGACAAGGAGCAACCCGGCGGCCAAGACGAAGGGCAGGTAGTTGGCCAGGTCGTACAGCGGCGCCAAGGCAAGGAAGGCGATGACCCCGCCGATGCCGCCCATGAGGTTGATGACGCCGTTGGCCGAGCTGCGTTGCTCGCTCTGCACATGGTCGGGCATGAGGGCGATGATCGGCGCGCGGATGACCGTCATGGCCAGCAGGAAGACGATGTCCACGCCGATGAGCAGCCAGAAGGCGGTGGAGGAGAAGGGCAGCAGCAGGAAGGCGCCGGCCGCCAGCGGCATGCCGAGCAGCACGAAGGGAAGGCGTTTGCCAAGGGGACCGCTCAGCCGGTCCGACCAGGAGCCGATGACGGGGATGAGCAGAAGGGCGAGCAGGTTGTCGAGCCCCATGATGGCGCCGCGCAGGGTCGCGCTGGTCGTGAACTGGGCCAGCAGCAGCGGCATGTAGGTGTTGTAGACGCTCCATACGAGGGTGATCGCAAGGAAGCCAGCGCCGATGCCGGCGATCTTGCGCACGTCGTAGCCACGAAGATCGCTGCCGGGAGCATCGTTCATGGGTTGTTGCATAGCTGAGGCTACCAGAGGCGTGGCCGGACGACCCATCTACCCTCGATGCAGCGCGGTGACGACTCAGCCTGGCGAGGCACCGCTCAAGGCGAGAACGTCACCGCACTCGCCTTCACCACCGCCCTGAACAGGTCGTTGAACGCCAGCGCATCCGCAGCCGTGAACGTCACCGTCCGCTCACCCGCCCGCTCCACCTCCGGGATGAACAAGCATGCCTGCGCCCTTGCCTGATGGTCGAAATCGATCTCGATGCGGCTGCCAGACGTCAGTCGCCAAGGCCTTGCCTCGCCCGCGGCGCGCACGGCCGCCTCCGCCCCTTCCCTGATCCGCTCCTGCGCCCTCAGCGGATGCAGGTGGATGGCCGAGAAGGTGGTGTAGCCCTCCTTCACCACGACGCCGACCACCTGCTCGCCCAGCCACGCCTGCACCTGCGCCACCGCCTTGTCGTCGCCGGTGACCAGCGTGACCGGCACGCCGAAGTGGCCGGCGATGGCGGCGTTGATGCCGTACTCGCCGGTCGAACGTCCATCGAAGCGCACGTCGTTGATGTAGCCGGTCCAGGTGTGCGCCAGCGGCGCATGCGGCGTGCCCGCCTTGGCGTGGTAGCCGACGAAGAGCACGGCGCCGATGCCGGGCTCCTGGATGCCCTGCATCATGCCCAGCTCCTTGTCGGAGCCGGTGATGAAGCGCACGTCGGGGTGCAGGTCCTCTGCCACGAGGTTGCGCATGCCGTTGTGCGCCTCGTTGACGATGACCTCCTCGGCGCCCGCGGCCAAGGCGCCCTCCACGGCGGCGTTCACCTCGCGGGTCAGGCGGGCGCGGGCGCGCTCGTACTCCACCGTGGAGCTGGGGCCGCTGCCGTACTCGGGGGGCATGACCTGCACCCAGCTGGTGACGCCGCAGACGCCTTCCATGTCGGCCGAGATCAGTACCTTCATGCCTATGTCCTTCCGGGGGCTTCGGGACTCCCCGCGCTGTCGTGTGCCCGTGTCGTCTCGTCTGCCTCGAACGGACCGGCCGGGCCTCGGCCAAGGTACCAGTGCCATGCCTGCTCTACACATGCCTCATGCGAAGTCCCTAGACTCAAGCATGGTTCCCCACCCACGCCCCTTCAGGTCGTCCGCACTGGTGGTCGCCTTCGCGATGCTGGCCACCCTCCTGTGCGCCTGCGTCGCTCAGACCCCACCAGGCGGGGGCCCTCCGCCCCCTGGCGGTGACCCCTTCGGCCGCAGCATCAACTTCGGCAACGCCCTCGAGGCGCCGAACGAAGGTGACTGGGGCCTCACCATCCTGGAGAGCCACGTCCAGGCCGTGGCGGACGCCGGCTTCGAGACGGTGCGCCTGCCGGTCAAGTGGTCGGCGCACGCGGCCCAGACCGCGCCATACACCATCGATCCCGCCTTCCTGGCGCGGGTGGACGAGGTGGTGGCTTGGATCCTGGACAGGGACCTCAAGGTCATCGTCGACTTCCATCACTACGACGAGATGTCCAGTGACCCAGGCGCGCACGTGCAGCGCTGGCTGGCCATCTGGGAGCAGATCGCCCTGCACTACCGTGACGCGCCGCCTGAGCTGGCCTTCGAGCTGCTCAACGAGCCGAACCAGGCCCTCAGCGACGCCTTGTGGAACCCGATGGTGGCTCAGGTGCTGAGCGTCATCCGCCAGAGCAACCCCACGCGCTGGGTGGTGGTGGGCCCCACCGACTGGAACGCCATCGGTGCGCTGGGTGGGCTGGTGCTGCCAGACGACGACCACCTGGTGCTCACGGTGCACTTCTACGACCCCTTCGAGTTCACCCACCAGGGAGCCGAGTGGGTGGATTCCCCACCCCCGACCGGCCGCGCCTGGACGGGGACCCAACTGAGCCCGGCCGGCGGCTGGGCGGACTGGTCCTGGGGCACGCAGCGCGTCTACGGCGAGGAGCTGACGGTCACCTTCGAGGAAGGGTGGGCGGGCCTCTACCTCCGGGCCGGCCAGCCTGTGAGCGGTTACGAGCAGTTGGCGCTGGCACTCTCAGGCGGCCTCTCGCTTTCGGTGTACTGCGGCGGTGACGACGACGAGCCCTTCGCCTTCCCCACCAAGCCAGGGGCCCTTTCCTTCATCGACCTTGCCGACTGCGGCGACGGCGTGAGCGTGCAGCAGCTGATCCTGCAGAACGCCACGGCGGACGCCCAGCCCTCCTTCGTGGTCGAGACCTTGGCGCTGGAAGGACCGGCCGGCAGGCTTGAGCTGCTGACCAGCGAGGCCGAGGCGGTGGCGGCGGCCATGGACCAGGTGCTGGCCTGGGCCCAGGACCATGGCGGCCTGCCGGTGCTGCTTGGCGAGTTCGGCGCCTACGGGACGGCCGACATGGACTCGCGCGTGCGCTGGACGAGGGCCGTGCGGCAGGCGGCCGAGGCACGCGGCTTCGGCTGGGCCTACTGGGAGTTCGGCGCAGGCTTCGGGGTCTACGACCCGGTGGCCGAGGCCTGGCGACCTGAGTTGCTCGACGCATTGATGGGGGAGTGAAGCCACCGCAGCCGCTTCCGATGGTGCTGACACTCGTCGCCCCCACTGAGCCGTCGTAGGCTGAGGGCATCGACATGCACCGCAGCCGGCCCCCCGGAGCGGTCCCTGGCACGGTGCCGGAGGGAGCACGACATGAGGGCTACGCAGCGAAGGCCTGCGCATGGCTGACGTCCGCGCCACCGTCGGCCAGGCCGTCGTGCGCTACCTGGCAGCCCAGCACAGCGAGCGCGACGGCGTCCAGCGCCGGCTGATCCCCGCCGCCTGGGCCATCCTCGGCCACGGCAACGTCGCCGGCCTCGGCCAGGCGCTGGAGGAGCTGGGCGAGGCCTGCGCGCTGCCCACCTACCGACCCCAGCACGAGCAGGCCATGGTGCACGCCGCCGCGGCCTTCGCCAAGCACGTCAACCGCCTGGCCACGCAGGCATGCACCGCCTCCATCGGGCCGGGCAGCGCGAACATGCTCACCGCCGCTGCCGGCGCCACCATCAACCGCCTGCCTGTGCTGCTCCTGCCAAGCGACCTCTTCGCCAACCGCCGGCCCGACCCGGTGCTGCAGCAGCTCGAACACCCCAGCCAGCACGACGTCACCGTCAACGACGCCTTCCGCAGCGTGTCGCGCTTCTTCAGCCGGGTGCACAGACCCGAGCAGTTGCTCTCTGCCCTGCCAGAGGCCATGCGCGTGCTGGTCGACCCGGTGGAGACGGGCGCCGTCACCATCGCCCTGCCAGAGGACGTGCAGACCGAGGCCTTCGATTGGCCCGCCGGCTTCTTCGAGCCGCGCGTCTGGTACGTGCGCCGGCCGCCGCCGGAACCGGCCGCGCTGCAGCGTGTGGCCGGGCTGCTCCGTGCGGCGCAGCGCCCGCTCATCGTCACCGGCGGTGGCACCATCTACGCCGAGGCGACCGAGGCCCTGTGCGCCTTCGCCGAGCGCTTCGGCCTGCCGGTGGTCGAGACCCAGGCCGGCAAGGGCGCGCTTGCATGGGACCATCCGCTGAACGCCGGACCGGTCGGCGCCAACGGTGGCCTGGCGGCCAACCGGCTGGCGGCCACGGCCGACCTGGTGCTCTGCGTTGGCACCCGCCTCGGTGACTTCGCGACCGCTTCGCACACCGCCTTCGCCCACCCTGATGTCCGCTTCGTCGGCCTCAACGTGGTGCCCATGGACGCGCACAAGCTGGGCGCACTGGCGCTGGTGGCGGACGCGCGCACCGGCCTGGAGGGGCTCGCCGAGATGCTGGGCGGCTGGGATGGCACCGGGGCCGCCTACCGCGACGAGGTGGGCAACCTCAAGGCTGAGTGGGACGCCGTCGTCGACCACCTGCGCGCGGCCAGCCCAGGCCCGCTTCCCTCGCAGGCCTCGGTGATGGCTGTGGTGAACGAGGCGGTCGGCGATCGGGCCACCGTCGTCAACGCGGCCGGCAGCATGCCAGGCGACCTGCTCAAGCTGTGGCGCGGCAACGACCCCAAGGCCTACCACGTCGAGTACGGCTTCTCCTGCATGGGCTACGAGATCCCCGCCGGGCTTGGCATCAAGCTGGCCGAGCCAGCGCGCGATGTGGTGGTGTTCATCGGTGACGGCAGCTACCTGATGATGAACAGCGAGATCGTCACCGCCATCGCCGAAGGCATCGCCTTCACCATCGTGCTGGTCGACAACGGCGGCTACCAGTCGATCCACGGCCTGCAGCGCAGCGTTGGCTCGCCCTCCTTCCTCAACGAGTTGCGGCACCGCGATCCCGCCACGGGGCGGACGGACGGCCCGACGGTGGCCGTCGACTACGTCCGCCACGCCGAGGCGATGGGCGCGCTTGCGCTCGAGGCGCACGACCTGGACGGCCTGAGGCAGGCGCTGATCACAGCGCGGGCCAGTGAGCGGCTGAGCGTGATCGTCGTGCGCACCGACCCGGATGCCCGCGTCCCCGGCTTCGATGGCTGGTGGGACGTGCCGGTGGCCGAGGTGAGCGAGCAAGAGGGGGTGCGCCAGGCGCGCGCCAGCTACGAGGCTGGCAGGGCGAGGCAGCGGCACCATGCGGCACGCCACACGGCCGCGCCGAACGAGGAGGAGGGTTCATGACAGCTGCCTTCGGCTTCGCCGTGATCGGTGCAGGGCGCATCGGCGCTCTGCACGCTCGCCACTTGGCCGGCGCGGTCGAGGGTGCTCGGCTGGAGGTGGTGTGCGACGTCGACGAGGCGGCGGCGCGGGCTGCGGCCATCGGCGGCGCGGCGGCCATGACCGACGTGGCGGAGGCGCTGGCCCACCCGAGGGTCGACGCCGTGGTGGTGGCCTCGCCCACCAACGCCCACGCCGAGCAACTGCGCCTGGCGGCCGCGGCGGGCAAGGCGATCTTCTGCGAGAAGCCTGTCGCCGACGACCTGGTGAGCACGACCGAGGTGATGGCCGTGGTCGAGGCATCTGGCGTCCCCTTCCAGATCGGCTTCAACCGCCGCTTCGACCCGGCCTACGCCGAGCTCGCGCGCAGGATCAGGGCAGGGGAGTTGGGCAAGGTCGAGCTCTTCCGCAGCCAGTCCACCGATCCGCGTCCAGCCCCGGAGGCCTACATCGCCTCGTCGTCCGGCTTCTTCCGCGACTCGGTGATCCACGACATCGACACCGCCCGCTTCGTGGCCGGCGAGGTGGAGCGCGTGACCGCGCTCGGACGGGTGCTGGTCGACCCCCTGTACGCCAAGTACGGCGACGTCGACACCAGCGTCCTCACCCTGGAGTTCGCCTCGGGTGCGCTCGGCGTGCTGATGAACTCGCGGCGCACGGTCTACGGCCACGACCTGCGGGTGGAGGTCCACGCCGAGCGCGGCAAGCTGGTGGCCGAGGACGAACGCGCCACCAAGCTGTGGCGCTACGACGCCACGGGCTTCCACGGGGACTTCTTCGATCACTTCCTCGACCGCTTCCGCGATGCCTACCGGCGCGAGCTGCAGTCCTTCGTCGACCACCTGCGCGCAGGAACCCCGCCGACGCCGGGCGCCGTCGACGCCATCGAGACGCTGCGGGTGGCGGACGCCGCCACGCTGAGCCTGCAGCAGGGGCGCCCGGTGCGCATCAGCGAGGTCGGCGGCTCGGACGTCGTCGGCGCCATGCCGGCGGGCGGTGAGGCCGTCTGAGCACCATCCGCGTCGCCAACGCGCCCTGCTCATGGGGCACCATCGAGGGCTTCGGCGAGGGCGTCCCCTGGCCGCGCATGCTCGACGAGCTGGTCGAGACCGGCTACCAGGCCACCGAGCTCGGCGACCTCGGCTACCTGCCGACCGAGGTGGCAGCCTTGCGGGAGGCACTGCTGAGCCGAGGCCTTGCGCTGCTCGGGGGCTTCGAGGCGGTGCCGCTGCTGCAGGCCGGCATCGTGCTCGAACGGCGGGAGCGGCTGCTTCGGATCGCACGGTTGATGGCGGCGGTGGCCGACGCCGGCCACGCCGGCCGGCGGCCGTGGTTCATCCTTGCCGACGACAGCGCCGAGCGCCCCGCGCGCATGGCGAACGCCGGCCGCATCACGGCTGCACAGGCCTTGGATCCGGCCGAGCGAGCGCGCTTCGCAGCCAACGCCGAGGAGGTCGCTCGCCTGGTCGAGGGGGAGACCGGCCTGCGCACCCTCTACCACCACCACTGTGGCCACCATGTCGAGACGCCAGAGGAGATCGACGCCTTCTTGGGCGCCACGGACCCAGCGTTGATCGGCCTGGTGTTCGACACCGGCCACGCCGTCTACGGCAGCGGCGAGGCCGACGGCGACGGCCAGTTGGCGGTGCGGCTCATGGAACGCTGGTGGGAGCGCGTGGCCTACGTGCACCTCAAGGACTGCCACCCCGGGCTGGCCGAGGAGGCAAGGCGCGATGGCTGGGACTACGCGCGTGCCGTTGGCGCCGGCCTGTTCTGCGAGCTCGGGCAGGGCAGTGTTGACTTCGCTGCCGTGCTGGCGAGCCTGCGTCAGCGCGGTTACGCCGACTGGGTCACCGTGGAGCAGGACGTGCTCCCAGGCATGGGCACGCCGGCGGCGAGCGCCCACCGCAACCGCGAGACCCTGCGTGCGCTCGGTCTCTAGGCCCGCGGCCATCGCACCCCACACGCCGACGCACGCAGGTCGGCGCGCATGACGCAAGGAGGGACCACCATGCGACACGTCCTACCCCGCGCCACCTCCGGCCCACTTCGCGCCGAGGTCACCCCGGCCTCTGCCGGCTGGCGGCACCTTGGCTTCGAGCTCCGCTCCCTGGCCGACAGCGAGGCCTTCGAAGGCAACAGCGATGGCGTCGAGGTCGCCCTGATCCTGCTCTCCGGCGATGCCCGTCTGAGCATCGACGACCAGCAGTGGGAGGTGCGGGGCCGAGCCAGCGTCTTCCATGGTCTGCCGCACGGCCTCTACGTGGCCCCCGGTCACCGCTTCGGTGTCAGGGCCAACGGACCGGTCGAGTTCGCGCTCGGCACGGCGACCGCGGTCGGTGGGCTGCCATCGCGCCTCATCACGCCGGACGACGTGACCGTGGAGATCCGTGGCGGGCACAACGCCACGCGGCAGATCAGCCACCTGATCGACCCAGGCCAGGCCGAGAAGCTGCTGTGCGTCGAGGTCTACACGCCGTCGGGCAACTGGTCGAGCTACCCGCCCCACAAGCACGACGTCTTCGAACGTGGCGTCGAGGCCGAGCTGGACGAGGTCTACCACTTCCGCTTCGATCCGGCAGACGGCTGGGCGTTGCAGCGGCTCTACAACGACGACCGCTCGCTGGACGAGGTGGTGGTGGCGAAGGAGGGCGACACCGTGCTGGTGCGCGAGGGTTACCACCCGGTGGTGAGCGCGCCGGGCTACGACGCCTACTACCTCAACCTGCTCGCCGGCGACGAGCCCAGCTGGGACGCGCGCGACGAACCCGACCTGGCATGGGTGCGCGGCCAGTGGGAGGGGCGCGACGGGCGTCTGCGGCTGCCGCTGAAGGGCACGGGGCGGTCGTGACGGAGAGCGGCGTCGCCATCGACACGACCGCCTTCGACCTGATCACCATGGGGCGCTCGTCGATCGACCTCTACGCCAACGACATCGGCGCCCCCTTCGAGGACATCGCCAGCTTCGCCGCCTACGTGGGCGGCAGTCCGCTCAACATCGCCGTTGGTGCACAGCGCCTCGGTCTGCGCACGGCCCTGCTCACCGCCGTCGGTGACGACAAGGTGGGCGACTTCATCCTGGCCTTCCTGCGGCGCGAGCGCGTGGTCACCGCGTGGGTGCCGCGCAAGCCAGGCGCGCGCAGCAGCGCGGTGGTGCTGGGGATCGAGCCGCCCGACCGCTTCCCGCTGGTCTTCTATCGTGACAACGCCGCCGACGCGCAGCTCAGCATCGACGACGTGCTGGCGGCGCCGATCGCCGCCGCTGGGGCGCTGGAGGTGTCCGGCACCGGGCTGGCGAAGGAGCCCGCCCGCAGCGCCACCTTCGCCGCCGCCGAAGCGGCCCGGCGAGCTGGGCGGACGGTCTACCTGGACCTGGACTTCCGCGCCGACCAGTGGCACGACGTGCGCGCCTTCGGCCTTGTGGTGCGCTCGCTCCTGCCCTTGGTCGACATCGCCTTCGGCACCGAGGAGGAGATCAACGCTGCCATGCTGGAGCGGCCCGATGACGTGGTGATCACGCACCAGCAGATCAGCGCCCCGCTGATCCGTGGCGACGCTGAGGCCAACGTCGCCGCCATGCTGGCGCTGCCTTGGGGCCCAGAGGCGATCGTCATGAAACGTGGCGGCAGCGGCGCGAGCGTGTTCCTGCGTGGCGGCGAGCGTGTCGACGCGGGTGGCTTCGAGGTGGAGGTGATGAACGTGCTGGGGGCCGGCGACGCCTTCGCGGCCGGCTTCATCTACGGCCGCGCTCGGGGCTGGGACTGGTACCGCAGCGCCAGGCTCGGCAACGCCTGCGGCGCCATCGTCGTCACCCGCCACGGCTGCGCCAATTTCATGGCCACCTTGGAGGAGGCGCTGGCGCTCGCAGACGCCCAGGGTGGGCTGGACGCGCGTTGAGGCGCTGACCGGTTGCAGGCGCCAGGTTGACCGTTCCCTGACATGACCGGCCGACGATGCGATAGGATGCCGCATCAACCAAACAGGGCGGTTCCGGCTGCCCACCCGTGGGACCAGGCAGAGCGTGGCTGTCGGCCTAGATCGACCTGGCCCTTGCATAAGGAGACGCATCTGATGAAACGCCTCACCATCGTCCTCCTCGCCGTCGCCGCCCTGTTCCTGAGCCAAGCTCAGGCCCAGCGCGTCAACCTCCTGTGCAGCCCCGACCTCGCCTGGTGCGAGGCGCTTGGGCCCGCCTTCACGGCGGCCACCGGCATCGATCTCGAGTTCATCCGCATCAGCTCGCAGGACGCCCTCGCGCGCATCCGCGCCGAGGCCGCGAACCCGGTGTTCGACGTGTGGTTCGGCGGCACCGGCGACCCGCACCTCATCGCCTTCCGCGAGGGGCTCACCGAGTTCTACGAGCCCAGCTCATGGGACGACATCATCCCCAGCCTCAAGGACCAGGTCGGTGGGACCTACATCCCGCTGTACGCCGGGGCGCTCGGCTTCGTGGTCAACGAGGGAGCGCTGGACGGCGCGCCCATGCCCCAGAGCTGGCACGACCTCACCGACCCCGTCTACAAGGGCCTGATCGCCATGCCCGACCCGAACAGCTCGGGCACGGCCTACACCATCATCGCCACGCTGGTGCAGATCTTCGGTGAGGACGAGGCCTTCGAACTCCTCGAAGGCATCCACATGAACATCGCCCAGTACACCAGCTCCGGCGCCGCGCCCGGCCAGATGGCCGGCCAAGGCGAGGTGGCGATCGCGATCCAGTTCATGCACGACGGGGTGAAGTTCGCCGCCCAGGGCTTCCCGCTCGTCTCCTACGCACCCGTCGAGGGTGTGGGTTACGAGATCGGCGGGCTCAGCCTGATCGCCAACGGGCCGAACCGCGACGCCGCCATCGCGTTCATCGAATGGGCGCTCACCCCAGAGGGGCAGTCCGTGGCGGGCGACCTGGGCGAGTCCTACCAGATCCAGTCCAACATGAACACCATCCAGCACCCGCTGGCGCCGAACTTCGCCGAGATCAACCTGATCGACTACGACTTCGACCGCTTCGGCACACCCGAGGTGCGCAACGCGCTCGTCGGCCGCTGGACCGACGAGATCTTCCCGATCCCGCGCTGATCGCGACGCGCTGACCGCGCGACACAAGGTGCTCCGCTCAGGCTGCGAACGGTCTGAGCGGAGCCCAGCACCTCCCCGGCCGGCGGGTCGCGATCTCGCACCCCCGGCCGGCCAACGCCGAGCGCCCTCACCATGGCCGTGACCACTTCTCCTTCCCCCTCCAGATCCAAGGGCATGGGCCTGCGCATCAGCGGCGCCTGGCTGCCTGCCGTGGTGGCGATCGTCGGCTACCTTGCGCTGCCCTTCGGCCGCCCTGGCCGACCCTTCCTGACCATCGACCCCGACCTGTACGCGCTCGCGCTCGGGTCTCCGCTGCTGTGGTTCGTCCTGCTCGGCGCCGTCGCCTCGCTGGCGGTGGCCTTGCTCAGGCTCAACACCGCCGTGCGCGGCGACCTGCTGATCGTGACCGGCACGGTCGGCCTTGGTGCCGGCGTGCTGTGGTTCATGCTCAGCTCGACACCCTTCGGGATCGGTGCGCTGCTCACCCTCGTGGCCTTGGCGCTGGTGCTCGGCCACGCCCTGAGCGAGAGCGGCCGCATCCAAGGCGACGCCTTCATCGCCACCAGTATCTTGCTCGTCTCGCTCTTCGTCCTGCTGTTCATCATCTACCCGCTGTACACGGTGATGCGCGCCGCCGTCATCATCGACGGCGCTTTCGACCTCTCGCAGATCCGCCGCACCCTCTCGCACCCGCTGTTCTTCTTCCTGGAGAACCCCCGCTCGCAGGTCGACGAGGTCGGCCTCACGCTGCGCTGGGGTGCGGGCCTTGCGCTGGTCAGCGTGGCTTGGGCGCTGTTCCGGCGGCGGAACCTTGGCATCATCGCGCTGCGCCTGCTGCTCGGTGGTCTGGCCGGGCTGGTCGTCGGCGTGCTGCTGTATGGGCGCGGCGCCCTGCCCACCAGCCTGCTGACCGTGGCCATCGTCGCGCCCGCGTGCACCCTGCTCGGCTTGGCCTTCGCGCTGCTCGGCCAGCGTGCCCGCTTCCGGCCGGTGCGGCGCTCGCTGGACGTGATCAGCGTGCTGCCCATCATCACCCCGCCGTTCATCCTGGCCTTCGCGATGATCTTCCTGCTCGGTCGTCGCGGCCTCGTCACCCACGGCCTGCTCGACCTCTCCAGCAACTGGATCTACGGCATCTCCGGGGTGGCCATCGCCCAGATCCTTGCCTTCACGCCCATCGCCTACCTGCTGATCCGCGGCTCCATCTCCTCGCTGAACCCGGCGTTGGAGGAGGCGGCCCAGACGCTCGGCGCCGGCCCATGGACCACCATGCGCACCGTCACCTGGCCGCTGGTGCGACCCGGTCTCGCCGCCGCCTTCCTGCTGTCGATGATCGAGTCGCTGGCCGACTTCGGCAACCCGATCATCCTTGGTGGCGACCGCAACTTCCTGGCCACCGAGGTCTACCTCTCGCTCACGGGACGCTTCAACCCCAACGAGGCCGCGGTCTACGGTGCTGTGCTGTTGCTGCTGGTGCTCGGCGCCTTCTTCGTGCAGCGCTGGTGGCTCGGCGGCGGCTCCTTCGTCACCGTGACGGGCAAGCCGTCGAGCGGCGCGCTGGCGCCCATCCCGCGAACGCTCGAGGTCGCCCTCACCGCCGTGCTGGTGGTGTGGACGGTGTTCGTCGCCGCGCTCTACGTCTCGATCGTGGTCGGCTCCTTCGCGCAGCTGTGGGGCGTGAACTACACCTTCACCACGCGCCACTACCAGGACTTCATGCGCGCAGGTTGGCCGGTGTTCCTCTACACCGTGCGGGTGGCCGCGATCAGCGCGATCCCAGCCATGCTGCTCGGTTTCCTCGTGGCCTACCTGGTGTCGCGCCACCGCTTCTGGGGGCGACGCTTCGTGGAGTTCGGCTCGCTGCTGTCCTTCGCCACGCCGGGCACCGTCATGGGCGTCGCCTACATCTTCGCTTTCAACACCGGCCCTTGGCTGCTCACCGCCAGCGCCACGATCATCATCATCGCGCTGGTGTTCCGCAACATGCCGGTCGCCATCCGCGCCGCTGTGGCCGGCCTGGCGCAGATCGACCCCAGCCTGGAAGAGGCCTCCACCATGCTGCGGGCGCGCTCCTTCACCACCTTGCGGCGGGTGCTCTTCCCGCTGCTGGTCAACACGCTGGTCACCGGCCTGATCTTCGCCTTCGTCTCGGCCATGACGGCGGTGAGCCAGGTCATCTTCCTGGTCAGCCCTGGCAACCAGTTGGCGACGGTGCTGCTGCTCGGTTGGGTGGAGCAAGGCCAGCTCGGCCGTGGCGCGGCGATGGGCACGGTCCTGATCGTCTCGATGCTCTTCACCATCCTGGTGGTGTTGGGCCTGGCGCAGCGCATCAGCGCGCGCGTCGTGAGGGTGGAGGGTTGATGGACAGCACGACGACCATGGTCAAGGGCATCCAACCGGCGACGGTGCAACTGCGCGACCTGCTCAAGCGCTTCGACAAGACCGTCACGGCCGTGAACGAGGTCAACCTTTTCGTGGAGAAGGGTGAGCTGCTCACCCTGCTCGGCCCCTCCGGCTGCGGCAAGACGACCATCCTGCGCCTGATCGCCGGGCTCGAACGCCCCACCGGCGGGCAGATCCTGATCGACGACCAAGACGTGTCGCGGCTGCCCGCCTACCTGCGCGACATCACCATGGTGTTCCAGTCCTACGCGCTGTTCCCCCACATGAACGTGTTCGAGAACGTGGCCTACGGGGTGCGCGTGGCCAAGCGGCCCAAGGAGGAGATCCAGCAGCGCGTGCACGAGGCGCTGGCGATGGTGGGCCTCGAGGACTACGCCCAGCGCGCCACCAACGCCCTCTCCGGCGGCCAGCAGCAGCGGGTGGCGCTGGCTCGCGCGCTGGTGATCCGGCCGCGCGTGCTGCTGTTCGACGAGCCGCTGTCGAACCTCGACGCCAAGCTGCGCAAGCGCGTGCGCGAGGACATCCGCAGCCTGCAGCAGCGCCTTGGCATCACCAGCGTGTACGTCACCCACGACCAGGAGGAGGCGCTGGCGATCAGCGACCGGGTGGTGGTGATGAACGCCGGGGTGATCGAGCAGATCGGCGCGCCGCACGAGCTCTACACCCGCCCGGCGTCACGGTTCGTCGCCGACTTCATCGGCTCGGCCAATTTCCTGCCAGGAAACTACGACGGCGAGGCCATCGAGGTGCTCGGCTACCGGCAACCGCACGCACAGGACATCGCCGCCGGCCCTGTGACGGTCATGCTGCGACCCGAGTCCATCGAGCTCGCGCGCGAGGGTGAGCAGGGTTTCGAGGCCACCTACCTCAGCAGCGCCTACCTTGGTCCGGTGACGGAGTTCATCTTCGACGTGGGTGGGGTGGAGGTGTTCGCCACCATCTCGGGGAGCGGGTTGACGACGGCGCAGCGTGGGGACACGGTGCGGTTGCGGTTCAAGGAGGCGGGGGTGTCGTTGTTGCCGGCGGGGTGAGGGGTGGCGCCGGGCACTGGTCATCACGGGCAATCACAGAGGTGTTCCTCGATCTCTAGATTTCGTTCTATCCTTCGTGGCACGGAGGTGGGTTGTGTTCGTGAAGTTGACATCGAAGAACCGCCTCACCTTGGCCAAGGAGATCGTCAAGAGCTTCCCAGGCGTCGACTACTTCGATGTTCGAGCGCAGGATGGACGCATCGTCTTGGAGCCCGTCGTCCCAAGCCGCGTTGACGAGGTCAGGCGAAGGCTCGAACAGCTTGGGCTAGGTAAGACCGCGGTCGCGGACGCCATCATTTGGGCTCGACGAGACCCGCTGTCCGGGTAGTCCCCCGGTTCTTAGAGCCCGATCGCATCCCCCAAGGCCGGGGCCAGGGTTCCCGCCGGCTTCACCACGACATCGTCCAGCCCCAACCAATTCGCCATGAGTCGCAGCTCACCGGCCAGCGCCGTGGCGATCTCATCGCTGGTGCGCTTGCGGGCGCCTGGCGCGGGCTTCTCTTCTTCCCACGCTGATTGCACCAGCAGCGCCCCTGCCTTGCGATCGGCCTTGAGATCGACGCGCCCCACCATCTGGTCGCCCAGTAGGAAGGGAAGCGTGTAGTAGCCGTACTGGCGCTTGGGTTCGGGGACGTAGATCTCGATGCGGTAGTGCATGCCGAACATGCGGATCAGGCGCTCGCGGTACCAGCAGGCAGGGTCGAAGGGGGAGAGCAGCGCGGCGCCGGTGGCGCGGCCGGGATCCTCGGCGCCGGTGGCCAGCAGGGCGGGTTCGTCCCAGCCCTGCACCTTGACCCAACGAGCCAGGCCGCGCTCCACGGCGGAGTCGGCCATGGCCTTGGCCGGCGTCTTCTTGAAGCGGAAGTGGTCGCCGAAGTCGTGGGAGGCGCCGATGCCGGA
>CAYXJZ010000054.1:0-22328 GCA_964465355.1 uncultured bacterium | reverse complement strand
CCAGCTCGAACTCGTCGATGCAGTACAGGCCTTCCTGACCCAGACGCTCCCTGGCAACACGCTCATCGTCAAGACCTTCCTCGCGGGGATCTTCGAGCGCGGTGCGCGCATCATCACCACCTCCAACACCGCGCCGGAGGCCCAGGGGCAAGGTCGCTTCGACGCGGCGTCCTTCCAACGCGAGATCCAGTCCATCGCCTCGCGCTTCATGGTGGTGCCCATCGACGGACCCGACCATCGCGCGGTGCACAGCCGCCGACCGCTCCTGCAGGACGACGCCCTGGGTGGTGCACCACAGGAGGCCGTGTGGGTCGGTTGGGACGAGTTGCACCAGGCGCTGGCTGCCCTGCATCCGGTGCGCTACGGCGCCTGGGCCCGCAGCGGTGGCGCCTGGGTGGTGCACGGCGCTCGCACCATCCCTGACCAGCAACGCGCCTTGCGCTTCGTGCACTTCGTCGACAAGCTCTACGATCAGCGCGTGCCCATGTGGCTGGCCGGCGACCTCGACCTCGAGCAGCTCTTCGACCCCGCTTACGCCAACGGTGCCTACGCCAAGAAGCACGACCGCTGTCGTTCACGCCTGGCCGAGCTGTTGGCGGAGGCGGAGGACGCTTCCTCAGGAGGCTAGCCGCCCGGCAAGCCACCGAGCGAGACAAGCACCATCTCCTTGAGGGACCCAGCAGTTCGCGGCGTACGCCGCGAACTGCCACGATCCTGCTCTCTCTGGCTGAAGTTCAGCCAGAGAGAGCAGGACCCTCCGACCACCGCAGCTTGTGCCGCAGCACCGCGAAGGGATCGTGGTCGGCAGGCACCAGACGCGTCACGCTGCCGCCCAAGCTGATCTCGACGGGGTCGCCGCTGGCCAGGTCGATGCGCTCCTGGCCGTCGAGGACGAGGGCCATCTCGTCCACCCTGCCTTCGGCCACCAGGCTGATCTTGGCCTGGGCGCCCAGCACGATGGGTCGGTTGGCCAGGGCCTGCGGCGCGATGGGCGTGACCACCATGGCGCGCAGCTCGGGCATGAGGATGGGGCCGCCCAACGACAGGGAGTAGGCGGTGGAGCCCACCGGCGTGCTCACCACCACACCGTCGGCCCGGTAGTCGGCGGCCTTCACCCCGTCCACCTTGAGGTGGAAGCGCAGCAGGCGGGTCATCACCCCTTGGGACACCATCACGTCGTTCATCGCCACCCGCGGGGACTCGCCCCGCACCTGCACCGACAGGGTGGCAGCAGGCTGGGTGCGCCAACCAACGGGCGGCGCACCGGCAGCGTAGGCGAGGACCTGCTCCACACCGAAGGCCGCCAGGAAGCCCAACTTGCCCAGGTTGACGCCGAGCACGGGCCAAGGACGCCCCTCCAAGCGGCGCCCCGTGGCCAGCAGCGTGCCGTCGCCGCCCACCGACACCACCAGATCGGGCGCAGGCTCCAGACCGGCCAGCGGCAGGTCGCCAGGCAGATCGAGGTCGACATGCTGCACCCCGGCGGCGCGGAAGGCCTCGGCGATGGCCACGGCCTCAGGCTGGGCCACCGGCTTGAAGCGGGTGCTGCTGACCACCACGCGCCGCAGCTCGGCGACGCTCAGCGCCCATGCCTGGCCGGCCAACGGGTCGGCGCCAAGGGCTTGGGTCATGGCTGGGCTCCGGTCATGGCTGGGCATGCTCCTCATCGGCCGTGATCGCAGACCTGACACCGGTCGGTGTCGACGACCTGATCCGGGCCAGGACGGTGGACACCACCTCGTCCAAGGTGAGTGGTCCGGTGTCGAGCTGCAGCGCGTCGGCGGCCGGCGCCAGCTGCCGAGCGTCAAGGGCGTCGCGGCGCCTGATGGCCTCGGTGACCTGCTCCAGGTCAGCGGCGCGCTCGCCCACGCGCCTGGCGGCACGGACCTCGGGTGCGGCGTGCAAGTAGAACTTGTGCTTGGCGTGGGGGAACACCACCGAGCCCATGTCACGACCGTCGATGACGAAGGGGGGCGGCATCTCGCGCAGCCGGTCGCTCACCCAGGTGCGCACCTGCGGATGGGCAGCCACCCAGGAGACCCCGCCGTCGACGGCGTCGGTGTGGAGGTAGCGGGTGACGTCATCGCCGTCGACCAGGACGCGGTCGCCGTCCACCCCAGGGAGGAGCTCAACCCGGTGACGGCCGAGCACGTCCATGACCGCCTGCAACTCGGCACCGTCCAGACCCTCCTTGGCCACCAGGTAGGTGGCTGCGCGGTAGAGCAGCCCGGACGACACTGCTGGGATGCCAAGTGCAAGGGCCAGTCCGCGAGCCACGCTGGACTTGCCCGAGGCCGCCGGACCATCGAGGGTCACGATGTCGCGGAAAGCTGGGGCGTCGCCGCTGCCATCGCTCACGCCGGGCTCACCCCCACGCCCCAGGCCTGCAGGTCGTCGAAGAAGCCCGGGTAGGTCTTGATCACGCAGCCTGGGTCGCGCAGGCTGATGCCTGGCCAGCGGGCGCCAGCCAGGGCGAAGGCCATGGCCATGCGGTGGTCGCCATAGGTCTCGATCTCCGTGGCTGCCGGCGCCTCCTGCAGAGGCCACACGGTGATGGCGTCCTCCCGCTCCTCGACCTGGGCGCCTAGGCGGCGCAACTCGGTGGCCAAGGCGCTCAGGCGATCGGTCTCCTTGATGCGCAGGTTGGACACGTTGACGATCTCCACCGGTCGGTCAGCGGCCAGCGCCAGCACCGCGAGGGTCTGCGCCTGGTCGGGCAGGTCGTTGAGGTCGAAGGTGCCGCCGCGCAGCACGGCGCCAACGGGCATCTCCATGGTGGAGCTGCTGTCGGTCCAGGTCACCGAGGCGCCCATGGTCCCCAGCAGGTCGAGCAGCCTGCGGTCCCCCTGGTGAGAGGCTGAACCGACGTTGTCCACCGTCATCCGGCCGCCGGCCATGGCCGTCAGGCCCCAGGCGTAGCCCGCCGCCATGGCGTCGCCCTCGATGGCGTAGTCGCGCGCCAGGTAGCGACCAGGCCGCAGGTCGAAGCGCCGGTAGCCGTCGCGCTCGGCCTCCACGCCGAAGGCCTGCATGAGGCCGATGGTCATGTCGACGAAGGGCTTGGACTGCAGCGTGCCGCTGACCTCCACCGTGACAGGCGAGGCGGCGTACGGCGCCACCATGAGCAGCGCCGAGAGGAACTGCGATGAACGGTCCCCTGCCACGGTGGTGTGACCGCCCGGCAGTCCGTCTGCCTCCACCACCACGGGCGGGAAGCGGTCGTCACCCGCTGCGCTGAGCCGCACCCCGAGGGCGCGTAGGGCCTCGACCAGGTCGCCGATGGGGCGTTCGCGCATGCGGTGCACGCCGTCGAGGCTGAAGCGGCCGGTTCCAAGGCACACGGCCGCCGCCAGGAAGCGCAGGGAGGTGCCAGACAGGGCCAGGTCGAGGTCGGCCGCGGTGCTGGTCCAGCGCCCGTCGACCCCTTGCACCTCGATGGTGGCTGGGTCGTCGGCCAGGGGATCGACCCTGGCGCCCAGATCACGCAGGGCGCGGACCATGACCTCGGCGTCCTCGGCCACCAGCGCCCCGCGCAGGACGGAACGGCCTTTGGCCAACGCGGCGATGAGCAAGGCGCGGTTGGTGATGGACTTCGATCCGGGCACGGAGGCGACGACGTCGACCCGTCCTCCGGGTCGGAGGCTGAGACGGGGCGGGTAGGCACGCATCGCCTCCAGGGTAGCACCGACGTGCTAAGCTCCTCAGGTTGACGTGGCCCCGAGCGGGCCACAGGCACGACCAAGCCCGTGCCCACGGAGGAAGCATGAAGAAGGACATCCACCCCAAGATGGTGCCCTGCAAGGTCTATTGCGAAGGCCAAGTCGTCCTCGAGACCTACAGCACCCGCCCCGAGCTGCACGTCGACGTGTGGTCGGGCAACCACCCCTTCTACACCGGCCAGCAGCGCTTCATCGACACAGAAGGTCGCGTCGAGAAGTTCCAGAAGCGCTTCGGGACGAGCTACCGGAAATAACGACCTTGGCCCATGGGCCAAGGCACGTTGGCTCTTCGGCCAAGGCAGGATCCCGAGACCCCCGAACCACTCGTTCGGGGGTCTTCCCATGGGTCTGGGCATGGTCAACCTGACCGGGCAGCGGCATGATCTACGCCGGCACCGGCATGATCTACGCCGGCACCCGCGTGACCTAAGCGGGCACCCGCGCGACCTAAGCGGGCACCCGCGCGACCTAAGCGGGCACCGGTATGGTCTACGCGGGCACCCGCGCCCGCAACCGGGTGCCCCGGCCCGGGCTGCTCTCGATCTGCAGCGTGCCGCCACGTCCCGCCACCCGCTCGCGCATCTGCTTCAGGCCTAGGCCGCCTGCCGAGCTGACCCGGTCATGGACCTCGCTCGGCTCGAAGCCCTCGCCATCGTCACTGACCTCCAGCACGATGGAGCCGTCGGCTGCCTGCAGCAGGCTCAGTTGCACCTCTCTTGCTCTGGCGTGCTTGGCCACGTTGTTCATGGCCTCCTGGAAGATGCGGAACAGCACCGCCTCGCTCTTCACCGATAGGCCACCGACCTGGGCCAGGTCCAGGCCCATCTGCACGTCGTTCTGCTCGCCGAAGTCCACCGCGTAGCGGCGGATGGTCTCCAGCAGGCCGTGGCGCTCGAGGTCGACCGGCCTGAGGGCGAAGATGCTGCGCCGCACCTCACGGATCATCTCGCGGATGGTCTCCTTGGCCGCCCTCAGCTCTGCCTGGGCCTTGTCCTTGTCGCGCTCGAGCAGGCGGGCCACCAGATCGAGCTTGAGGGCGGCGAAGGCCAACGACTGGGCCACGCCGTCGTGGATCTCCCTGGCGATGCGCGCCCGCTCCTCGGCGATGGCCAGCTCCTCTGACTGCATGTAGGCGTCTGCGTTGCGCACCGCCAAGCTGACCTGGCTGGCGACCAGGGCGAGGAAGGGCAGGCTCGCCTCCTCGAAGCGTCCTTCGTCCGCGTGGGTCAGGACCACCACACCGTGCAGTTGCTCGGGCGCCTCGCCTGTGCGCAGGGGCAGCAGGGCCACCGAGCCGGCCCTGGCCAACAGCGGCGCACCCTCGCGGCGGTCCTGCTCGCTGACGCCGCTGATGACACGGCTCTGCCCTTCCTTGGCCGCACGACCGATCAGCCCTTGGCCCAGCCTCACGGGTGCAGCCGGCCGTTGCAGCGCCTCCTCGGCCTCGACACCGACAGCCGCCCGCAGTTCCAGTGCCCCCTCATCCATGAGGTAGACGCCCGCGTTGCTGGCGGCCACACGCGAGGCCATCTGCGTCAACAGGGTGTCGAGCAGACGCGTCAGGTTGTCTTCTGCGCGCACGGTTCGATCCACCTCGAACAGCGTGAGCAGGTCTCGGGTGCGTGCCTGCACCGCCTTGGCCGCTGCCGAGAAGTCGGCGGCGATGATGCGCAAGGTCTCGTCGCCCTGCTCGTCCGGCTGGCTGGCGAACCATGCATGCAGGCTGCCCTCGTGACGTCCGCCCCAGGTCAGCGGCAAGGTCACCATCACCCCCTTCCCCTGCCATGGCGCAGGCTCGAGGGCCAGCCCCTGAGCCAGGACGCCGTCGGCCCCCAGCGCCTGCGCCTCCAGCTCGGCCGGCTCGAGATCCGCGGCCATGTCCATGCCGAGCACCTTCTGACCGAGCACAGCCGCTGCAGCTTGGGCACCCGTGGCGTCCCGAACGCCGACGACGGCTGCGCGCACGGTGGCCTCCAGGTCGGGGGCGGCGGCGAACTGCTCGGTGACCCGTTGCAACGATCCAAGCACCGCGTAGCTCTCGCGCAGCTCGCGGTAGAGACGCTGCAGCTCGACCTGGGCCAGCTCGCGTTCGTCGAGGGCCTCGCTGATCCAGTTCAGGACCACGAAGGTGACCAGCGGGCCGAGGATGGCATAGAACAGCAGCTGCATCCAGAAGCGGTAGCCAGGCCCACCCAGCGGCACGATGAGCAGCTGGTGGACCAGCACCACCCCTACGATGAGTGCGGGCAGCCACAGCCGCGCCCAGCGCACCTGTGTGGCCAGCGAGGGGTAGGACAGGAAGGGCTCGAGCGGGCGGAAGGTCATGGCCCATGGTAGCCCCGGCTCCGCGAACCCGTTCGGGCCGTTGGCGACGGTACACTCTGGCCCATGAGCACACCCGAGACCGCAGCCCTGCCCGCCGTCGACGGTCCCCGCCGTACGGTGGACGTCAACGGCGTGCAGGTCACGTTGCTTGGCACCGCCCACGTCTCCGCGCGCAGCGCGGAAGAGGTCAGCGAAGCCATCCAGAGCGGCGACTACGACATCGTGGCCATCGAGCTCGATCGCGGCCGTCACCAGTCCATCACCGACCGCGAGGGCTTCGCCCGCCTCGATCTCTTCCAGGCCTGGCGCCAGAAGAAGCTGGGGATGGTGGCCGTCAGCCTGGCCCTCGGCGCCTTCCAACAGCGCGTGGCCGATCAGCTTGGCATCGAGCCGGGGGCCGAGATGCGCGCTGCCATCGCAGGCGCAGCCCAGCAACGGCTCCCCCTGTGGCTGATCGACCGTGACCTTGGTGCCACCCTGCGCAGGGTGTCGGCCAACCTGCCTTGGTGGCGACGGACCGTGCTGCTGGCCGGTGTGGCCACCAGCGTGCTCAGCCGCGAGCCGGTGAAGGCGGAGGAGGTCGAGCGACTCAAGGAGGGTGACGTGCTGACCGCCACCTTCGCCGAGTTCGCCGAGGGTGAGCCGCGGGTCTTCGAGCCCTTGATCCGCGAGCGCGACCGCTTCATGGCCGCCCGCCTGCGTCAGGAGATCACGGCGGCTCAGGCCGCAGGCAAGACGCCGCGGTCGGTGCTCGTGGTGATCGGCGCCGGGCACCTGGCCGGTCTGTCCGAGGCGCTGGCCGAGCCCGACCCAGGGCAGGAGGCCACCGACGCTACCGTCGAGGACCTGCAACGCACGCCGCCGCCAGCTTGGTGGCAGCAGGCCATCCCATGGGCCATCGTGGCGTTGCTGCTGGCCGGCTTCGTCATCGGCTTCTTGAGGGGGCCTCAGCTCGGCTGGGAGTTGCTGCTCTCCTGGGTGCTGTTGAACGGTGGCCTGGCTGCGGTGGGCGCGGCCGTCGCGCTGGCGCACCCGCTGACCGTGCTGGTCTCCGCCCTGTCCGCACCCTTCGCCACGCTCAACCCTCTGGTGGGCGTCGGCTTCTTCTCAGCTGGTGCCGAACTGGCCTTGCGCCGACCTCAGGTGGGCGATCTGGAGCGGCTACGGCATGACGTGACCACGGTGCGCGGCTGGTGGACCAACCGCGCGGCCCGCACCCTGCTGGTGTTCATCCTCTCCACCCTCGGCGCCGTGATCGGCAACTACATGGCCGGGTTCCGGATCGTGGAGAGGCTGCTGCGCTGAGGTAGATCCTAGGAAGACCCAAGCCGGCCCGCCGGCTTCCGGATCGTGGAGAGGCTGCTGCGCTAGGGCGTCTGCGCGCCGTCCACGGCCCATTGGGCGTAGGCGTCGACGAAGGCGAAGCTGGAGCTCTGCGCGCCGCTGTCCAGGAGGAACTCGAGGAAGTCGAGCACGTCCCCCGTGCCGCTCTCCGCGAACACGGCTCCACCCGTCATGCCCTGGAAGCGGCCGCTGCCGATGTCGGGCAGCACGTCCTCGGCGATGGGCGCAGCCTGCAGCAGTTCGTCGAGCAGGCGCGGCAGCAGGGTGTCGACGGGCAACTGGAGGTCACGGCCGGTGAACAAGGCCGTCCCGCTCTGGAAACCGGTCAGCACCAGGTCACGGCCAAGCAGGCGGCGCAGGGGGTTGGGGGCGCCACGAACCGTCAGCGCATGCTCCGTGCGGGCCCCGACCTCGACGGCGTTCACCATGAGCCGGATCTCGTAATCACCTGCAGCGAGGTCGAGCGGCAGTTCCATGGTCAGCTGATCGATGACGTAGCCGATGGCGCCAGTGGGGACCTCCACGCTCAGCTCCTGGCTCAGCAGCATGGTGCCTGGGGCCTCCCACAACTCGGCCGACAGCGTCAGTCGCCTCGGCAGGGCGTCGCCAGGCGTGCTGACCTCGAAGCGCAGGGTGAGCGGGTCGCCTGGCTGGGCGATGTCCACCGTCGGTCCACGCCGACCGAGGCTGAGTTCCAGCGCAGGGGCGATCTCGATGGGCGGCAGGGGGGCGGTGAGGGCGGCCAGGCGCGCTCGCGCCTCGCTCACCCTGGCCTCGACCACGCCAGCCGCTTGCGGCTGGGCCTCCGCCCGGTCGATGTAGCGCTGATAGGCTTCGGCCGCGCCGGTACGGTTGCCCTCCTGATCGAGCAGGAAGCCTAGGGCGAAGGGCACGCCCGCTGCTTGTGGGTAGAGCTCCTCGGCGGCCACCAGGTCGGCGATGGCCTCGTCATCCACCTCTGGATCGAAGGACACGGCCTGGCGGTAGGCGTTGAGCGCCTCCTCCAGACGGTTGCCGACCACCCTGGCCAGACCCATGTTGAAGTGGGCGATGTACTGCGAAGGGTCGATCTCGATGGCTCGCGCTGAGGCCTGCTCGGAGCGGTCGATGAAGCCGAGCAGGTACCAGGCCCAGCCGAGGTTGGTCCAGTAGAGGTCGCTGTCAGGTGCCAGCTCCACCGCCACGCTGAGCGTCTGGGCCGCGGTGAGGGCGTCGTCCCGGTCGAAGGCGATGAAGGAGCGCCGTTCGAAGGGGTAGCTGAGGTAGGGGGCAGCCAGGCTGAGGCGTTCGAGCAGTCGATCCTCCAGGTCGAGGTCGACCAGGCTGCCGGCCGCGAAGGAACCCGCCAGCAAGGCGGCTGCGTCAGGAGCGATGCCGAGCAAGGCGTTCAGGTCGGCTCTCGCCTCTTCGTCGGCGCCGACGGTGGCGCGATGGGCGGCCCTGGCTGCCAGACCGAAGGGGTAGGTCGAAGCGGCTTGGAAGGCGTGCCCGGCCGCAGCGTCGTCGCCCATGCTGCGGGCGAGGGCGCCAAGCCAGACCTGGGCCACGGGAGGGCCGCCTTCGTCCGCCCAGCGCCGGAACGCGGCCATGGTCGCCAACTCGTCGCCGTTGCCCAAGGAGACGAGCGCCGCCAGCGCAGGGTCACCTTGCTCGTCGCCCTGCACGGCTGACCGCAGGTCGCGCAAGAACCGCGCATCGACCTCGTCCAAGTCCTCGACGGACTCGAGGCTGTCGAGGGCCTCGAAGGGGAAGCCGGCGGCCACGAGGGCGCGGGCCCTTGCCACCTCGCGATCCTCACCAGAGAGGTCGAGTGAGCGCAGCGGTCCCGGTTGCAGGCCGGTCCAGCGGGACGTCACACCGACGGCGAGGCGCACGAGGCCGTCCACGTCATCCAAGTCGCCGCGCAGGCTGACCCGGTGGCCGCGGCCCCGCACCCAGGCACCCAGGTCCAATCGCAGTCCATCGCCCTCGAGGGCGATGACGCCACCGACGGCCATGGGCACACCCAGTGCCTGGGCGGTGAGCTGGGCGCTGCTTGGGTCGTCGGCCGTGCTGGAGGACACGGCCAGGGGGTTGATGAAGCCGCCGCTGACGACGACGGGGGCGACCAGGCTGGCGGTGAGCTCAGGGCCGATGACCAGGTCGGCTGAGAAGGCAGAGGCGAGGCGTTCGGCCACGGCCATGCCGAGGACGCCGTCCTGGCTGCGGAAGGCCTGCACGGCCAGATCGGCGGCCGAGGCGAAGGAGAGGAAGCTGAGCAAAAGGACCAGGAAAAGGCGCGACATCAGGACCTCCGTGATGGTCCGAACGCTAGCACGCAACCGTGAGGGTCTGACGTGGCCCATACCGCCAAATCGGGCCTGTGGTGGGCCACCGGCATCTGCTCGGCAGCGAGGACCGATGGCCTAGGTCAGCAGGCCCTCGAACTCCTCCAACAGCTGCTCGGCTGCTTCGACCCCGCGGCACACGACCAGGATGGTGTTCTGCCCAGCGAGGGTGCCGACGATCTCATCCCTGTCGAGCTTGTCGATCACGTAGGCGACGCCGCTTGCGTGTCCTTCATCGGTGTTGATGACCAGCAGGTTCTCGCCGCGGTCGAGGTCGCGCACGAAGAGCTTGAAGCGCTGGGACAGCTCAGCCAGCACGTCCACCTGGGCGGCCAGCGGCGTGGAGCGGTAGCGGTGCTGACCGGCGCCGGCCGGGAGCCGCACCAGCCTCAGCTCGTTGACGTCACGACTGATGGTGGCCTGGGTGACCTTGATGCCTCGCCGTGCCAGATGCTCGGCGATCTCGGCCTGGGTCGAGATGAACTCTCGTTCGACCAGCTCTTCGATCAGGCGTTGCCGGTACTCTTTGCTAGGCATATAGTTGCAGCCTACCGCATAAGCTCAGGCAGCGGCCGGCTCAATCCTCGTCGTCTTCCTCGAAAGCAGGACGTGACACGGTGAAGCTTGGCTCCTCGCGGCGGCGCTCCTCCTGCACGGTGCGGCGCAGCTCGTCGAAACTGGGCAGATCGTCACCCCACAGCACGTTGCGCCCCAGCTCAAGCTCGCGCATGGCCACGCTGACGGTGTTCAGCCTGGCGGCCGGCATCTCATCGTCCTGCAAGGTGCTCGGGATGCCGCCCTTGAGCTGCGCGGCACGCCGCGCCACGATCATGGACAGCAGGTAACGGGACGAATCGGTCAACGCCATCAGGCGGTCGTAGCCTTCTTGGGCCATGGCACACTCCTCGTGTCGCTCCTCCGCCGGCCAAGCCGGGCGAGGAAGCCTCATCAAGCTGTCGACTCTACCAGAGAACGCGGGCCGACCCCGTCACCATACTTGTTGACGGACCCCGTCAGGCTTGGTGACGGGCTCCGTCACTCGCTGAGGAAGGCGGCGATCCGCTCGTCGCTGACCAGTTCGGCGCGGGCACGCTCGGCCTTGAGGATGGCGAGGAAGGTCTCCACCGCCTCCTCCAAGCGGTCGTTCACCACCACGTAGTCGAACTCGCGCACCGCCCTGATCTCTTCGCGGGCGCGCGCGAGGCGCTTCTGCACCTTCTCCTCCGAGTCGGTGCCGCGACCGCGCAGCCGCCGTTCCAGTTCGGTGAGCGAGGGCGGGGCGATGAAGATCATGACCGCATCTGGGCGCTTGGCCTTGACCTGCCGCGCGCCCTGCAGCTCGAGCTCGAGCAGGACGTCGCGTCCCTGCATCAGCGCCTCGTCCACGGGCCCGGCAGGGGTGCCGTAGAGGTCGCCGACGTACTCGGCGTGCTCCAACAGCTCGCCTCGGTCGATCATCCCCTCGAAGGTGGGCCTGTCGATGTAGTGGTAGTGCACCCCCTCCACCTCGGTGGGGCGGCGCGGCCGGGTGACGGCGGAGATGGAGAAGTGGAGGGCAGCCAGCTCTGCGGCTGCAGCCTTGCGGATGGTGTCCTTGCCGACGCCGGAGGCGCCGGTGAGCACGAAGAGGATGCCGCGGCCTTCGCCGCCAGATGCTTGGTCCATGGGTCCTGGCCCCCGCTCCGGTCAGAGGCGGACGGCACGCAGACGTTATCACGCCCCCGTGGCCATGGACCGGCCTGGCCTGGTGCTACGATGACCTCCCGGGAGAAGGTGATCTTCGGTGGACACCAAGTACGTCTTCGTTACCGGCGGGGTGGTCTCCAGCCTGGGCAAAGGCATCACGACCTCGAGCATCGGCGCGCTGCTGCGCGCCCGCGGATACAGGGTCACTGCGATCAAGATCGACCCTTACATCAACGTCGACGCAGGCACCATGCGTCCATACGAGCACGGCGAAGTCTTCGTCACCGAGGACGGCGCCGAGACCGACCTCGACATCGGCACCTACGAGCGCTTCCTCGACGTCGACCTGAGTCGCGGGAACAACGTCACCACCGGGCAGGTGTACCTCTCCGTCATCCAGAAGGAGCGCCAGGGCGAGTACCTCGGCCAGACGGTGCAGGTCATCCCTCACGTCACCGACGAGATCAAGTCGCGTATCTACCAGGCGGCCCAACAGGCGCAGGCCGAGGTGGCGCTGGTGGAGGTGGGCGGCACCGTGGGCGACATCGAGTCGCTGCCCTTCCTCGAGGCCATCCGCCAGGTGCGCTTCGAGGTGGGCAGGCACCGCAGCCTCTACCTCCACGTCACCCTGCTGCCCTACCTCGGCACCAGCGAGGAGTACAAGACCAAGCCGACCCAACACTCGGTGGCCACCTTGCGCGGCGTCGGCATCCAGCCGGACGGCCTCGTGCTGCGCTGCCAGAGCCCGGTCAGCGCAGAGGCGCGTCGCAAGATCGCGCTGTTCACCAACGTCGACAGCGAGGCGGTGTTCAGCGCCCATGACGCCGATCACGTCTACGCCGTCCCTGAGATCCTCGAGAGCCAGGGCATCATCCAGCTGCTGGAGGAGCGTCTTCGCCTGGAGAGGGTGAGCCCCGAGCTGCGTGTGTGGCAGGAGGCTGTGCGGGTGCTGCGCAACCCCGAGCAGCGTGTGCGCATCGGCGTGGTGGGCAAGTACGTGGCCATGCCAGACGCCTACCTCAGCCTGATGGAGGCGCTCAAGCACGCCGGCATCGCCAACCGTGCCCAGGTCGACATCGACTGGCTCTCCGCCGAAGAGGTCTCGGAGGCCGACCTGGAGGACTTCGACGGCATCCTGGTGCCTGGCGGCTTCGGCATCCGCGGCATCGAGGGCAAGGTGCGCGCGGCCCGCTTCGCCCGCGAGCGCGGCGTGCCCTACCTCGGCATCTGCCTCGGCCTGCAGGTGGCCGTCATCGAGTTCGCCAGGCACGTCGCCGAACTGCGGGGCGCCAACTCCACCGAGTTCGATCCCTCCACACCGCACCCGGTCATCGACCTCATGCCTGAGCAGTTGGAGGTGGAGGGCATGGGCGGCACCATGCGCCTCGGCTCCTGGCCCATGAAGGTGGCCCAGGGCACCCGGCTGCACGACCTCTACCGCCACCGGCTCGAGGCAGGCGGCACCGTGGACGAGCGTCACCGCCACCGCTACGAGGTCAACCCCGCCTACGTCGAGGCACTCAAGGGTGCCGGACTGACCGTCTCCGGGGTCACACCAGGGATGAAGGGCCGCGGCGAAGGCCTGGTCGAAGCCATCGAGTTGAGCGACCACCCCTACTTCGTGGCGGTGCAGTCCCATCCCGAGCTGACATCGCGGCTCATGCGCCCCAGCCCACCCTTCACCGGCCTCATCGCCGCCGCGGTGCAACGCAAGGCGCTTCAGGTCGAGGCGGCCACCGTCCCTTGAGCGGCTCGGCGACAGGCATCCAAGTCATCGGCCTGGCCGGTGGGACCGGGTCGGGCAAGACAACGGTGGCCAGGGCCATGCTCTCGGCCGTCGGCGGATCCGCCCTCACCGTGCTGCCGCAGGACGCCTATTACCGGGCACGTGGCGACCTGCCTGGCGAAGAGCACGCCGCCATCAACTTCGACGAACCGGCGGCCTTCGACACCGAGCTGTTGGTTCGCCACCTCGACGAGCTGCGCGGCGGACGCCAGATCCAGCGGCCGGTGTACGACTTCGAACGCGACGACCGCGCCGAGCAGACGGTGCCCATCCCCCCCACCCCCGTGTTGGTGGTGGAGGGCATCCTGGTGCTGGCCGACCCCGCCTTGCGCAGGCGCCTCGACCTCAAGGTGTTCATCGACGCGCCCGCCGACGAGCGTTTCATCCGCCGACTGCAGCGCGACGTGCGGGAGCGCGGTCGCAGCCCCGACTCCGTCATCGAGCAGTACCGGCGTACGGTGAGGCCGATGCATGACCGTTACTGCGAACCGTCCAAGCGCTACGCCGATCTCATCGTGCCGGAGGGCGGCGACAACCTCGCCGCCCTTGCGGTGCTGTGCGGCTACGTCCGTGACCTGACCGGCGTCGCCGGGCCATTGACCGGGGCATCGTCGTGAACCCCCCGGCACCCCCCTTGCCTCGTTGGCGCGTCGGGCTGCGCTGGCTTGGCTGGGCGCTGCTGCTGGTCGCCCTGCCGCCAAGCCTGTTGCTGGTATGGGAGCGGTCTCGCTCCGAGAGCAGCCACACGACGGTGGCCGTGGTCATGGACGAGCCGGCCTTGGCCGACCTGGCCGACCGGCTCGGCGTGAGCAGCTTGGAACTCGGCATGCAGTACCAGGCCTTGGGCCTTGGCGGCATCGTGCTCTACGAGGACACCATCGCCACCCTGGCCGCCAAGGGCAGGATCGCCGCCATGCTCGGCTCCGACATCCTCAGCCAGGCACAACTGCTCGGCCTGCCGTTGCCCGATGTACCGGCAGACGCCACCATGGTCAGTGAGCTCGTGCCCGGCGCGGCAGCGGTGTTGCTCGCCAAGAACCAACCGCCAGCGCGCTCGGTGGTCATCGAGGGTCGCACCTGGTGGTGGTGGCCAGGCGACAGCCTCAACACCAGGCCTGCCGGCCCCGACCTGGCCCAGGTCGCCGCCTGGCACGAGGCGGGCTTCGACATCGCCTACCGGCCACGCAACTACCCAGGCATGCTCGCCGTCGGCGACGACTTCCCAGCCGAGGCCAACTACATCATCCACGCCGGCCTTCAGGTGGCCGGCCATCCCTCCTCCTTGGAGGAGCTGGCGGCCGCCTCGCAGGACCGCCTCACGGCGCTGATCGAAGGCACGGCGCAGGACGGCATGCCAGAGTTGGCCGCGCAGGTGCCGACGGTACGGCTGCTGTCCTTCAACCAGGACCACCAGAACATCCGGCTGCCGCCGCACGACATCATCCCGCGCTTCCTGCTGGCCGCCAACGAGCGCCAGGTCCGCCTGCTCTACCTGCGCCCTTACACCGAGGAGCAGCAGGGCGACATGGTGGAGAACACCGAGACCCTGGTGCGCGACCTGGTGCTCGAGCTGCAGGCGGAAGGCTTCGAGATCGGGCCATTGAGCCCGCCTGACCCTGGCTACCGCCCCTCCACCTTGCTGCGGGCGGGCGCCGGGCTAGGCGTGCTTGGTGGCCTGCTGCTGCTCGCCAGCGCCTTCACCTTGGGCTGGGGCTTGCTGGCCGCCCTCGGGGTGGCGGGCCTAGGCTTCCTGGCCGGCGGCTTCGCCTGGGCCGCCCTCGCCCTGGTGGCCGCCCTGGTCTTCCCCGTGTTGGGCTTCCTCCTGCTGCCATGGCGTTGGTGGGGTTGGCTGGTGGCCACCACCATCAGCCTCTACGGGGCGATGCTCTTGGCCGCGGTGGGCAGCGACCGGGCCACCATGCTGGCCATCGAGCCCTTCGCCGGCGTGGCCGCCACCCTGGTGGTGCCGCCTGCGCTGTTCGCCGTCGGCGTGATGCTGCGTCAACGCAGCGCAGCTGACTGGGTGCGCGCGCTGTGGGGGCACCCGGTTCGTCTGGGCGAGGTGGCCGTCGTGCTGCTGGCCGCCGCCGCCCTCGGCCTCGTGGTGCTGCGCCGCGGCAACTTCCCCATCTTCGGCGCAAGCGAGATCGAGCTGACCCTGCGAAGCACCTTGAACGAGCTCTTCGTCAGGCCGCGGTTCAAGGAGTTGATCGGCCATCCGCTCGCGCTGCTGGCCATGTGGCAATGGCGCTGGCCATGGTGGGCAAGGGCTGGCCTGCTCATCGGCGGTGTGGTCGCCCAGGCCAGCGTGCTCAACAGCTTCAGCCACTACCACACCCCGCTGCTCGTGTCGCTGCAGCGCAGCCTCATCGCCTTGGCCATCGCCGTGGTCATCGCCGCCCTGCTCTGGCTGCTCGTGCAGGCAGGCGAAGGCCTGCTGCGCCGCTGGCTGGCGAGCAACGCGACACCAAGCGATCCCGGCGACGGTGCCCCGTCTCCCAACGGAGCCCCGTCTCCCGACGGGGGCGCCGGCTGAACGAACAGGGCATGCGGCTGCTGATCTCCGGCTACTACGGTGCCGGCAACCTGGGGGACGAAGCCCTGCTGGCGGGCCTGCTGCACGGTCTGCGTGGGCGGCTGCGGCCCGTGGTGGCTTCCATGGACCCCGCCACCACCCGCCGCCTCCATCAGGTGGAGGCGGTGCACCGCCTGCACGGCCTGCCGGGCGCGCTGCTCTCCAGCCGGGCCCTGCTCAGCGGCGGCGGCGGCCTGCTGCAGGACCATAGCTCCAGTCGTTCATTGAGCTACTACCTCGGCGTGATCCAGGCAGCACGCTTCCTCGGCAAGCGGGTGGTGGTCTTCGGCCAGTCGCTCGGCCCGCTGTCGGAGCGCGGCCAGGCGCGGGTGGGCCGAACGCTGCGCGGCCTTCCCCTTGCCTTGCGGGACGAGGCCTCCGTTGCACTGGCCGCGCGCATGGGCCTCGGGGCAAGGGCAGTGGCCGACGCTGCCATGCTCCTGCCTCGCCCGGACCGGACCGACAACGACGGAACCCTTGTCCTGGTGCCAAGGGCCGGCTACCCGGGGATCAGCGAGCTGCTGGTGGCCGCCGGCCGGCGCCACCTGGCGCAGGGTGGTCGGCTGGCCATGGCCCTCGTCCATCCCCTGCAGGACGAGACCGAAGCGCAGCGGTTGCAGGCCGAGCTGCCTGGCCTCGCCACCCTGCCCGCCGACGACCCCGTGAGCCTGACACGCGCGCTGGCCGGCGTCCACGCCGTGCTGAGCGGACGTCTGCATGGGCTCGTGCTCGGCGTCGTGGCAGGCAGCCCAGTGGCCGGCGTGGCCTACGATCCCAAGGTGCGCGGCTTCGCCATGCGCGTCGGGGCACCGGTGGTGGACGCCCCTGCGGCGCGGCAGGCCGAGCAACAGGCTGCCGCCTTGTCGGAACTGAGCGCCTTCCTCGACGCCCCGGTGCTGGACGAGGAGGCCGTGGCCGCCGAGCGCGCACGGGCAACGGCAGGCGTCGATTGGCTGCTCGACGAGGCCCTTCACCTGCCTCAGGACCCCGAAGCGTAGACTGGGACGCGTGAGAAGGCTGATCCTTGCTGGGCTCGAAGGTGGCGGATGGGGTCGCGGCGCGTCGGCGCCGCGACGGTGCCTGCTGCTGACCTCCTGCCTCCTCGTGCTCCTGGCCGCCGCGCCCGCCTTCGCGCAGGACGGCATGGCCGCGATGCGCGACCTGCTCGACCGCGGCTATTGGAACTCGGCGGCCCAGCTCAACGGTCCCAACCTCATCGAACAGCGCCCCACCGACCCGGAAGCCCACCTGCTGTACGCCACCGCGCTCTACCTGACCGGCAACTTGGACGCCGCCGCTGAACGCTTGACGGTGGCCAGCTCCTTGACCACCAGCCTGCCAGCCAGCCACGTCCACCTGGCCGCGCTGATCCGCGCCGCCAACGGCGACGATGCCGGCGCCGTGCAGCAGCTGCAGAACGCCTTCATCCGCCAGCCCGACTACCAGTACGCGATGGACTGGGGGCGGGTGGCCTGGCAGGCCGGCATGACCGATGCCGCCTTGCAGGCCTTCACCGCAGCTTCTGAGACAGATCGCGGCAGCCTAGAGCCCTGGCCCGACCTCGCAAGGGGCAGGGTGCTCTCGGCCATCGGCCGGTACCAAGAAGCTGTCGCCGCCTTCCAGCGTTCTCTTGACATCTACGAGACCACCGACAGCGGCGAGCCGCGACCGCCCGGCCCTGCCTACGTCGAGGCCTGGTACCGCTTGGGCGAGGCCTACGAGGCGCTGGGCGACCTTGCCTCGGCCGAGGCGGCCTACAAGGCAGCGCGCACCGTTGATCCCAACTACCTGCCGGCCGTGCAGGCGGTGGACAGGCTGGCGCGGCGGTTGGACTAAGTGCGTTGGGATGCTGCGCATCCCAACGCCTTGGCAGTTCGGCTGCGTTGCTGCCGAACTGCAGGGTCGAGCTTCAGTTCAGGGAGTGGCTCCTGACTAGTTCACCATCTTCGTCCGCCGCGCCTGGAAGTCCTGCAGCACGTAGCGGCCGATGGTGCCTGGGGTGGTGAAGTAGGCCTTGCCCCTCGTCATGCGGCTCACCCGCTGCACGAAGGCGATGAGCTCGGGGTCGCGGGCCAGCATGAAGGTGTTGATCTGGATGCCCTGGCGACGGCAGGAGCCCACCTCGCGTAGCGTCTCGCCGAGCACCAGTGGATCGAGGCCGTAGGCGTTGCGGTAGATGCGTCCGCCAGGCAGGGTGATGGCCGATGGCTTGCCGTCGGTGATCATCACGATCTGCTTCATGTCCTTGCGCTGCCTGGCCAGCAGCTTCTGCGCCAGCCGCAGCCCCTCCGCCGTGTTGGTGTGGTACGGCCCCACCTGGGCGGTGGCCAGTCGCTGCAGCGGGATCTCCTCTGCGCTGTCGTGGAAGAGCACGAAACGCACGCTGTCGCCCGGGTACTGGGTCCTGATCATGTGCGCCAGCGCCAGGGCCACGCGCTTGGCCGGGGTGAAGCGGTCCTCGCCGTAGAGGATCATGGAGTGCGAGCAGTCGAGCAACACCACCGTGGCGCAACTGGACTGCAGCTCGCTCTCGTGCACCCACAGGTCGCCCTCCTCCAGGCTGAGGCCGCCGTCGAGACCGCGCTTGGCCGCCTCCTTGAAGGTCTGCGTCACATCAAGGTTGAGGGCGTCACCGAAGGCGTAAGGCCGTGAGGCACCGGTGGTCTCCACCCCGGTCGTGGTCATGTCGGTGTCGTGGGCGCCCACCGATGAGGCGCCGGAGGCCCCGAGCACATCCTTGAGCGTGCGGTAGCCGAGGAAGTCGATGGCCTTGCTGGTGAGCTCGAAGGTGGCCTGGCCAGGGTCGCCGCTCGGCCCAACGCCGCCTTGACCAGGCGCGTCCGGATCGTCGCCGCTGCCGCCCGGACGCAGGAAGCCCTCGCGTTCCAGACGCTCGGCCAAGGAGCGCGCCAGGCGACCCAACTCGCTCTGGCGCCAGTCCTCGGCCTCCAGGGCGGCCTCCAGCATGCTCTGGTCCACCAAGCCCTCCTGCAGCAGGGCCTCGGCGATGGCCTGGTAGAGGTCGTCCATGGTGAGGCTGGCGTCCGGGTCCGGATCCCATGGGTTGCGGTCGAAGCCGGATGACAGCAGCCGATCCTGGATCATCGACATCAGGCTGGCGGCGTCCAGATCGTCCAACGTGGCTTCGTACTTGGAGTAGCGGACGGCCTTCACGGGGTCTGCCTCCTCAGTTCCAGCGGCGGCGGGCACCGGCGGCCATCGCCACGTCTTCCTCGGCGGCGACGTAACCCCGCTCCTCGGAACGGCCTACCTCGCGCCTGGCCACCAGACCCTCGAGGACGAAGTCGGCGGCAACAGCCAGGTCAGCAGGCTCCTGCCCTTCGGCCAGCGCCGAGGCGAGGGGCGAGAGGCCGGGCACCGTGCCGTAGAGCTGCAGCAGGGCGCTTGGGTCCAGGTCCTGCGGCACCTTGAGGCTGCGATCCTCGCCGAAGAAGGCCAGCACCTCGTCCACCGGCTGGGAGCCGAGCCGGCGACTGAACACCTGCGCCACCGCCTTGCGCACCACTTCCTTGGCCACCGTCTCGCCGCCCTTGAGCTCGCCCTCGTACTCCAGCTCCAACTTGCCCGTCACCGCCGTGAGGGCAGCGTAGAGGTCCGAGACCCGCGCCACCGGCACCGACTGCCCCTGGCGCATGGCGCGCTGCTCGGCGTTGGAGGCCACCGTCTCGAGCAGGCTGATGGGCAGGCGCTGGGAGACGCCTGCATGCTTGTCCACCCGGCTGTCGTCGCGCGCCTGGAAGGCGGTCTCCTCCACCACCTCGGCCACGAAGGAGGGGATGCGCACGCCGCTGTCGCGCGCCGTCCATGCCTCCTGGCCGGTGACCTGCATGCCCTCCTGCACCGTGTTGGGGTAGTGGGTGCGCACCTCGCTGCCGATGCGGTCCTTGAGCGGGGTGATGATCTTGCCGCGGGCGGTGTAGTCCTCCGGGTTGGCGCTGAAGACCAGCACCAGGTCGAGCGGCAAGCGAAGGGGGTAGCCCTTGACCTGCACGTCGCCCTCCTGCATGACGTTGAACAGGGCCACCTGCACCTTGGCCGCCAGGTCGGGCAGCTCGTTGACGGCGAAGATGCCACGGTTGGCGCGTGGCAGCAGGCCATAGTGGATCGCACGCGGGTCGCCCAACTGGGTGCCCAGCCTGGCCGCCTTGATGGGGTCGATGTCGCCGATGAGGTCGGCCACGGTGACGTCGGGCGTGGCCAGCTTCTCGACGTAGCGGGCCTCGCGCGGCCACCAGGCCACCTTGGCCGCGTCACCCTCCTCGGCCAGCAGGGCCTTGCCGTCCACCGTGACGGGCGCGAGCGGGTCGTCTGGCAGCTCGGCGTCGGCCAGCACCGGCACCTCGGGGTCGAGCAGCTCGGTCAGCGACCGAAGCAGGCGTGTCTTGGCCTGGCCGCGCAGGCCAAGCAGGATGAAGTGATGGCGCGAGAGCAGCGCGTTGACCACCTGCGGCACCACGCTGTCGTCGTAGCCGAGCACACCGGGGAAGATGCGGTCGCCCGAACGAAGCCGCTGGATGAGGTTGCCTCGCAGCTCGTCGCGGACACTGCGGCCGGCCGTGGCGGCGTAGGCACTCGACCTGAGCTCGGCGACCGTGGTCGGCTTCACGCAGCACCTGTGGTCGTGGGGACCGCGGGCACGTTCAGCACGTGTTTCATCGGGGTGGGGACGTTCATGGGGCATGCTAGCACCGCTCCATGAGCCTCCGCGACCGGTGGCGGACGTCCGGGTGGCTCCATACACCCCACAGAGGCCCCATCGGCGGTAGCCTCGCGCATGGCAGGCATCCCCATCCGCAGCGCCGAGCTCCTGGCCGTCGGCACCGAACTGCTCCTCGGCGAGATCGTCGACACCAACAGTGCCTTCCTCGCACGCGAGCTGGCCGAGCGCAGCGTCGACGTGTACTGGTCCCAGCGCGTCGGAGACAACCGCGGCCGCATCACCGAGGCCCTGCGCGCCGCCGTCGGTCGCAGCGACCTCGTGCTGCTCTGTGGCGGCCTCGGCCCTACCGACGACGACCTCACCCGCGAAGCCATCGCCGACCTGGTGGGTCAGACCCCGCAGGTGGACCCGGCTCTGGAGGCCACCCTGCGCGGCCACTTCGCGCGGATGGGCAGGACCATGCCCCTGCGCAACCTCAAGCAGGCCTGGCTCATCCCGGCCGCCCACGCGCTGGACAACCCCAACGGCACCGCTCCAGGCTGGTTCGTGCGCCTGAACGTGGACGGCCGCGAACGGGTGGTGGCCGCGCTGCCCGGTCCGCCCCATGAGCTGCAGCCGATGTGGCGCGACCAGGTGGCGCTACGCTTGGCCTTCCCCGGCGCCCGTTTCGTCAGCCGCACCTTCAAGACCTTCGGCCTCGGCGAGTCGCACATCGCCGACCTGTTGGATGCCTACACCCAGAGCCCCAACCCAAGCGTGGCCACCTACGCCAAGCGTGACGGCGTCCACGTACGCGTGGCCGCCAAGGCCGATGACCTCGGCCGGGCCACCGCCTTGCTCGGCCCGGTGGCCGAGGCCGTCGGCATGGCCCTTGCCGACACGGTGTGGGGCGGCGAACAGGATGAGCTGGCCGGCCGCGCCCTGCAGGCCGTCTCCGCCAGGGGCGGGCGGCTCGCCTTGATCGACTGCGCCACCGGCGGACGCCTCAGCGCCCTGCTGTCCGAGGCCGGCTCCGAGGACCCAGCGGCGGTGGATGCGGGCGGCGACCTGGCCGAGACCTTCGCGGGCGGCGTGATAGCATGGCGCGACGACGCGCTGGCCGTGCTCGGCGTATCGCACGCCGCACGCCCTCCCCTACCGGACGGTTCGTCCGGCACCGCCGGAGCAGCCTCAGATGCTGCCGCCCAGGCGGATGATCAAGGGACGGTGGAAGCCGTGCATCTCGCCCGAGCCGCCTGTGCCCGTTTCTCGACGGACCACGGCGTGGCTCTCGGCCCTTGGCGGCCGGGAACCTCGGGAGGCCCGGGGGCGACCCCGGGATGGGCCGCTTCCTGGGCGGTCGTCGGCCCTGGTGGGGTCGCCGCACGGCGTCTCGTTCTGCCCGCCGGAGGGCGGGCCAGACGCGACGAGCGGCTGGCCTTCGCGGCCCTCTTCGGCCTGTGGTCCTTGTTGAAATGAATGAGTGCGCACGCTTCGCGTGTGCTACGACCACGCCCGCGGCGTGGCGGCCGCCTCCATGGACCGCTCCCAGCCGGCCGGGCTCCATGGAGGCTTGATGACGATGGACGCGGAACGCAAGAAGGCGCTGGACACCACCATCCTCCAGATCGAGAAACAGTTCGGTCGTGGCTCGATCATGCGTCTGGGTGGTGAGGCGGGCAGTTTGGCCATCGGGGTGGTGAGCACCGGTTCGCTCGGGGTGGACGTGGCCCTTGGCGTCGGGGGTCTGCCGAAGGGCCGCATCGTGGAGATCTATGGCCCCGAGTCAGGGGGCAAGACCACGCTCTCCTTACATGTCGTGGCCGAGGTGCAGGCCAGCGGCGGTGTCGCCGCCTTCGTCGACGCCGAGCATGCGCTCGATCCCGTGTACGCCCGGGCCCTTGGG
>CAYXJZ010000053.1:4009-22503 GCA_964465355.1 uncultured bacterium | reverse complement strand
ATGAGCAGGATCATCATCCACGGTGGCGCAGGCACGATCGGAGAAGCCAAGCGCCCCGCCTACCGCCGCGGCCTCGAGGCCGCGCTCGACGCAGCCTGGCAGGTGCTGGCCACCGGCGGCGAGGCCACCGAGGCCGTGCTGCGCGCCGTCGAGACCATGGAGGCCAACGCCGAGGCCTTCAACGCCGGGGTGGGCGGCAGCCCCAACCGCGAGGGCTTCGTCGAGCTGGACGCCGCCGTCATGCGTGGCCTCGACGGCAGCGCGGGCGCGGTCGCCGGGGTGCGCACCGCCCGCAGCGCCGTGCGCCTGGCCGACCTGGTGCGCCGCGAAACGCCGCACGTGCTGCTGATGGGCGCCGGAGCGGACGCGCTGGTGCAGGATCCCCTCGACCCGGATGAGCTGCTCACGCCGCAGACCCGCGAGGCCTGGTGGCGGTGGCGTGAACAGGCGGAGGGGGCGGACCCTGACGCCGCGCCAGCGCCGGCAGGCACGACCTCGGCGCCATCCGGCTCCAACACCGTCGGCGCCGTGGCCGTCGACCGGGACGGCGGCCTTGCTGCGGCCACCAGTACCGGCGGGATGTTGGGCAAGTGGCCAGGCCGCGTGGGTGACAGCCCGCTCATCGGCGCTGGCACCTACGCCGATCGACTGGTGGCGGTGAGCGCCACCGGCAAGGGCGAGGCCTTCATCCGCGCGGTGACCGCCAAGGCGCTGGCCGAACGGCTGGCCGCCGGCGCGGCGCTGGACGCCGTGTTGGAGAGAGCGCTGGCCGAGGTGCGCGAGATGGGCGGCCATGGCGGCCTGATCGTGGCCACGGCCGACGGTCGGCTCGCTCACGCCTTCGACACCCCGCAGATGGGGGTGGGCTGGATCGACGAGCACGCAAGGCACGCGCTGGTCGACGTGGACGCGAGGGTGCAGCTTTGGACCTGAGCGGCCACCGGGTCCACCGGGCCAGGGCAGGCTCGGAGGGCAGACGGGACTTCGCCGGGCGGGTGACGCCCTTCCTTGCCGGTCCGTCCGAGGCGAGGAACAACCTGCCGCTGGCGGTGCTCGACGCCGTGGCCCAGGGCCGTTACGACGATGTGGAGGCTGCGCTGCTGTGGGCGGAGGACCGAAGCGGCCAGGTCCGAGCGGTGCTGCTGCGCACGCCGCCGCACAACGCCATCGTGCCGCACGGCTGCGACCCGGCCGCCATGGCGGCCCTGCTCGACCATCTGATGGTCAGCGGGCATGAGCTGCCAGGCATGGTGGGTTGTCGCCCCGAGGTGGACGAGGCCGCCGCCTGGTGGTGTGAACGCAGCGGCCAGACCTCGCGGCTGCACCTGCGGCTTGGCGTCTACCGCCTCAGCGAGGTCATCCCCAAGCAGCGCACGCCCGGCCGCTTGCGGGTCGCCACGGCCGATGACCGCGAACTGCTCCTGCCGTGGCTCGAGGCCTTCCAGCGAGAAGCGGAGCGCAGCCACGCGCCCACGCCAGAGGACGTGTGGGACAGCTTCAACCGCGGCGGCCTGCGCCGGCTGGAGCTGTGGCTGGACGAGTCGGGGCAGGTGGTGAGCCTGTCGGGCATCGGCGGCCGCACCCCCAACGGCATCCGCATCGGCCCGGTCTACACGCCGCCGGAGCAGCGGCGCAAGGGATACGCCGAGGCCATGGTGGCGGCCCAATGCACGGCCGAGCTGGCCAAGGGCAGCCACTTCTGCTTCCTCTTCACCGACCTGGACTTCCCCACCTCGAACCACGTCTACCAGCAGGTGGGCTTCGAGCAGATCGCCGAGGCGGCCGAGATCCGCTTCTCGGCCGCCTGAGCGTCGGTCCTGGCTAGTCGGCCCTTCGCACCTCGAAGGCCAGCGTGAAGGCGTTCAGCCGCTCACCCGGATGGTCGACGTGGTTGAGCATCGGCAGCTCGATGTACTCGGAGCTGGTGCTGTTGCCCTGGTCGGGTGCGCCAGGCCCGTTCATCTCGCCGCGGTAGATGGCCGGGTAGAGCTGGATGTAGTGGATGCCTTCGCGGCCGGGCGCCTTGAAGTGGATGGTGACGTCGCCCTGGCTGTTGAAGCCGCAGCCGTAGCCGATGTAGCCGTTGTCGAGCAGCATGGTGTAGATGTTGGCCGTCTCGGTCCAGCCCACCCCCTTGATGGTGAGGATGACGTCGCCGCCGGGCTCCACCACCTTGGGGAACACGTCGATGACGCTTGGGTTGATGGTGTAGACCGCCCGCAGCTCGATGTCGCCGGAGCGGGCGATGATGTCGTGCGCGCCGCCCAGGTCGTCTGGCGTGTCCATGAGGTAGGAGAAGCTGCCGTCAGCGCCCACGGTCACCGTGCCGAGGGGCAGTTCCGCCGTCTCCCAACCCGCGCCGGTCACCCGGTTGCCGATGGTGGTGGTCCAGGCCATCTCCACGATGGCACCGGCAGGGAAACCGCGACCCCGCACGCTCAGAGGATCGCCGAGCACGCCGGAGAGATGGCTGAGGCCGTGCGATGGCCCTTCGGCCGCGGGCGGGTAGCCCATGTCGCGCGGCAGCACCTGGGTCTCCACCGGCGGGGGAAGCACGGGCGGGCCGTCGGTGGTCTCGAACAGCAGCGACATGACGGTGGGGATCTGCGGCTTGTAGATGGGCGCCTGCTGCTGGTTGAGGTAGGGGATGGGCTTGACCCCGGTCATGACCATCAGGTTGTGCAGGCCCACCTCGGCCGGGGCGGGGATCACCGCCACCGAGGTGCCGCGGGTGGTGATGGCCGACAGCCAGCCGGTGTGCGCGCCGTCCACCATCAGATGCCAGACCATCTCCCAGAAGCGGTAGCCCACGCCGGTCAGGGTGACGGTGATGGGCGTGCCAGGCGGGCCAGAGGTGGGTGAGATGCTCAGCTCAGGCACCACCATGAAGCCCTGCCTGGCCAGGCGCTCGCCGCTGACGTCCTCGACGAAGACGTCGTGCAGGTAGCCGTAGTCCTCCGGCACCACCAGGTCGAGCTGCAGCTGGCCCGCCTCGTCGACCACGCCGCGACCCCACTCGGCGCGGGTCTCGTTCGCCAGCACCCCGAGGAAGCGGTAGCCGTCGACGTTCCACCAGGCATCCGCGCTGTTCCAGACCAGCACCACCTCTTGGCCGGGCGCGAGGCCGCTGACCGTGGCCTGCACGGTGGCGCCCACCGAGGCCGAGGATGGCTCGAAATCGAGACGGCCTGGGATCTGCGCCCAGGCCGTCGTCGTCAAGAGAGTCAGGAACAGCGCCGCGAGGGCGCGGCTCACCGGCCCCGTGCTGCCAGCAGGCCGGCCAGCGGCGACTCGGCGACCGCTTCGACGACCTGGATGGCGGTGGAGCCGAAGCTCGCGCCGATGGGGGTGAAACTGCCGGTTCCGCCGGCGGCGTCGCTCACCGACACCGTCCAGCCGTAGCTGCCGGTGGCCTGATCGGCGGGGATGAACCAGCTGCTGACGAAGAACCACTCCAGGTTGACCTCGGGCGGGTGCGGCGAGAAGGCCAGCTCCAACACGATGACGTCCTGCAGGTCGACGGTCACCGTCACGCCGCGGGCTTCCACCTCTTCGGCCGTCAGCAGCTCGCCGGTCGCAGCGTCGGCCACCGCCACCCTGAACACCGCATGCTCACCCTGCTGGAACACCGTGTTGGGCACGCACACGGCTCCCTTGGGGTTGACGTGCCCCCTGACCACGTCGGCGTACACGAAGTAGCTGGGCGCCTGAGCCTGAGCCAGGGAGAACAGCAGCAGTCCTAGCAACAACCATGCAGTACGAGCCACGATGGCCTCCTAGGGACCGCTCTTCCTCTCGAGCCCGACACGTCATCCGCAGGGAGGTTGCGATCCGCCCACCAACATACGCCAATCGCGTTGGCCAGGGACCGACGTCCCACCTCACCGCGTCCGGCCCTCACTTCCCGAAGACGTTGGGCAGTTCCTCGAAGCTGACCAGCACCTCGCGCGGCTTGCTGCCCGTGTGCGGACCCACCACACCGAGCGCCTCCAGCGAGTCCATCAGCTTGCCCGCGCGGGCGTGGCCCACCTGCAGGCGCCGTTGCAGGCGCGAGACGCTGGCCTGCCCCTCGTTGATGACCATCTCGGCGGCGATGCGCAGCTTGTCGTCGTTCCAGTCCACGAAGCCGGTGGCGTCCGAGTCGTCGGTGCTGGCCGGCTCGAAGTCGTCGCCGTAGGCTTCGACGAACTCGTC
Organism: uncultured bacterium; assembly: GCA_964465355.1. Lineage (GTDB taxonomy): Bacteria > Deinococcota > Deinococci > Deinococcales > Trueperaceae > JAABTL01. The sequence goes on along the minus strand of CAYXJZ010000053.1, from coordinate 18,309 downwards.
CTCGAAGTACTGCCGCCGCAGGAAGTCGGCCACCGCGCCGATCTCGCTCTCGGCCACGAAGGGGTTCTGCAGGCGCATGGGCTTGGGCAGGCCGGGCTGGTGGTAGAGCATGTCGCCCATGCCGATGAGGCGCTCGGCGCCCATGGTGTCCAAGATGGTGCGCGAGTCGAAGCCGGAGCTCACCGCGAAGGCCATGCGCGCAGGCACGTTGACCTTGATCAGGCTGGTGAGGATGTCCACCGACGGCCGCTGGGTGGCCAGGATCAGGTGCATGCCGGTGGCGCGCGCCATCTGCGCAAGGCGCATGATGGCCGACTCCACCTCCTTGGGGCTGGTGATCATGAGGTCGGCCAGCTCGTCGATGACGATGACGATGAAGGGCAGTTCCGGCAGGTCGAGGTTGCGCGCCTTGGCGTTGTACTGGTCGAGGTTCTTGGCGCCGATCTTCGACATCATCTTGTAGCGCCGCTCCATGTGCGACACCGCGCCGAGCAGCACCCCGGAGGCCTCGGACGGGTTGGTGACCACCGGCCGGATGAGGTGCTTGATCCCGTCGAAGGGGGTGAGCTCCACCATCTTGGGGTCGATCATCAGGAAGCGCATCTCGGTGGGCAGGAATCGGTAGAGCAGGCTGCCGATGAGGGTGTTGACCGCCACCGACTTGCCCGAGCCGGTGGAGCCGGCGATGAGCAGGTGCGGCATGCGCGCCAGGTCGCCCACCAGCATCTCGCCGTCGATGGACTTGCCGAGGATCAGCGGCAGGCGCGCCTTGGAGCGCTTGAAGGCCTGCGACTCCACCGCCTCGCGGAAACGAACCAGGTCGCGACTCGCGTTGGGCACCTCCAGGCCGATGACGCTCTTGCCTGGGATGGGCGCCTCGATGCGCACAGATGCCACCGCCATGGCCAGCGCCAGGTCGTCGGAGAGGTTGGCGAAGCGGCTGATCTTCTCGCCGGCCGCCGGCTCCACCTCGAAGCGGGTGACGGTAGGGCCACGCACGCTGTCCACCACCCGACCTTCGAGCTTGAAGTTCGACAGGGTGATGTCGATGCGCTGCACCCGTTCGCGCAGTTCGCGGGCCTGGGCCAGCGGGTCGTCCTTGCCGGACTCGGGCGGGTCGAGCAGCTCGAGCTGCGGCAACTGGATGGGGATGCCGCCGACGGCGAGGGCGTTCTGGCCCCCAGCCCTGCCTTCCAAGGGCTGGGCACCTGCCCTGCCTTCCAGGGGCTGGGCACCCGTCCTCCCCCGCTGAGCCGTCCCAGCCGCGCGCGCCGCCGAGACCTGGACGCTGTCGTCCAGCAGCTCAAGCGACTCCAGCTCCACGTCCATCAGCTCGTCCCATGGCGGTGCGTCGACCGAGTCCTGGTCGCTGTCGTAGGCGTGCTCCACCTCGCTGCCTGATGGCAGGTCGGCGAAGTCATCGTCCTCGGTGGCCAGCGCCTCGGCAGCGGCAGCGGCGGCCGCGCGCTCGTTGGCCGCCCGTTGGCGGGCGTTGGCGCTCACCCGCAGCAGGGCGGTGGTCCAGCCTTCCAGCTTGGCCAGCTCCTCGCGGCCGTTGGCCTTGAGCGAGTCGACCAGGGCCGTGTCGTACTCGCCCAGCTCGGTGTCGGCAGGGAAGTCGGCGCGGGCGCGCCAGAGCGCGTCGAAGAGCTCGCGCCAGGCGTCGAAGGCCTGCACGTCGGCGTCCAGCGCCTCGGCGTCCTGTTCCATGGCGCGGTAGCTCTGCAGTCGCTCGGCGTGCGCCTGGTTCGCCGGCCACAGCTCGCGTGGGCGGATCTCCGCCAGGCCCGTCTCGGCCAGGTCGCGCTCGCGGCCAAGCCGCCGATGGCGATCGAGCAGGCCGGTGAGGTCGAGGCTCAAGGCGCGACGAAGCCCCTCGAAGGCGGCAGGGGACTTGAGGCCGGCACCCTGGGTGGCCACCAGGGGCTCGTCGAGCACGGCCTTGCGCTCACGGGCCCAGGCATCGAGCGTGGGCGAGCCGTCCGGCGCACGGGCGCCTTCTGAGCGAAGCAGGTGGCCCAGCTCCTGGGCGCGGTCGCGGGCGAAGTCGCCGACGGCTGCCCGCCAGGCGGCTGCGTCGCCCCTTGCCACGTCAAGGCCGGCGGCCTGGGCCGAACGCAGGCTGCGCACAGCGGCCTGCACGCTCTCGCGCCAGCGGGCCAGCTCGGCGCTGCCTGGGTAGAGGCCGGCCAGGGCCGCCAAGTCACGGTCCAGCTCCAACAGCTCACGCCGCACCCTGGCAACGTCGGCACGGAACGCCGCACGCGCCCGCGCGCGGTTGCGGGCTCGCCAGCCGGCCTTGGCGACGGCCCGCAGACCACGGATGGTGGCGGCCAGCGCACGGCGGGCGATGGAGGTCAGCGGCCAGCCCGCCACCAGCTCGAGGCCGAAGCTGAGCAGCAGCAGGGCAGGCAGGTAGGCAAGAGCGCCGGCCGCGCCGGTCAGGGCCGAACGAAGGGCCATGCCCCACTCGCCGCTGAGGCCGGGGGCCACCAGCATCAGCAACGACCAGGCCCCGACGGCACCCACCAGGTAGCCAAGCACCACCCGCGGCCAGCCGCCTGGGTAGCGGCGCAGCAGGAAGAGGCCGCCCATGACCAGGAAGGGCCAGGGCAGCACCCAGACCCCCAAGCCCACAGGCTGCGTCATGGCCTGGCGAAGCTGCGCGCCCACCTCGCCCGATGGGAAGCGGGGCACCAGCACAGCGAGGAAGGCCAGCCCAAGGGCCAGCAGCACGAGGCCGATGGCCTCGAGGTCGAGCGAGCGGGTGGCGCCGCCCCGCGGGGGCTTGCGCGTGGTCTGGCCCCGCCGCGCCGCTGCAGGACGGGCCGCAGCGCCAGCACGACCGGAGCCAGCTGCGCTGCTGCGCACCGGGGCTGCCGCGTTCGCGCCGCCCTCGACCCCATGGACACGTCTCGCCACGACGACAGTCTACCCGCGCCCAACTGCCGCCCTTGAGCGCAATGCGTAACATGGGACGTGTCCACCCAGTTCCCAACGCCGCAGCGCCGCCCTTTCAGGGTGCCGCCCTGGCTCTGGTGGAGCATGGCCGGCCTGGCCGTCATCGCTGCGCTGGTCGCCCTCAAGGCCATCCTGGCGGGCCCGTCGGCCTGGAGCTGGCTGGACGTGAGCCTGGTGCTCACCGCCACCTTCGCCGTGGTGGTCGGCGCTGTGAACCATCAACTCATGCACGTCGCCGAGCGCGCCGCCTCCGACCGCGGCCGCAGGGCGCGGCTGCTGGTCGAGGCCGCCCTCGAGCTCGGCCACCTGCCCGACTTGGAGCAGGTGCTGGCCGCCCTGCCGCCGCTCGTATCGCGCGTGCTGACGGTGGAGACCGCCCACGTCATCCGCTGGAGCAGCAAGGACACCGATTTCGGTGCGCTTGGCCACCGGGGCCAGCAGCTCTCGGTGCCACTGAGCGCGGGCGACCAGGTGGTAGCCCTGCTCGAGATCAGACGGCCTGGCGGCTTCGGCGCAGAGGACCGCGCCACCCTCGACGCCCTCGGGCGCATCGCCGAAGCCCACTTGGGTCGCTTGGCGCTGCTGGACGCCGCCGACCGGCAGCGGGCGGAGGCCGATCTGCTGGCCACCGTGGCCCGCCGCCTGGCGCACAGCGACGACCCGAGGCGGGCAGCGTCGCTTGCCCTCGACACCGCCGTCGACGCCCTCGGCATGGAGGGCGGCGTCGTGTTCGTGGTCGAGCGCGGGGTCTTCCGCGCCCTAGCGCGCAGCAGCCACCTGCCCAAGCCATTGGAGGAGGCCCTGGCCGGCGGCATCCCCTGGGGCAAGGGTCGTATCCACACCGCCTGGCTGCGCCGCGAGCCCATCCTGGAGAGCGACTACCAACGCAGCGAGGACCCGGCGACCATGCTGATGGAGCTGGGCATGCGGGCGCTTGCCTGGGTGCCTGTGCTCGACGCCGACGGCGAGACCATCGCGCTGATCGAGGTGGGCAGCAGCAAGCCACGCAACTGGAACCACGACGAACGACGCCTGCTCGAAGCCCTCGCCTCCACCCTCGGGCCGGTGCTGGCCAAGGCCAACCTGCGCGAGCGCGAGGCGGTGCTGCTGCACATGGTCAGGCTCATGGCCCAGACGGACGACCCGAGCGAGCTCTACCAACGCATGGCCGAGGCAGCCGTCCAGGTGGTCCCTGGCGCCGAGGCAGCCTCGCTGCTGGTGCGTCAGGACCACCAGGGCTTCGCCTTCGCCGGCAGCGTCGGCTTCGACCTGGCGGCTTTGCGCGCCGCCGGCCCCTTGAGCGCAGAGGCGCAGCTGAACTGGTACGGCCAGGACGACGAGGCCTACAAGGCTGGGCAGCCAAGGGTGCTGACAGGCGCCGAGGTCAGCCGGTCGAGCCTCTCATCCTCGGGCGACGAGGCCGCCTCGGTGCTGCACGACAGCGGACGCATCCGGGAGATCGAGGCCAACCTCTGTGTGCCTGTGGCCTACCAGGGCGAGGTGCTCGGCGTGCTCAACGTCGACAGCTTCACCCGCACCGACGCCTTCGGACCGCGTTCCATCGCCTTGGCCGAGGCGCTCGGGCAGCATGCTGCCGTCATCGTGCGGCAGGCGCATGACCGCGCAGCCTTAGCGCGCAGCGCCGTGACAGACACCCTCACCGGCCTTGGCAACCGCGCGGCTTTCAACCGCAGGGTGCAGGAGGAGCTGGACCGCGCCAGACGCTACGATCAGCCACTGACCCTGGCCATGATCGACCTGGACAGCCTCAAGGCCATCAACGATGCGCACGGCCACCAGGTGGGCGACCAGGCACTCGTGGCCGTGGCAGCTGCCATCCGCCAGGCCACCCGCACCAGCGACGCCCTGTTCCGTTGGGGTGGCGACGAGTTCGCGGTGGTCATGCCCATGCTCACGGTGGAGGACGGCCTGCAGGCCGCCGAGCGCTTCGGCCAGGCGGTCGCGGGCGTCGAGATCGAAGGCTTCCGGCCCACCGTCAGCATCGGCCTGGCCAGCTACCCCGTCGACGGCCAGGACACCGAGACCCTGATGCGCAAGGCGGACGACCTGATGTACGCCAAGAAGGTGGAGCGGCGCCGCTTTCAGGCGGCTGTCGACGCTAGGGCTGCCGCGCCAGGGGCTCAGGCGCCTGCCACCGAGGCGTCGGGCGATGGGCCGACCGGTGGGTCGTCCTCGTCCTCCTCGGTGTAGGCCGGGCGCTGCAGCAGGTACTCGTCCAGCACCACCTTGGTCATGGCCACGGCGGGCACAGCAAGCAGCGCGCCCACCAGGCCGAGGAAACCGGCCCCCAAGAGGATGGAGAGCAGCACGGTCACCGGATGCAGATCGGTGGACTTGGCCAGGATGTTGGGTGCCAGCACGTGGGCCTCGATCTGGTTGGCGGCGAAGAAGACGACCACGGCCAGCAGGGCCGCCAGCGGCGACACGGTCAGCCCGAGCAGCACGGCAGGCACCATGCCGACGATGGGGCCGAGGTATGGCACCAGGTTGAACACCGCCGCCAGCACGCTGATGGCCGTGGCCAGCGGGATGCCGATCAGCGACAGGCCGACCCAGATCATGAAGCCGAGCAGGATGGTGACGAGCAGCTGCCCGCGGAGGTAACCACCGATGGAGCGGTCGGCCTTCTGCACCAGGTCGCCGTAGAGCGGGCGCCAGCGCACGGGCACGAAGCGCCTGGCGTTGGCGATGACCCGCGGGAAGTCGTAGAGCAGGTAGGCGGAGGCGACCACGATCATCAGGCCTTGGAAGGCGCCGCTGACGATGCTGGTGGCGCCGGCAAGGAGGAAGGCCGGCCCCTCGGAGATGATGCGGTTGGCCACGGCGATGAGGCTCTGGGCCGCGTTGGTGAGCCAGATGGCCACCTGCTGCTCCATGGCACCGCCGAACTCCTCCCCGCTCGGGTCGATGCCGAGGCGCTCCTGCAAGAAGGCGGGCATGACCTCGATGATGCGGCCGATCCAGGAGCCGACAACGTCCCATGTGCTGCTGAGGGCGCTCAGGGCGGTGGGCAGCAGGTTGATGAAGCGGGCGATCTCGGTGACCACCTGCGTCAGCAGCACCGAACCGAACACCATCGCCTGCGCCAGGATCAGGTAGATGATGATCACAGCCAGGCCGCGCCCGATGCGCAGGCGGCCAAGCGCCTCCACAGCCGGGTTGAGGATGTAGGCGATGAGGAAGCCGATGGCGCCGACCTGCAGGGCGAAGGCGTAGGAGCGGCGCTGGGTGACGAGGAAGGTGACGATGGCCACCGCCAGCACCAGGTAGGTCACCCCACGCACCCAGGGGTTCTGCCACAGCGTCTCGAGGGCGGTGGCCTCGAAACGGCGGGGAGGACGGGGGTCCGGTGCAGAGGGCGGCACAGGGGACGGCCCAGAAGATGGCACAGGAGACGGCATGGAGGGATCCATGGGTGGCTCCATGCTAGGGCCCCGTGAACAGCGAGGCTGCGAGCAAGCGCACGCCGTCCGGGTCGAGTCCCTCGCCGACGTAGTCATCGTCGGCGTCACGGATCTCGAAATGCAGTCGGGGGTTGTTCTCCCTGGCCAGCACCCCGTCCAAGGTGCCGGAGTTGCCGACGAAGGCGATGACCCGCCCTCTGGTCACCCGCTGGCCAACGGCCAGACCGCTCCGCACCGCGCTGAGGTGGCCGTAACGCAACATGCGTCCGTCGTCCAGCCGCAGCCACACCTGCCTGCCGCGCAGGCGGTCGAGCTCGCTCTCACCAGCGCCGTCGGCCACCGCAGCGAGCAAGGCCTCCCAGGCCGACTCGCTCATCTCGGCGTATGGCTCGTCCGCCCGCACCACCACACCATCCCCGGCCGCGACCACTGGCGTGCCGTAGCTCACAGGCACCCCCGCCGAGCTGGCCCAGAAGACGAAGCCCTCACTGACCCCCGAGCGGTAGGCGCGCTCCGCCCCAGGCAGGTGCGTGTCGTCGCTCGGCACCCGCGCGCCAGGGATGGGGAACCACAGCCCGACGTCGCCGGCCAGCGGCGTCGCCGAAACAGCAGGCCCGCCCCCGCCCAAGGCCGAGTCGCCACCCGACACGACGGGCGCAGCGAGCGGATCACCGACCGCAGCCTGCCCCTCCTGCACCGCCCCACCAGCCACGTCCAACCGCAACGCACGCAACTCGACCACGTTGACCCGCCACCAAACGGTAGCGATGACCGCATAGACAGCCAGAGCGATGAGCAAGTACCAGCCGGGCCTTAAGCGCCCCAGGACGGTCAACATGCCGACCAGCCTAGCACCCGTCCGGGAGCGGTCCGGCGTGGGTGAGAGGGGGCGGACACCGTGAGGGCCCGCCCTAGGTGTCCGCCCCCTCTCACCCACGCCGGCAGATCAGCGGGAGGAGCGCTTACGCCGCTCCAGGACGACCAGGTGAGGATGGTGGCCACCGTGCCAGACGCGTTGATCGGCCAGCACCTTCCACGGGCCGCCTTCTTGCTCCAGCATCTTCTGCAACAGGCGCAGTTCATGCGTCACCCAGGCCAGACGACCGCCATCTTGAAGGAGGCGAGCGGCTTCAACCAGGAAGGCGGGGTGCAGCTTGCGGTTGCCGGCGTGGCTGCCGACGGCGTCGCCCCAGGGGGGGTCGGCGAGGACGAGGGGGGTGGAGGCGTCCGGCAGGCCGGTGGCGGTGGCGTCGCCGGTCTCGAAGCGCAGGCGGTCGCCGAGGCGGGCGGCGGTGGCGTTGCGTCTGGCGCAGTCAACCGCCTCGGCGTCGATGTCGAGGCCGACCACCGAGGCCTTGGGGTCGGCCAAGGCCAGTTCGATGGCCATGGTGCCGGAGCCGGCGAAGAGGTTGACGGCGCGCACGCCGCCTGCCGGTCGGGCCAACCAGAGGATGGCGGCAGCCGCGCTGGCGTTGAGGCCGCCAGGGCGGTCGCAGACGCGGTAGGGCCGAGCGGACAGAGGCCGGCGGGTGGTGCGGACCAGCACGAGCCAGCCGCCATCGTCCGGTCGCAGACGTAGCAGCAGGTCGCCTTCGTCGGGATCGAGCGGCAGCTTCACGGCTTCGGCCAGGCTGCGGGCGAGGCGCTGCATGACCTCGCTGTCGCGACCGGCCGCCTCAAGGCGCAGACCGGAGAAGGCCGCGCCATCCCGCGCCTGCTGCGCCACGGCGGCGCGCAGTTCGGTCGCCAGGCTGCGGAAGACCGCGTCGCCAAGCAGCGCCTTGGGTCGCGGCACCTCGAAGCGGTGCACCCGCTGCACGGCCACCACGGTGCGCAGGCTGTGCAAGGCCGACAAGGAGGGTGCCGGCACGCGCAAGGACACGGCGTCCTCGCGGCCGGTGGTGCCGAGCAGCCTTGGCGGGTGGTCGCGCAGGGCCGATCCTGCACCAAGACGACTCCGCACCTCGGCCAAGGCCACCTTGGCGAGGCCGGGAAGGCAACTCAACTCGACCTGGACGGTGGCGGCGCGGGGTGGGCGACGAGGGGGCACGAGCCATCCTACGCGGCCCCATGGACCCACCTGATACCCTATGGCTGGGTCCGGGCTGCCGACCGGCCACGCGATGACTTCCAGATGACCAGCACCGAGGAGCATGGGTAGCATCGATGACCGTCCGGACAGCGATACCTAAGCCACCCAACCGCCGTGCGCGCCCGTGGGGCGAATGGCTGACCGGTTACCTGTTCATCCTGCCTGCCGTGCTCGTCATCGGCATCTTCGGTCTCTTCCCCATCATCTACGCCCTCTACATGAGCGTGCACCGCTGGCGCATCCGCCAGGGCGCCTTCATCGGCCTCAGCCAGTACGAGGCCACCCTCGGCGACCTGCCCTCCTTCGGCGTCTTCCTCAGCGGCATGGCGCTGATCGCGTTGGCCCACTGGCTGTGGACGGACGCCTTCCGCCGCGGCTGGGGTTGGGGACTGCCGGTCCGTTGGCTGGCCGCCTTGGTGCTGCTCGGCGCCGGGGTGGCCTTCTCGGTCGGTTGGCTGGGCATGCGTGAGAGCGGCGATGCACGCTTCCTTCTCGGCCTGACCCGCACCTTCTACTACGGCTTCATCAGCGTGCCCGTGCAGATCAGCCTCGCCCTGGTGCTCGCCACCTTGCTGTTCCAGAAGATCCGCGGCCAGAGCCTGTTCCGCATGCTCTACTTCCTGCCGTACGTGACGCCGACGGTGGCGGCCGCTGCCGTCTTCCGCTCCATCTTCAGCCCGCGCGAGGAGCGGATGGCCAACACCGTGCTGAGCTGGCTCGGCCTCGATCCCCAACGTTGGCTGTTCGAGACGCGGCAGATCGGCGACCTCTACCTCAACCCGCTGCTGGCGCAGGTCGGTCTCGAGCTCAGCGGCTTCTGGGCAGGGCCCAGCCTGGCGCTGCTGACGATCATCATCTTCGGCGTGTGGGTGCACGTGGGCTACAACACGGTCATCTTCCTCGCCGGCATGGGCGGCATCCCCAACGATCTCTACGAGGCCGCCGAGCTGGACGGCGCCAACGGCTACCGCCGCTTCATGCACATCACCGTGCCGATGCTGGCGCCCATCACCTTCTACTTGACCGTGCTGGCCTTCATCGGCACCTTCCAGGCCTTCACCCACATCTACGTCATGCGTGACGAGGCCATCCGCGACGCCGCCAACACCGCCTCCATCGTCATCTTCGACACCTTCTACCTACGCAACGACTTCGGCCTCGCCGCCACCCAGTCGGTGGTGCTGTTCCTCATCATCCTCGGCATGACCTTGCTGCAGAGCCGGATGTTCGGACGGAGGTCCAGGAATGGCGTCTGAGACCGGGTCCCGCGGCATGTCGAGGTCGGCAGGCGGCCTGCGATCCGAGCTGGGCGTTCCCCGTCGGGGCGGTGCTGTCCGCCCCCAGCCACTCGAGTTCCGCTGGCGCCACCTGCCCATTTACCTTGTGCTGGTCATCGGCGCCATCGTGGCGATGACGCCCTTCCTCGTCATGATCAGCCAGTCGCTCATGACCCTTGGCGAGACCCTGGTGCGCAAGCCTTGGCCGGATACGCCCCAATGGGGCAACTTCGCCAGGGCCTGGTTCGAAGCCGACTTCGACCGCTACTTCCGCAACAGCGTCATCATCACCGCCACCATCATCCTCGGCGTGCTGATCACCTGCACGCTGGCCGGCTACGCCTTCGCCCGCATCCGCTTCCCCGGTCGCGAGGCCATCTTCGCCCTGCTGCTGACCACCATGATGATCCCCACCACGGTCACCTTCATCCCCAGCTTCCTGCTGGTGCGCGGCAACGTCATCCCTTGGGGATCGTGGCTGAACACCCTGCCCGCCCTGACGGTGCCCTTCGTCGCCAGCGCCTTCATCATCTTCCTGCTGCGCCAGTTCTTCTCCCAGATCCCCCATGAGCTGTGGGACGCGGCGCGCATGGACGGCGCCGGCCACTTCCGCTTCCTGACCGCGGTGGTGGTGCCCATGAGCAGGCCGGTGCTGGTCACCGCCACGCTGCTCACCTTCATCAACGCATGGAACGAGTTCATGTGGCCCCTGCTCGTCACCACCAACGCCACCTGGCGGCCCCTCTCGGTCGGCCTGAACAACTTCCTGAACGACTTCGGCCCGCAGACCCACCTGCTCATGGCGGCCTCGCTCATCACCATCGCCCCGGTGCTGCTGCTCTACTTCTTCACCCAGCGGCAGTTCACCGAAGGCATCGCGACCTCGGGGATGAAGGGTTGATGCATGCCAACCCCCGGTCGCTCCCCTACACTTGGATCGTCGGGCATCCGCCTGCGGTCGATCGCCCTGTCCGTCCCGCCCCCCAGCCCTGTCAACCCCCTGAAGGAGTTGCATCCATGAAGCGCTTGCTCGCATTGCTCGCCACCCTAGCCCTGGCCACCACGGCCTTGGCCCAGCAGGACTACGAGAACGTCGACCCGAGCGGCCAGACGGTTCTCTTCTGGCACCAGCACACCGGCAGCCGCCAGGCCTACCTGGCCGAGCTGGTGGCCAAGTTCAACGACGAGAACCCATACGGCATCACCGTCATCGAGGAGAACCAGGGCGGTTACGGCGACATCTTCAACAAGATGCTGGTGCTGCTCGGCACCCGCGACGTGCCCAACGTGGTGGTGGCCTACCAGAACCAGGCAGCCACCTACCAGGTGGTCGACGGCCTGATCGACATCTGGCCGCTGGTGCGCTCGGAGCGCTGGGGCTTGACCGAAGACGACCTGGCCGACTTCTTCGACAGCTTCCTGCAGTCCGACGTGAACCCGGTCTTCGGCAACAAGCTGCTCGGCTTCCCGCCGAACCGCTCGGGCGAAGTGATGTACTACAACCTGGAGTGGCTGCAGGAGCTCGGCTTCGACGGCCCGCCCACCAACCCGGAAGAGTTCGCCGCCGCCGCCCGCGCCGCCGTGGCCCAGCCCTTCTCCAGGGCTGCCGAAGGCCGCAGCCTCGGCTACGAGATCTCGCTCGACGCCAGCCGTTTCGCCAGCTGGACCTTCGCCTTCGGCGGGGACATCTACGACTACGAGACCAACCGCTTCACCCTGAACAGCGACGCCGCTGTGGCCGCCATGACCTTCCTCCAGGGCCTGGCGCAAGAGGGCGCGGTGGCGGTCATCACCGAGTCCTTCGGTGACCAGACCAACTTCGGCCAGGGCCGCACCCTGTTCACCGTCGGCTCCAACTCCGGCTTCCCCTTCTACCGTGAGGCGGTGGCGGCAGGCGTCGACTTCGAGTGGAGCGTCGGACCGGTGCCTTACGTCGGCGACGCGCCTGTGCTCAACGTCTACGGCGCCTCGGTGAGCATCCCGGTCGGCCACAGCCCCGAAGCCGAGCTGGCCACCTGGGAGTTCCTGAAGTTCTACACCAGCCCAGAGATCCAGGCCGACTGGGTGCGCGCCTCCGGCTACTTCCCCGTGCGCGCCAGCGTCGCTGCCAGCCTGGACGACTACTTCGTGGCCGATCCCGCCTTCGCCGTCGCCTTCGACCTGCTGCAGTACGGCCACGCCGAGCCGCCGGCGCCCGGCTACGACTTCGTGCGCAGCATCATGGTGGACGCCTTCTCGGCGATCATCGAAGGCGCCGACGTGGTCGCGACGCTCAACGCCACCAACGTGGAAGCCAACCAGATCCTCGACGAGCAGTTGGCCGAGATCCAGTAACGCCGACCAAGCTCCGGAGCCCTTCGGTTCCAACGTCCCCCAGGGATCTTCTCCTGGGGGACGCTCTGTTAGCGTGGACCAAGTGGACGCCCCCCGCTCTCTCTACCTGCACGTGCCCTTCTGCCCGCAGATCTGCCCCTACTGCGACTTCCACAAGATGTTGCGTTCCCCTGGGCTGGTGGAGGCCTACGTCCGGCGCCTGGTCGAGGAGGCTGCCGAGCTCTCCGCGCGCTGGCCCGGCCGGCTCGACACCGTCTACCTGGGCGGCGGCACCCCGTCCCATCTCAGCGATGCCGAGCTGGACACCGTGCTGGACGCCATCCGCCGCGGCTGGGGTGGCCTTGGCCAGGTGGAGACCACGCTGGAGGCCGATCCGCTGACCTTCGGTCCAGAGCGCTTGGCCCACTGGCGCGAGCAGGGCATCAGCAGGCTGTCCATCGGCCTGCAATCCACCCAGGATCCGGTGCTGCGGCTGCTTGGCCGCGGCCACGACCGGGCCGCCGGCCTGCTGGCGGTGGAGCAGGCGCTGGAGGCCGGCTTCCAGACCTCGGTCGACCTCATCACCACGGTGCCAGGCCAGGACGTGGCCGCCGACCTGCGCGCGGTGGCATCGCTTGGCGCCCAGCACCTCTCGGTCTACACCCTCACCATCGAGGACCACACCCCCTTCGCCCGTCGCGGCCTGCAGGTGGACGACGAGCGCGCGGCCGACGCCTACCAGCTCACCGACGAGGTGCTCAGCGAGCGTGGCTACGAACGCTACGAGGTGAGCAACCACGCCCTGCCTGGGCACCGGGCGGCGCACAACCAGGTCTACTGGCGTGGCCTCGCCTTCATGGCCCTTGGCCCCGGCGCGGCCGCCTTGGAGCCGCCAGGGGCGGACGACCCGCCCGGCACCGTCGCCGTGCGGCTGCAGAACGCCACGATCAAGGGCTGGCTGGCCGGCGAGGCGGCCACGAGGTCGGCGCAGGATGGCCTCGGCTTCCTGCTGGAACGGCTGATGACCGGCCTGCGCACGGTGGATGGCGTCGACCTGCGCGAGTTGCAGGCGGCCACCGGCGTTGACCCGCACGCGGCCTTCCCGCGCAGCCTGGCGACGTACCTTGACCAAGGGCTCCTGAAGCAGGAAGGCCAGCGCCTGCGGGCGAGCGATGACGGCCTGTTGCTGCTCAACGCCGTGCTGCGCGGTTTCTTCCGGGAGGTTGGGCGGTAGGCGGTCGAGGACGAAGGCTAGGCAGCTGGCCATGGATCCGCCATGCTCTGGGCATTACGATGTGATTACGGAGGTCGCCATGCAGACCCGAATCGTGAAGATCGGCAATTCCCAAGGCGTGCGCATCCCCAAGCCACTGCTCGAAGCCACAGGGCTGGCCGGCACGGTAGAACTCGAGGTGGCTGGCGACACCATCGTCATCCGTCCCATCAGGCAGGTGCGCGAGGGCTGGGCCACCGCCGCCAGGGAGATCGCCATGGCCGGCGAGGACGCGCTGTTGGACGAGCCGACGGAAACGGACTTCGACCGGGACGAGTGGAGCTGGTGAAGCGCTTCGACGTGCACCTCGTCGGCTTGGATCCTTCTCAAGGTTCGGAGATGAGGAAGACGCGCCCCTGCCTCATCGTCTCCCCCGACGACATCAACGAGCACCTTCGCACCGTCATCGTGGCCCCGCTCACCTCCCGCGGCAAGGCCCACCCTTACCGGATCCCCTGCGCCTTCGCCGGGAAGGATGCGTTGGTGATCTTGGATCAGCTCCGCACCGTGGACAAGGCCCGGCTGTTCAGACGCATGGGGCGACTCGACGAAGGAACCAGCTCCGCCGTGCTGGCCAGCCTCCAAGAGATGTTCGCTCCCTAAAGGCCAACCATCCGCCGCACCAGCTCCTCAGACAACGCATCGCAATCTTCGGATGGGCTCACCCAGCGGTCCTACGGTGCGGTGTAGGGACGAGTCCGTCCCGGCAAGGAGCAGGCCATGCCGTACAGGAACCTCCGCGAACTGCCCAAGGGCGTCAAGAACGTCCTTCCCAAGCACGCCAAGGAGATCTACAAGGAGGCCTTCAACAGCGCATGGGACGAGTACAAGGACCCGGACGACCGCCGCGACGACGCCTCGCGCGAGGAGACGGCCCACAAGGTCGCCTGGGGAGCGGTGAAGCAGACCTACGAGAAGGGCTCCGAGGGCAAGTGGGTCAAGAAGGCCGACGCCTGATC
>CAYXJZ010000053.1:0-3909 GCA_964465355.1 uncultured bacterium | reverse complement strand
CGCCTCAACCTGGCAGCGCCATGGGACGGCCGGTCTCCAGCAAGGTCTTGAGGCCGGCCAACACCTGGGCCCAGCCGCCGCGGTAGTCGCCGGCCACGCTGTCTTCCGGGTCGATGCGGTCGTGCACCAGGGTGAGCTTGCACAGCGCGCCACGCTGCTCGATGGTGAAGGTGGCGCGTGAAGGCCGGGTGCGCTCCTCCAGCACCCAGCCGGGCAGGAAGGTCATGACCAGCTCGCGCGGCGGGTCGGCCGAGACGATGGTGCCGCTGATGGACGTGCGGCCTTCGGCGCCTAGGTAGCGGTAAGGGCTGCCGGGCTCCAAGCTGGTCTCGAGGCGCGTGCCGAAGTAGTAGCGCTCGGTGTCATCGCCACGGGTCAAGGCTTGCCACAAGCGCTCAGGCGTTGTCTCGATGTAGGTCTCGACGATCAGCTCGGGTAGGGCCATGCTCTCCTCCTCGCTCTCCAGTCGCCGCTTCAGGTCGCCCATGGCGCGGACCCATGGCCTGGCGTAGCGCGACACCCAGCGGTCGTAGATGGACTGGACGGGGGCGGCGTTGAGGTAGTGGTGCTTCTCCTTGCCGGCGGGCCGGCTGACGACGAGCCGGGCCTCCTCCAGCACCGCGATGTGCTTGCTGCATCCCTGGCGCGTCATGTCGAAGGGCTCGGCCAGTTCCTTGAGCGTGAGGCCGTCCTGCCGGCTGAGCAGGTCGAGGATGGCGCGGCGCACGGGATGGGCAAGGGCCCGGAAGACGGCTTCGTCGTTGGCCGCCGCTTCGCCATCGGCTGACGCGGGATCGGTCCTGCTGATGATGACTCCTCTCGTCTCGTTCAGAGATGGGCTGATGGGCCGAGGATCAGAATAGGCAACCATTTAGTTGCTTGTCAAGGGTGGGCAAACACCCTGCCCTACACTGGCCCATGACCACCCCCACCGCCCAGGACTACCTGATCGAGCCGCTGCCAGGCTTCGCCCCCACCGTCGGCCATCTGGTGTCCATGCTCCAGTACACGCGCGGGACCATGCTGCGCGAGGTCCAGAAGCTGGGCATGGCCGAGCTGGACTTCCTGCTCGACGATCAGGCCAACAGCATCGGCGCCCTGCTCGAGCACGTGGCCAGCGTAGAGGAGTTCTACCAGGAGCTGTGCTTCGGCGCATCCTTCGAACCGCGCGACGACCCCCGCCGCCGCGTCGCCGCCCACCTGGGCGACGAGGGCAGGGCCGCCATCCGTGGCCATGAACTCCCTCACTACCAGGCGCGCCTGGATGCCGTCCGCGCCTTCACCCTGGCCGAACTGGCCAAGCGCGACGACGCCTGGCTCTTCGAGCGGCACAGGCGACCAAGCGGCGGCGATGTCAACAACTACTGGTGCCTGTTCCACGTGGCCGAGGACGAGCTGAGCCACCGGGGTCAGGTACGGCTGATCAAGCGGCGGCTGCCGGTCTAGCGACCAAGGCGTCTAGCGACCGAGGAAGCCAGCAGCCGCTCAACAGCCGCCAACCCGCCCGCCGTTCACGTAGATCGCGATGGCCCGCTCCAGCAGGCGCTGGTTGGCCTCCGACACGGCGGTCCTGCGCGAGTAGAGGCTGCCGTCCGCGTCGGTGAAGGTGAAGCGGTAGAGGGCCTCGCGCGCGCTTGCAGCCATGCGCCCCTGGGCGTCGAAGCCGCTGCCGTCCACACCGGTCCAGGCCACCGCCAAGGCCAGGAAGGCGTCGAGCGGTCCCGTGTCAGACGACAGACCCATGATGGCCTGCTCCACGCTCAGGCTCGTGCGCCGTAGCGCCGGCCGTCGCTGCAGCTCCCACAGGAAGCCGTCGATCATGCCCATGAAGGACTCGACCTGGCCGGCCGCATCCACCTGCAAGAAGGCCTGCACCCTGGCCTGGGCCTGACCGGCCGCGTAGCCGCAAGGCTGCCACGCGCCGCCGGCCTGCCGCGCACCCGAGGCCACGAGCAGCCGGGCGATGTCGCGCCGGTCGCGGTCGATGGCCCAGTTCAGCGGGGTCTGGCTGAAGTAGGGCGACCGCACGTCCGCCCCCTCGGCGATGGCCTGCTGGGCGTCGGCAGCGGTGCCGCCGTTGAGGATGGCCGAGACGAGGGCTCTGGTGGCCGCGGAAGCTTCGCCAGGAACGGCGGGTGCGGCCGGCCCAACCGGCGCGGCGGGCGGTGGGCTGACCGGGGCCGGCGTCGCAGGCGGTGGGGTGATTGGGGCGGGTGTCGCAGGCGGCGGGGTGACGGGAACCTGTCCCAGCGATGGGGCATCCACCGGTGCCTGCGGCTGCGCACCATCGGCCGGAGGCACCGCCAGCGGCCCAGCTGCCGGATCAGCAGCCGGCTGGGCAAGCCCCTGCCCCGTCAACAGGCTGTTGAAGAACACCACCAGCGCGGGGTCGCCCCTGAGCACCGCCAGTTCCAGCACGGTGGCGCCGTCCTCGTTGCGGGCCAGCAGGTCCTGGGGTGCCGAGGCAAGCGCCCGCACCACCGCTGGATCGGGGTTGTCGCGCAGGGCGATCATCAAGGCCGTCCAGCCGGTCTCGGTGGCGTAGTTCGGGTCGGCGCCGGCTGCCAACAGCAGGCCGATCACCTCCGGCTCGTTGCCGGCCGCGGCGTACATCAGCGGGCTCTGCCCGAAGTCGTCGAGGACCGTCACGTCCGCGCCGAGCTCGATGGCCTCCCGCACCGTGACAGGCGGTGTGTCGCGGGCGATCGCCAGGAAGATCCGCGGCTGGGCGGCCAGGTCGGCCTGCAGCCGCGCACGCCGCAGGCCGTCGGCCTGGCCGGCCAGCGCGCGCAACTCGGCCTGCGCCGCGGCGCGGGCCTCGGCCTCCGTCTCGGCCTGGCTGGCGGCCCGTTGGGCCATGAGGCCATCGATCAGGCTCACCACCGCCTGGTGCCCCTGGCTGACGGCCAGCGACCTGGCCGTACGCCCGAAGGCGTCACGCACGTCAGGGTCGGCACCGGCGGTCAACAGCAAGCGCACGACCTCAGGCGATCCGCCGAAGGCAGCCTCGATCAAGGCCGTGCGCCCACCCTCGTCAACGGCGTCGATGTCGGCACCGGCGGCGAGCAGGATCTCCATGATCTGCATGTGACGCTGGGCCACTGCCAGCATCAGCGGGGTCCAGCCGGAGGCGTCGCGGGCGTCTGGATCGGCGCCAGCTGCCAGGGCGGCTTGCACACGCTCGACCGAGCCGGCCATCAGCGCGGCCGACAGTTCCTGCTGGGCAGGTTGGGCCAAGGCGGTCAGCGGCATCAGCAACGCCAGGCACAGAGCCAAGGCATGACGAAGCCGGCGGCTGCGGAAGGACGGCGGCTGGCTCGGGCGGGTGGCCCCAGTGGTCGGCAACATCTACCTAGTTTGCCCCAACAGCCGCAGCAGCACACTGGCTGAGGCCAGCGACAGGCTCTCCTCGCCAACGATCTGCGCGATGGCGTCGTCGTAGCGCCGGATGAGATGGGGGGACTGGGCCAGGTAGGCCTCGAGGCCGAGGCGTTGGTCCTCGCTGCGGCGGCGCAGGTAACGCTCGGTGAGGTCCTGCTGCACCAGCCGCAGGTCCACCAGCAGGCCGCTCAGGGCCTGCTTCTCCCAGCCGTCCGTGGTACGCAGCTCGCTGAGCCTGTCGCGCAACCAGCCGAGCCGCAGGCGCTCACCCAAGGCGAAGTAGCGGCGGCCCACCTCCTCGCGGTCAACACCGGCGCGGCGCGCCACCTCGACCACCCCCATGGTGGCGGGCAGGTACTCGAGCAATGCCACCTCCTCGGCCAAGGCATCCGACATCCCCAGCTTGGCGAAGTCCTTGCCCGACCGGCCGAGGCGGCGGCGCTCCGGGGCGGGCAACAGCTCGGCCAGACCGCTGCGCATGGCGGCAAGGGGGCCGCGGAAGCCGTCCACCAGGTTCTGCACCGAGAG
>CAYXJZ010000052.1:4868-22719 GCA_964465355.1 uncultured bacterium | reverse complement strand
GACCGAGGTCGGCCGGGCGGGTGGTCGGCGAGACGTACCAGGTCGAGCCGTGGCCCGCCTCAGCGTAGGCGCGCAGGGTCTGGTCGATGAGTTCGTCCGCAGCCTCGGCCCCGACCTTCACCAAGCCGACACGGTTGGCGTTGGCGTCGGGGCTGGCACCCATGGTCACGGTGGCGCCCTCGGTCCTGAGGTAGCGCAACGAGGCTGATGGCGCCAGGCCGTAGAGCAGCAGGGCCTCGATGGCTTCGGCCAGGTCGGGTCGCTCGGCTGTGGTGGGCATGGGAGGGCAAGGCTAGCACCCGCCGATGGCTACCCGATACCGTGTGTACTGGCGTAACGGCCGTCATCTGTTACGTAAAATGGTGCAGAAGGTTCACTCGTTCGCTTGGAAGGAAGCCTCATGCCCAAGATCGCTTTCGCCACCATCGGCCAGACCCCACGCGACGACCTCGTGCCCTACCTGGTGGAGCGCCTTGGGCGCCCCTTGGACGTGATCGAGGGGGGTGTCCTCGACGAGCTCTCGGCCCAAGAGATCGCCGCCCTCGACCGGGGCGACGATGGTCTGCACATGGTCACCCGCCTGCGTGACGGTGGTGACGCGCGCTTGGCCTACGACCTGGCGCTGCCGCGCATGCAGACGGTGGTCGATGGCTTGGTGGAGCAGGGTGCCGACCTCGTGGTCATCCTCTGCGGTGCCGACTGGTCGGCCGTGCGCGCGCCCGTGCCGGTGGTGAACCCTGGCAAGCTGTTCCCCAACGTGATCCAGGCTCTGGCGGCCGGGTCGAGGCTTGGCGTGGTGAAACCATCCGCTGGGCAGGTGACCCACACCGAGAAGCAGTACGCGGCCCTCGGCCTCGATGTCGCGGTCACCTCCGCCTTCCCTTATGATGCCGCGGCATGCGACGCTGCCCGCACGGCGGCCAGGCTGCTGCGCGGCCAGGGTGCCCGGATGGCATGGCTGACCTGCGTCGGCATGGACGAAGCCATGCGTGACGCCTTCCGCGAGGAACTCGACGTGCCGGTGGTGCTGGCGCGGTCGATCCTGGCGCGGGTGATCGGCGAGCTGGTGGCCTGAGCGCCGCGGCTTTGCGGCCAAGATCAGGGGCTGCGGAGAGGGCAAGCTTGAACGGGATCAGAGTTCGCCTGACCGATCGCCGCGCCGATCTGACCCCGTCCGAGCGGCGCATCGCCGAGTGGCTCGAGGGCAGCGTCGAGATGGTGGCCTTCCAGACGGTCGAGGAGATGGCTGGCGCAACGGGCGTCAGTGAGGCCACCATCGTGCGCTTCGCACGCAAGCTGGGCTACGACAGCTTCAGCGCCATGCAGCGTGAGGTGCAGGCCAGCCTGCAGCAGCAGTTCTCCCTCGGCGACAAGCTGCAGAAGGCGCTTGGCGATGGCCAGGAAGGCCCCCTTGCGCGCGCCTACCGGCGTGACATCGAGAACCTGCGGCGCACCTACGAGCATCTCGACACCGCCGACTTCGATGCCGCCGTGCGCGCCATCGCCCACGCGCGCAGGGTGGGCGTGGTGGGCCTTCGCTCCTCGGCTGGCTCGGCGCTCTACCTGTCCTTCGCCCTGCAGTTGGTGCGGCCGAGGGTGCAGCTCATCCGTCACGACCTCGACGACCTGCACGAGCAGCTGCTCGACTTCCAGCCTGGCGACGCGCTGCTGGCCGTGAGCCTGTCCAAGCCCGCCCGCCGCACCCTGCACGTGGTGCGCGAGGCGCGCGAGCGCAGCGCCGCCACGGTGGTGGCCATCACCAGCTCACGCGCCGGCCTGGTCGGCCGCCTGGCCGACGTGGTGGTGCCCGTCTCGGCCGAAGGCACCTTCAACAGCTACGCCGCGGTGGCCAGCATCTGCGGGGCCCTGGTGGACGCCGTTGCAGCCGCCTTGCGCGAATCGGCCACCGCGCGGCTGCGGCGCATCGACGAGCTCAACGCCGACGACGTCTACGAGGTCTGAGAGCGGGAGCCCTGCCGCTGGATGTGTACCGGCGGTCTGGGCCGGGGATTGAATGAAACGCGCCACTCCTCTAGTCTTCTGAAGGATATGTTTCGGTTCCTGATTGCCAGCGATGGCGATCACCACCGCCTTTGCCTACCGGAGGAACGATGACGCTTGCCGAACGCCCACCTTCGCTCGCTGAACGCCTGCACGCCGAGATCAGCTCCGAACGGCTGAGCGACCACCTGAACTGGTTCGCCACCGTGCGGCGCGACACCGGCGGGGTCGGCGAGGATGCCGCTGCCACCTACATCGTCGATCGCCTGCGCGAGGCAGGTGTGAAGTTCGTCGTCCACGAGTTCGACACCTTCCTCTCCTACCCGCGCGAGGCCGCGCTGCAGGTGCAGGGTGAAGGCGGCTTCGCGCCGGCCTGTGTGACCCACAGCTTCACCGTCTCCACCGGCCCCGCCGGCCTGCAGGGTGAGATCAGCTACCTGCCCGATGCCGACTTCAGCGGCTCAGAAGGCAAGATCGTGCTGGTCGACGGCCTCTGCACCCCCATCACCGTGCTGGAGGCCAGCCGCGCCGGGGTGGCAGGCGTGGTCTTCGCCAACCAGGGCGACGTGGTGCACAACATGATCGCCACCACCATCTGGGGCACGCCTGCGGCCGACCAGCTCGACCGCCTGCCGACCGTGGCGGCGGTGTCCATCGCCAAACCCGACGCCGACCGACTCAAGGCCCTGCTGGCACAGCGCAGGGTGGAGGTCAGGCTCGACACCAGGGTGGAGACCGGTTGGTACCCATCGAAGTTGCCCGAGGCCATCATCGAGGGCACCGACCTGGCCGATGACTTCGTGCTGGTGGGCGCCCACTACTGCTCATGGGAGATCGGCATCACCGACAACGCCACCGGCGACGCCTGCCTGCTCGAGCTGGCGCGCAGCCTGCAGCAGCACCGGGGTGAGCTTCGGCGTTCGGTGCGCCTTTGCTGGTGGCCAGGCCACTCCCACGGCCGCTACGGCGGCAGCACCTGGTACGCCGACACCTTCTTCCACCGGCTGGCCGACCACTGCGTGGCCTACCACAACATCGACTCACCCGGCGTCAAGGGTGCCGTGCAGTACGTGGCGCGCCACACCACCGCCGAGGTCCAGGGCTTCTGCACCGATGTCATCGAGCGCATGACCGGCCAGGGCGATGCCCCCATCCATCGCCCATCGCGGGCGGCCGACCAGTCCTTCCTGGCCAACGGGGTCCCTTCCTTCAGCACCTACCCCTTCCTGCCGGAAGGGCACCCTGACCGCAAGTCATGGACCGGTGGCTGCGCCAACGCCTGGTGGTGGCATTCCAGCGCCGACACGCTGGACAAGGCCGACATCGACATCCTCACCAAGGACACCCGGATCAGCGCCACCGCCCTGACCGAGCTGTCGCAGGCGGCCCTGCTGCCCATCGACCCGACCGCGGCCACCGCCGAGATCCTGGACTACGCCAAGGAGTTCGCCCAGGAGGCAGGCAAGCACCTGGCCGCCTCGACGCTCCTCGAGGCGGCGGAGGAACTGGACCGCGAGGCAGGGGCCTTCATCGGCCGTGCCCGCGCGGCCACGAGCAGCGAGGCGCAGGGACAGGCCAACCGCACGCTCATGGCCCTCAGCCGCATCCTGCTGCCTGCCACCTACAGCAAGGGCGGTCGCTACACCCACGACCCGGCCGAGTGGTCGCCGATCATGCGCAACACCAAGTCCAGCCTGTTCCCCGGCCTCAACCCAGGCCTCGCCTTGGCTGAGCTGGCGGGCAGCCACGAGTACGGCTTCGTCCGCACCGGGGTCCTGCGCCAGCTGAACCGCACGGTGGACGCCTTGCGCGAGGCCGCCGCCCTCTGCCGCGGCACGCTGGCCGCCTGAGGCCGACGAGGGCAAGCCCGAAGCCGACGGCCCCACCACACACGACCGCACCCCGAGGCCGCCCTACACCACCGCAGCCTCGATACCCCGCCCGCCACGCCACCGCTCGCCGCACGACCGAAAGGGGAACCTGCATGCGCATCCGGATGCTCGCACTCGCCCTCCTCGCCGCCTTGATCCCGACGGCCTGGGCCCAGTCCAGCCAGACGCTGACGGCGCCGCTCATCGGCGACCCCACGGCCTGGCCGGTCAACCCGCCCGGCCTCATCTCCGACATCATGGTCGGCAAGACCCTGTTCAACACCCTCGTGCGCTTCTCCTTCGACGACGGCTCCACCGTGGTGCCCGACCTGGCCAGCAGCTGGGAGGTCGACGCCGACAGCAGGGTGTGGACCTTCTTCCTGCGTGACGACGTGACCTGGCACGACGGCGAGCCCTTCACCGCCGCCGACGTGGTGTTCACCGTCGAGACCATCCGCAGCCCCGACGTGGCATCGCGCTGGAGCGCCGCCTTCGCCAGCCTCGACACCATCGAGGCCCTTGACGACTACACCGTGCGCTTCACCTTCACGGAAGGCTTCGCTCCTCTGCTCTCCACCCTGGCCTACAACCTGAGCATCGTGCCGGAACACGTGCTGAGCGGCATGGACCTCAGCCTGCCGAGCGGCCCGCCCGCCTTCGTCACCAACCCCATCGGCACCGGTCCCTTCCGCTTCGTGGAGCAGGTCTCGGGCAGCCACTTCATCGTGGCGTCCAACCCCGACTACCACGAAGGGCAGCCGGCCATCGGCCGCATCGAGTTCAGGGTCATGCCCGACGTGAACACCCAGGTGGCCCAGCTGCTCACGGGTGAGCTGGACATCACCTGGACGGTGGAGCCCATCCACTTCGACCGCCTCAGCCAGTCATCCAGCATCGAGATCCGCGACGTGGAGGTCCCCCGTTGGGACTGGATCCCGCTGAACCTGACCAACCCCCTCTTCCAGGACGTGCGCGTGCGCCAGGCCATGGCCATGGCGCTCAACCGCCAGGTGCTGGTGGACGTGGTGCTGGACGGCTACGGCACCGTGGCCGACGGCCCCATCCCGCCCTCGATCGCCTGGGTGCCTAGGGACGGCGTCACCCAGTTCAGCTATGACCCCGAGGCCGCCATCGCCCTGCTGGCCGAGGCCGGCTGGACCCGCGGCAGCGACGGCCTGCTGCGCAACGCCGCTGGTGAGACCTTCACCTTCAGCCTGCTGGCCGACCGCGGCAACCCCACCCGCGACCAGATCTACCTGGTGGCGCAGGACGCATGGCGCTCCATCGGCATGGACATCCAGATCGAGACCACCGAGTGGAACACCGTGCTGACCCGCTACGCGGCAGGCGACTACGACTCGCGCGTCGGCTGGTGGGTCATCAAGCCCGACCCCGACCTCTACGACTACTTCCACTCACGCGGCGCGCTGAACCAGATCCGCTACGCCAACGCCGAGGTGGACGAGCTGCTCGAGCGCGGTCGCGCGGTGGCCGACCCGGAGGAGCGGGCGGCGATCTACCACCGGCTGCAGGTGCTGCTGACCGAGGAACAGCCCTCCATCTTCCTCTACTACCCCACCGAGGTGCGCGCCGCCAGCACGCGTGTGCAGGGCCTTGCGCCCATCGGCTTCCGCGACTCGCTGACCTGGCTGCATCGGGCCTCGCTGGACTGAGACAAGGGCATCCGCCGCGACCTACGCCACGTGGTCCGCGACGACGGCGCGCGGTCCACGACAGATCACGCGGGGGGACGAACCTCGTCCCCCCGCCGACCTCTGCCTCTGACGGAGCCCTTCACCTCATGATGGACGCTGAACCATGCCCCGCTACCTGCTGAGCCGTGTCATCCAGTCCGCCGTCCTCGTGGTGGTGGTCAGCGTCGTGATGTTCACGATGATCGCCTCCGCCCCTGGCGGGCCGTCCATCCTCGTGCAACAAGACGTCACCGCCGAAGCGGCCGCCACCATGCGGCGCAACCTCGGCCTCGACGACCCGGTGCCGGTGCAGTACCTGCGCTGGGCCTCGCGCATGCTGCAGGGCGACGCCGGGGTCTCGCTCAGCACCTCGCGGCCGGTGGCCACCCTGCTCGGCCAGCGCTTCGGCGCCACCGCGCTGCTGGCCAGCGCCGCCTTGGCCATGGCGCTGATCGTCTCCATCCCCATCGGTGTGCTGTCCGCGGTGCGCCGCAACGGCTGGTTCGACCGCATCGCCACGGCCATCGCCTTCATGGGCGTGTCGGTCCCCAACTTCTGGCTGGGGATCATGATGATCATCCTCTTCAGCGTCACCCTCGGCTGGATGCCGAGCGCGGGCATGGGGGGTTCGAGCGCCGACGCCTGGGTGCGCTTCAAGCACCTGATCATGCCTGCCTTCGTCCTCGGCAGCTCCAGCATGGCGCAGCTCACCCGCTACACAAGGGGCAGCATGATCGGCGTGCTGCGCGAGGACTACGTGCGCACGGCGCGCGCCAAGGGGGTGCCGCAGCGGGTGGTGCTCACCCGCCACGCCTTGCGCAACGGCCTCATCCCCGTCATCACCGTGGTGGGCGTGCTGCTGCCGCGCCTCTTCTCCGGCGCCGCCATCACCGAGTCGATCTTCGCCTGGCCCGGCCTCGGCCGCCTGGCCGTCGACTCCGCCCTGCAGCGGGACTACCCGGTGATCATGTCGCTCACGCTGCTGGTCTCGGTGCTGGTCATCGTCGCCAGCCTGGTCGTCGACCTGCTGTACTCGGTGGTCGATCCGAGGATCCGCTATGACTGAGCCGGCCCCAGCCGACACCCGCCGCCGCGCCCTGCGCAAGTTCCTGCGCCACAGGGCCGCCACCATCTCGCTGATCGTCCTCGCCCTGCTCACCCTGGCTGCGCTCCTCGCGCCCCTCTTGGCCCCCTTCGATCCAGAGAAGCTCGACATCCTCAACCGCCTGCGTGGACCGAGCGCCCGCCACTGGCTCGGCACCGACGACGTCGGGCGCGACGTGTTCAGCCGCCTGCTCTACGGCGGCCGCATCTCGCTGCTGGTCGGTCTGGTGTCGGCCAGCCTGTCGGTGGTCATCGGCGTGGTCATCGGTGGCCTGGCCGCCCAGGCTGGCGGCTTCCTCGACAACCTGCTCATGCGCTTCACCGACGGCATGCTGGCCATCCCCTTGTTCTTCTTCCTGCTCGTGGTCATGGCCGTGTTCGGCAGCGGCCTCAGCCAGATCGTGATGGTCATCGCCTTGACCACCTGGATGCCGGTGGCGCGGGTGGTGCGTGGCGAGGTCATGCGGGTCAAGGGACTGCCCTACGTGGAGGCGGCGCGCGCCCTTGGCGCGAGGCAGGGGCACGTGGTGCTGGCGCATCTGCTGCCCCAAGCCATCCCCGCCGTCATCGTGGCTGCCACCCTCGGGGTGGCCAACGCCATCCTGCTCGAGTCCGGTCTGTCCTACCTCGGCCTCGGCATCCAGCCGCCCATCCCCTCCTGGGGCAACATGCTGCAGAGCGCCCAGGCCTACGTCTGGAACCAGCCGATGCTGGCGCTGTGGCCCGGCCTGCTCATCTTCCTCGCCGTCATGGCTTACAACACCTTGGGTGACGGGCTGCGCGACGCCTTGGATCCGACCACCTCGGACTGAGGCCTCACTCGGCAGCCAACAAGGCCAGCGCCTGCGCCAGCAGCGGTGCGTCCACCATCCGGCCATCCAGCGACGAGGCGCCGCCGGCCGAACTCGTCCCGCCTGCCTCCGCTGCCGCCAGGACGGCCCTGGCCCAGGCCAGCTCGGCCTGGCTAGCCTGGAAGGCGAGGTGGATGGCCCTCAGTTGCGCAGGGTGGAGGCTGAACTTGCCGCTGAAGCCCATCCCCCTGGCGATGCTGGCCTCGTGCTCCACCAACGCGGCGTCGTGCAGCGCCAGCGTGGCGGCGTCGATCCTCCAGGCCAGGCCTGCCGCCGCAGCAGCGATCACGATGCGGCTGCGGGCGGCGTCCAGCACGGCCCTGCGTCCCTCCTGCCCGGGCGCAGAGCGCTCGACGGCGGGCGGCAGCCCCAGGTCGGCGGCGAAGTCCTCTGCACCGAAGGCCACGCCGCGCACGGCCGGGTGGGCGGCGAGGATGGCGGGCAGCGCCCCCAAGCCACGGGCCGACTCGATCATGACCACGATGGCCGCCTCGGTCAGGCCGGCGCGCGCCAAGGCATGAGCAGCCTCGCGCACCTCGTCTGCGCCCTGCACCTTGGGCAGCAGCAGCGCGCCAAGCCGAGGACCGAGGCAGGCCACGTCTGCCTTGAAGCCGGCGTCGGCCACCGGATGGCTGCGGACCGCCAGCGCCGCGCCGAGCGCGGGGCCATCGGCGGCCAGCAGGGCGCGCAGGCGCAGGCGGGCGCCGCTGAGCTGGTCGGCGGCAAGGCCGTCCTCGAGGTCGAACACCGCCACGTCGGGGCGCAGTTCAGGCAGCTTGGCCACGAAGCGCGGCTCGGCGCCTGGCACGAAGTGCCAGCTGCGGAGGCGGCTGCCGTCGGCGGGACCGGGGCGGGCAGTCTCCGCCGCCGTGTCGGAGGGCGCCTCAGCCGTGGGCCACCGCCACCCCGCCGCCGTCCTTGCGCGGGTCCGAGCCGCCTCTGAAGCGGCCGTCCTCGTCCACCATGGCCACCTGCACCTTGGCGAAGGTGCGCTCGTAGTTGCGCAGCGACTGCTGCACGTTCATGCCGCGCGCCCGCAGGGCGGCCACCGTTCGCTGCGGCACCCGCAGCTCGCAGTAGACCGGGTCGCCCTCGCTGTGGAAGCGCGGTGCGCTGACCGCCTCCACCGGGCTCATGCCGAAGTCGATCATGTTGCTGATGGCCTGGGCCACCGCCGAGGAGATCGACCAGCCGCCCGGCGCGCCCACCACCGCCCATGGCCTGCCGTCCTTGCGGATGATCGAGGGCGACACGGCGCTGGCGCGGGCCTTGCCAGGCTCGTAGGAGTTGGGCCGTCCGGGGATGGGGTCCATCAGCGAGACGCAGTTGTTCCAGGTGAAGCCGGTGCCTGGCACCACGATGCCGGCGCAGGTGGTGAGGGTGTGGGTGATGGAGGCGCAGTTGCCCTGCTCGTCCATGACCGAGATGTGGGTGGTGAAGCCCGGCTTGTTCAGCTTCTTGCGGTCAGGCAGCTCGCCGCGACGCAGCCTCTCGGCGATGTCGGCGACGTAGGCCTCGGAGAGCAGCTCATCCACCGGCACGTGGGCGAAGGCCGGATCGGCCAGGTGCCTGCCGCGGGTGACGCCCGCCCAGGCAAGAGCCCCCGCCACCAGCCAGGCATGCTCTGGTCCGTTGTGGTGCATGGCGGCGATGTCGAACTGCTCGAGCACCTTGAGGATCTGCAGCGTCAGCAGCCCGCCGCCAGGCACGGCCGAGCTGCTGATCTCGTGGCCTCGGTAGCTCGCCTGCAGTGGGGGACCCACCACCGGCCGGTAGCCGGCCATGTCGTCCCGGGTGACGAAGGCGCCGTTGGCCTCGAAGTCTCGCATGATGGTCTCGGCCAGCTCGCCGGTGTAGAAGTCCGCCGGTCCGGCCGATGCAAGGCGTTCTAGAGACCTGGCCTGGTCGGGGTTGCGGTAGGGGTGGCCGGTGTTCATCATGTTGCCGTCCGGGCCGTGGAACAGCGCGCGGGCGGCGTCGCCCACCGCGTACTTCTCGCGCGGGTGCGGCAGCTCGGGCAGCATGGGCGCACGCACATGCTCGGCCACGTACTCGGGCACCGCGTAGCCATGGTCCGAGAGCTCGATGCTCGGTCGCAGCAGATCGGCCCATGGCCGGCTGGCGTAGCGCCGATGGATCTCGCCGAAGCCGGCCACGGTGCCAGGCGTCATGATCGAGGTGTAGCCGCGCAGGGCGCGGTGGTCGTCGAAGAGCGGGAAGCGCCATAGGTCGGTGAAGCCCTTGACGTCCGCCGTCCACATGTCGGGTCGCATCAGGGAGCCGATGCGCGGCCAGAAGCCGATGTGCTCGAAGCTGCCGGTCGAGGCCCGGTAGAGCGTGGCCGAACCCCAGCCGCCGAGGCCGCACATGAAGGGGTCGGCCACCATCTGCATGAAGCCGGCGGCGATGGCGGCGTCGAAGGCGTTGCCGCCGGCCTCCAAGACCTCTGCGCCCAGCTCTGCCGCCACGGGTTGCGGCGCCACCACGATGCCTCTCACGAACGAACCACCTCCGTCGTCTGTCTCATCCGATCACACCATCGTCTGCCAGCGCGTCCAGCTCGGCCTCCGACGCACCTGCCAGCTCATGCAGCAGCCTGCGCGTGTCGGCGCCGAGGCCAGGCGCAGCTGCAGGGGTGGGCGCGGGCGCGGAAGGGCGCACCGGACCAGCCACCTGCCTGATGGTGCCGAAGGCCGCGTGCTCCAGCTCGAGCACGAGGCCGACGGCGGCCACCTGCGGGTCCTGCAGGGCCTGGGGCAGCTCGTTCACCGGCGCCACCGGCACGCCGCCCTCGAGCAAGGCCAGCCAATGCGCCACCGGCTGCTGCTTGAAGGTGTGCTGCAGCAGCGCAAGCAAGGGCTCCCTGGCCTCGCGGCGGGCGGCCATGGTGGCGAAGCGGGGGTCGCCCAACAGCTCGGGCAGCTGCAGACGCCGCGCCAGCTCACGGAAGAAGGCGTCGGTCTGGCACATGACCATCAGCCAGCCGTCGGCCGCCTCGAAGAGCTGCGACGGCACGATCGACGGGTGGGCGCCGAGGGGCAGCCGCTCGGGCAGGTAGTCGCGGCTCAGCACCCAGCTGGCGAGGTAGTTGCTGAGGTTGAAGGCGGTGGCCAGCAGGCTGGTGTCGAGGTCGCCGCCCTCGCCGGTGGCGCGGGCGCGGTGCACGCCGGTGAGGATGGCGACCGCTGCGGCAAGGCCGGCCGAGAAGTCCACCACGCTCACGCCTGCGCGGGCAGGCGGGCCGCCCGGCTCGCCGCCGAGGGCGGCCATGCCGGACAGCGCCTGGATGATGTAGTCGTAGGCAGGCTGGTCGGCACGCGGGCCCTCGCGCCCGAAGCCGGTGAGGAAGGCGCAGACGATGGCGGGGTTCTCGTCCTTGAGGTCGTCGTATGTGATGCCGAGGCTGGCAGGCGAGCGGCCGCGCAGGTTGGAGAAGACGGCGTCGCTGTTGCGCACCATGCGCCGGAACAGCATCCGGCCGCGGGGATGCTTGAGGTCGATGGCCACGCTGCGCTTGCCGCGGTTGAGGCTCTGGAAGAACAGGCTGTCGCCCTCCCCGGCCCATGGCGGCACCTGGCGGCCGACGTCGCCGCCCTGCGGCACCTCGATCTTGATGACCTCGGCGCCGAGGTCGGCCAGCACCATGGTGGCGAAGGGGCCGGCGCCGTACTGCTCCACGGCCAGGATGCGCACGTCGGCCAGGGGCTGGGCCGCACTGGGCGGCGGCCGATCGCTGTGGGCGGTCGGTAGCTTGGCGGCCGCCTCCGTCTCGGCCCTCATCGGCGCTGTGCCTTGGGGTCGAGGGCGTCGCGCAGGCCGTCGCCGATCATGTTGACGGCCAGCACCGTGAGGGCGAGCACGAGACCGGGGAAGACGGTCATCCAAGGCGCCTGGCGCATGAGCTGCCTGCCTTCGGCCAGCATGGCTCCCCAGCTGGGCACGTGCGGCGGGGCGCCTGCACCGAGGAAGGACAGCGAGGCCTCCAGCAGGACCGCGGTGGCGAAGACGTAGGTGGCCTGCACCAGCACCGGCGAGAAGGTGCCCGGCAGGATGTGCCGCAGCATGATCACCCGGTCGGGCGCACCGATGGCCTGCGCTGCTTCGACGTACACGTGCTCACGCACCACCAGCACGCTGGAGCGGGCCACCCGCGCGCACCTTGGCATGTATACCAGCGTGAGCGCGAAGACGATGTTGCTGACCTGCGGGCCGATGGCGGCCATGATGGCGATGGCCAGCAGCACCCCTGGCAGGGCCATCAGCCCGTCGAGGATGCGCATGACCAGCTCGTCCAACCAGCGGTAGTAGCCCGCGACCAAGGCGATGAGCGTGCCGATGCAGGCGCTGAGGAAGGCGGTGGCGAAGCCCACCGTCAACGAGAGGCGGGCGCCGAAGGCCACCCTGGTCCACACGTCGCGACCGAGGTCGTCGGTGCCGAGCGGATGGGCGGTGGAGGGGGGTTGGAGGCGGTCGAGCACCGCCAGCCGGTTGGGCGCGCCGCTGCTGATCCACGGCGCCAGCAGCGCCATGGCCAGCACCAGCGCCAGCATGGCGCCGCCGACGGCCACCGGCGGCCGTCGCAGCGTCTTCCATGCCGAGTCGGTCCAGCCCCTTGTCGCGGTGGCGGTCACGTGTAACGCACCCGCGGGTCGAGGGCCAGGTAGCCGAGGTCGACGAACAGGTTGATCAGCGCGTAGACCAGCGCCACGGCGATGACGGCCCCTTGCAGCACGGGGTAGTCGCGGCGCTGCACCGACTCGATGACGAGGCGCCCCGCGCCGGGGATGTTGAACACCGTCTCGGTGACCACCACGCCGCCGGCCATGGTGGCGATGGACAGGCCGATGACGGTGAGGATGGGCATCATGGCGGTGCGCAGGGCGTGGCGCAGCACCACCCGCCTCTCTGGCAGGCCCTTGCTGCGTGCGGTGCGCACGTAGTCCTCCTGCAGGCTGTCGAGCAGGCTGGAACGGGTGATGCGGGCGATCACGGCCGCTTGGCTGAAGCCGAGCGCCACCGCCGGCATGACCAGGTAGCGCAGGGTGTCGAGCGGCGACTGGGCCAAGGGCACGTAGCCGGCCGCCGGCAGCCAACGCAGCGTGACGGCGAAGAGCAGGATCATCAGCAGGCCGAGCCAGAAGGTGGGCAGGGAGAGGCCGAGCATGGCGAAGACCATGACCAGGTAGTCGGTGGGGCGGCCATGGCGCACCGCGGCCAGCGTGCCGAGGCCGACGCCGAGAGCGACCGCGATCAGGATGGAGCACAGGGCCAGCATGCCGGTGGGCTCGAGGCGTTGGGCGATGGCCTGCGCCACCGGGATGCGCATGTAGATGCTCTGACCGAGGTCGCCGCCGAGCAGCCCGACGAACCAGCTGCCGAACTGGGCTGGCAGGGGGCGGTCGAGGTTGAGGCGCTCGCGCATGGCCTGGATCTGGTCGGGGGTGGCGTCCTGCCCGAGCAGGGCCGATGTGACGTCGCCGGGGACGGCGTGGATGATGAAGAACACCACCACGCCGACCACCAGCAGGGTTGCCGCCATCGAGGCCAGCCTGCGGACCAGGTAGGCGGTCACGCCCTCAAGCCCGCCTCACTCCTTCCAGGTGTTCCATGCCTGGAAGAGGAAGTTCCTCGTCTGGACGTGCACGTTGGCAGCGTAGCCGTTGAGCAGGAAGGTGTTGGCCATCTGGATGGCGCCTGCGTCGCGGTAGAACTCCGCCTGCGCCTCCGACCACAAGACCTGACGTCGGTCAAGGTCGGAGGTGACCCGCAGCTCGGCCATCAGCTCCTGGTAGCGCTCCGTGCCTTGGTAGCCGTTGAGGTAGTTGGGGTTGAGGTAGGCGATCATCTCGGGCTCGGGCGCCAGGGTGAAGTTGCCGAGGAAGATGTCCCAGGCATCGGGGTTGGCGCGGGTGGCCACGGTGGTGGCCCAGTCGCGCACGATGATCTCGCTGTTGAGGCCGAGGGCGCTGACCTGGTCGACGGCCACCAGCGTGCCGCGGTACTGGTAGTCGAAGTCGCGCGAGGTGAGCCAGCGGATGTCCTCGCCCGCGTAGCTCGACTGGGCCAGCAGGGCGCGGCCGGCCTCCAGGTCGCCGCGGTCGTAGAGCTCCGCGCCGGAGACCTCGTCGAACATGGCGCCCATCTCGGCCGGGATGACGCTGCTGCCGAGGGCGAAGACCGCGTCCTCGCCGAAGGCGCCGAGCATGAGCGGGTAGATGTCGAGGGTGGCCTGGATGGCCTGGCGCAGGTGCAGGTCCTGCATCAGCGGGGAGTTGTGGTTGATGAGCGCGATGTAGTTGTAGCCGGGCCGCATGATCCATGGGTACATGCGGTCGGAGGACTGCAGGTGCTCCAGGTCGCTGCCTGCCGCGCGGTAGTCGACGTCGTACTCGCCAGACTCCAGGCCGGCCTGGCGGGTGGCGCCGTCGGGCACGGCGATGAAGCGGATCTCGTCGAGGTAGGCGTTCTTGCGGCCGGCGTCGCCGGAGGGCTCGTCGTCCAAGCCGACGTAGTCGGCATAGCGCTCGATGATGACCTCCTGGCCGCGGCGCCAGTCACGCAGCCGGTACGGGCCGGTGCCGATGGGCGCGTCGATGGCGGTGTCACCCACCTCGGCGAGCAGGGAGGCGGGGTAGATGACAGCAGCGCCCTCGGTCCAGCCGAGCACCGAGACGAGCACACCCACCGGTCTGCTCAGGGTGATGACCACCGTGTGCGCGTCGGCGGCCTCGATGGACACGGCGTTGGCCAGGGTGTTGCGGCCGAAGCCGATGCGCCGCCAGCGGTCGAGCGAGGCCACCACGTCGTCGGCGTCGAGCACCTGGCCGTCGTGGAAGGTCACGCCTTGGCGCAGCGGGATGGTGTAGACGAGGCCGTCGTCGCTGACGCTCGGCAGAGCGCTGGCCAGCATCGGCTGCACCATGCCGTCGGCGTCGCGGGCGTAGAGCCCTTCGACCAGGTGCGATGCGATCTCGAGCACGATGACGGCGGTGCTGGTGTGTGGGTCCAGCGTGGGTGGGTCGCCGGTGATGGCCACCCGTAGGCTGCCGCCCCAGCTGGGCGCGGGCTGCGCCGAGCCCCAGCCGAGCGCGGCGATGACGAGCGCGACGCAGACGAACATCCTAGTCCCCGACCTAGCCATGGGCATCTCCTCCCGAGCCGAGCCGCCCTATGGGGGCGGTGACCTCGTCCAAGCAAATCGTATAAGAGGGAATATATGCATCATGACGGCCCTTGTCAACGGCCGCAGCCGTCGACTGCGCGCTTGCCTAGGGCGAGCCGCGCAGGGGCGTGAGGATGGACCGCTCCAGCCGCAGCACCTCGGTGCCGTCCTGCTTGCTGCCGACGGTGCGCACCCTGACGATGCCGCGAGAGGGGTCGGAACGCGACACACGCTTCTCCAGCACGGTGCTCGATGCGTAGACGGTGTCGCCGTTGAAGACGGGCGCAGGCAGCTCGACGCGTTCCCAGCCCAGGTTGGCGATGGCCGCCTGGCTGACGTCGCGCACCGACATGCCCACCACGATGGAGAGCGTCAGGCAGCTGTTCACCAGCGGCCGACCGAAGGCCGTGCCGGCGGCGTAGTCGGCATCGAAGTGGATGGGGTGGCTGTTCATCGTGAGCAGCGTGAACCAGGTGTTGTCGGCTTCCGAGATGGTGCGGCCGGGCCAGTGCCGGTAGACTGCGCCAACCTCGAAGTCCTCGTACATGCGCCCCGTGCTGGGGGCTGGCGTCCCTTCCATGGCGACTCCCTTCGATCTCGACCGTGGTCGCGGGCTATCGTATAAGATTCAGGAGACACCGATGGCCCACCCCACCAAGAAGGACCTCGCCTACGACTTCATCAAACGCCGCATCCTGGAGAAGCGGCTGCTGCCAGGCCAGCGCATCACCGCCAGCCAGGTGGCCGAGGAGATCGGCACCAGTGTGCTGCCGGTGCGCGAGGCGCTGCTCAGCCTGGAGGCGGAGCGCCTGGTGACCCTCACGCCCTACGTCGGCGCGGTGGTCGCCTGGGTGAGGACCGAGGAGGTGGTGGAGGTCATGGCCATGCTGGCGGTGCTGGAGGGTTACGCCACCGCCCTGGCGGCGCCGCGGGCCGGCGAGCTGCTGCCCCGGCTCGAGGCCGTCAACCAGCGGCTGCGCGCCGCCGTGCAACAGGAGATGTGGTCCTGGTTCATCGAGCTGAACCGGGAGTTCCACTTCCTGATCTTCGAGGCATCAGGCAACGGCCAGCTGCTCGAGAACATCCGCGTGTTCTGGAGCCAGCTCGACACCATGCTGGCGACCACCTCCTTCCACCTGGTGCCCAACCGGGCGGAGGACGACGTGCGGGAGCACGAGGCCTTGGTGGGGCTGCTGGCGGCGCAGCCGGCCGACACCGTCGCGATCGAGGCGGCGGCTCGTGGCCACCGCATGCGGACGGCGGAGTACCTGCGCCGCCACGGCCTGCCTGGCGTCCCTTCGGCCGTCGCCGGCATCGCCCGTTGAGCGGAGGCGGTCGCGGGGGTCGATGAAGAGGGCGAGGCGCTGTGGCGCAGCCGCCGCTCAGCCTAGGCGGGCGAAGTCCGCCCCGCTCGGGCTCTGGAACACCCGCAGGCCGAACTCCGGCAGGATGGCCAGCAGGTGGTCGAAGACATCGGCCTGCACGCCCTCGTAGACGGCCCAGCGGGTGTCGCCAACGAAGACGTAGATCTCCAGCGGCAAGCCGTCTGAGCGCGGGTCGAGCTGCCTGACCAGGAAGGTCATGTCGTCGCGGATGTCGGGCCGGGCGCGCAGGTAGGCGGTGACGTAGGCGCGGAAGGTGCCGACGTTGGTCAGGCGCCTTGCGTTGACGGGGTCCTCCGCGGCCTCGGGGTGGCTGGTGGTCCAAGCCGCCAGCTCCTCGCGCTTGCTGCCGAGGTAGCCGCGCAGCAGGGCAAAGCGCGACAGATCCTCGATCTCCTGCTCGCTCATGAACCTGACCGTGGTCATGTCGAGCAGGATGCTGCGCTTGATGCGGCGGCCGCCCGCCTCGTGCATCGCGCGCCAGTTCTTGAAGCTCTGGTCGAGGAACTTGTGGGCTGGGATGACGGTGAAGGTGCGGTCCCAGTTCTGCACCTTGACCGTGTTCAGGGCGATCTCGACCACGTCCCCGTCGGCGTGGAACTGCGGCATCTCGATCCAGTCGCCCACCCGGATCAGGTCGTTGGTGGTGAGTTGGATGCCGGCCACCAGGCTGAGCAGGGTCTCGCGGAACACCAGCAGCAGCACGGCCGACGCTGCGCCGACGCCGCCGAGGATCAGCAGCGGGTCGCGGCCGATCAGGGTGGCGACGACGACGATGGCCACCAGCACGTACACCACCAGCACGATGGCCTGCAGGTAGCCCTTGATGGGTCGAACGGCGGCCCTCGGCGAGCGAGCGTAGACGTCGCCGACGGCACCGAGGAAGGCGCCGACGGCGCCGGCTGTCACCAGCAGCACGCCGACCGCGATGAGGCGTTGGAGCAGCGTCGCGAGGCCGTCCGGCAGCAGGGGAAGGTAGGGCAGACCGGCGCGCACGATGATCAGCGGAACCACCCAGGCGAGGCGCTGGAAGAAGCCCTGCTTGTGCAAGGCCTCCTGCCAGGCGAGCTGGAAGCGGCGGCCGAGGTGGTCCAGCGCAGCGACGAGGTAGCGGCGGGTGACGAGGAAGGCGAGCCAGGCGACCAGGGCAAGGCCGATCGTGAAGGCCATGGTGGCCAGCAGCGGCTGCGCAGCCACCCAGGTCGCCAGCGGCGCGAGCCAGGCGGCATCGGGAGCGGGTGCGTTGTCCATGGTGGCCAGCCTATCTATAGTGGGCCATGGCAGACCAACCTGAGATGACCCTGGTGCTGGAGGCCTTCGCCCGCAACGGCGAGGTGAACGCCGTCCTCCTGGGCGCCATCACCGAGGCCGACCTTGACACCACCGACGGCAAGGGCGGCTGGAGCCTGGGGCAGCAGCTGGCCCACACGGCCGAGTTCCGTCACGGCTGGCTGAGCCGGATCTCGCCCGAGCACGCAGAAGGCATCCCCTTGGTGGCGGACGGCGACGACACCGGCTTCTGGCTCACCACCCGCTCGGTCGCCGACATCGCGGAGGCCTTCGCCGCCGGCGACCGCGCCGCGCTGGCCGCCGTGCGCAGCGCGCTGGACGAGGGCCGCTCCTTCGAGCGCGCCTACCGCAGCCATCCTGCCCAGTTCCTGGTGCACACCATCGTGCATGACGCGCACCACAGAGGGCAGCTGCTCAGCCTGATGCGGGCCAACGGCCTGCGCACGGCGGAGCAGATGGAAGAGCTGGAGGACCGCAGCTGGCCGGTGTGGCGGCG
>CAYXJZ010000052.1:0-4768 GCA_964465355.1 uncultured bacterium | reverse complement strand
TCCTCGACCACCAGCTCCCCGTCCACCCACATCGTCGGCCTGAGCACCATGCCGTCCAGATGCATGGCGGAGCGCACCGATCCGCCCAGGCTGACGTTGTCGCCTAAGGCCACATGGGCGCTGCCCAGCATCTTCTTGACCTCCGCCAGGTTGTCGCTCAGCCGGGCGTTGGGGTTGGTGCCGATGGCCACCTCCGCCAGGTTGTCGGCGCCCTCGCCGGCCTCCTCCATCATCCGTCGCAAGGTGGCTGCGCTCTCCCCGCCTTCCACACGCAGCACCTTGCCGCCCTCCAAGGTCAGCCGGATGGGCGCATCGATGGCGCCAAGGTCGTCCATGGCGTGCTCGATGACGATCACACCTTCTGCACTGCCCTCCAGCGGCGAGGTGGCGGCCTCGCCCGAGCGGCAGCCGCCGAAACGGCCAGGGCCGGTGCCGCCCGCCAGCGCGAAGGCGGGGCGGCCGGCGACGCTGCAGCGCAGGTCGGTGCCGGCGGGCGAACGCAGGTGCAGGGTGGAACCAGCCTGGATGCGCGTTGCCAGCGCCTGCGTCACCTTCCGCAACGCCGCGTAGTCCACCTGCATCAAGGGGCTGCGCATCATCTCGGCGGTGATCCCGCGCAGGACGAAGACCTGCGCTCCCTTGGCCATGGCTGCGCGGCTGGCGTCGGTGTGGGTGAGCGCGCGCGACACCGCCTGCACGATGAGGTCGGCGCCCAGCATGGCGGCGGCCACGGCCGGCGGCGGCTCCTCGCCGTGGCGGCGGCGGGTGGGCATGCGGACGGTCAGCACCTCGGGCGCCAGCGACCTGGCCGCCTCGGCCCAGGCCTCGGCCACCAGGTGGGTGTCGTCGTCGGTGACCACCAGCACGGTGTGGCGCGGTTCGGGCTCGGTGAGATCGCGCAGGCAGCGGTGGGCGATGGCCAGCAGGTCGGCGTCCATCTCAGGCTCTTTTCAGGCGCGGATCGAGCAGGTCGCGCAGCCAGTCGCCGAGGAAGATGAGCGAGAGGCAGAGGGTGGTGATGAAGATGCCGGGGAAGGTGGACAGCCACCAGGCGGTAGCCACGTAGTTGCGTCCGTCGGCCAGCATGCGTCCCCAGGTGACGGTGGGTGGCTGCACGCCGAGGCCGAGGAAGGACAGCGAGGCCTCGAGGATGATGACGGTGGCGATGTTGAGGGTGGCCACCACCAGGATGGGCGCCATGATGTTGGGCAGCACGTGGCGCAGCAGCAGCAGCGGTACGCGCTGGCCGCTGGCGCGCGAGGCCTCGACGTACTCGCGTTGCTTGACGGAGAGCACCTCGGCGCGCACCACCCGGGCGAAGGTGGTCCAGTTGACCCCGCCGATGACCAGGACGAGCACTGGCAGGCTGGCGCCGAAGGTGAACAGCACCGCCAGGTAGAGGATGACGTTGGGGATGGCGATGATGGTGTCGACGAAGCGCGAGATGATGGTGTCGAGCCAGCCGCCGAAGTAGCCGGCCAGGGTACCGAGGGTGATGCCGATGGTGGCTGCCAGCAGCACGCCGAGCGCGCCCACCGACAAGGCGATGCGGGTGCCGAAGAGCAGGCGGCTGAAGATGTCGCGGCCAAGATGGTCGGTGCCGAGGAAGTGCCCGCCGTCACCGCCCATCCAGGAGGGCGGGCTGAGGCGGCGCAGCAGGTTGGGGGCGTTGGGCGCATGCGGCGCCAGCACCGGGGCCAGCAGCGCCACCGCGACGAACACCAGTAGCATCACCATGCCGAAGGTGGCGGTGGGGCTGGCGAGCAGGGCCCGCAGCAGCCTGGCGGGTGCGAAGCGGCCGCTCACGCGTACTGGATCCGGGGGTCGATGAGCGAGTAGAGGACGTCCACCAGCAGGTTGGCGAACATGACCACCAGCGAGGCCACGATGACCACCGTCTGGATGATGGCCATGTCACGCGAGTTGATGGCCTGGATGGCCAGCAGGCCGATCCCGGGCCAGGCGAAGACCTGCTCGGTGACCACCGCGCCGGCCATCAGCGAGGCCACCTGCAGGCCGAGCACCGTGACGTAGGCCAGCAGGCCGTTGCGCAGCGCGTGCTTGCCGAGCACCGTGCGCCACTTCAGTCCCTTGGCGGTGGCCGTGCGCACGTAGTCCTGGCTCAGCACCTCCAGCAGGCTGGAGCGCATCAGGCGGGTGAGCAGCGCGGCCAGGCCTGTGCCGAGGGTGACGGCCGGCAGCACCAGGTGCGCCAGGCTGCCCTGGCCCGAGACGGGGAAGGCGCGCAACTGCACGGCGAAGAGCAGGATGAGCATGATGCCGAGCCAGAAGTTGGGCATGGCCTCACCGATGGCCGAGAAGGTGGAGGCGAGCCGGTCGGGCCAGCGGTCGCGGTACAGCGCCGCCAGGATGCCGGCAGGCAAGGAGACGAGCAGCGCCACCAGCAGCGCGGCCGAGGCCAGCTGCAGGGTGGCGGGCAGCCGTTCCATGACGATGGCGAAGGCCGGTTGGTGCTGGAAGCGCAGCGACATGCCGAAGTCGCCACGCGCGAGGTTGCCGAGGTAGATGACGTACTGCTCCAGCACCGGCCGGTCGAGACCGAGCGAGCGCCTGAGCAGCTCGACCTGCTCCATGGTGGCGTCCTCCGGCAGCAGGATGATGGCCGGATCGCCGGAGGCCCGCACCAGCACGAAGACGATGAGGGTGATGCCGAGCACCACCGGCACCATCTGCAGGAGACGACGAAGGACGTAGGTCGTCATGGCTCAGTCTGCACCGGTTCCTGGTTCGGAGGGCCGCCATGCGGCCGCGGGGTAGGGCTTGCGCAAGATAGGGCGCTCGGGGGCCTGACCGACCGGTGGTCGGCCCCCGAGGCTAGAAGCTGATGGCTCAGCGGGGTGTTGCCTCGAACATCCAGAGCATCTCGTCCGGACGAGGCTGCCAGTCGACGCGGTTGCTCACGCCCACCAGGTTCTGGCGCTGGAAGAGCGTGACCCACGGGCGTTCAGCGGCCACGATGTCGGTGGCCTCGTGCAGCAGGCCGGTGCGCGTCTCGGGGTCGACCTCGGTCTCGGCCGCGGTCATGACCTCGTCGAAGCGCTCGTTGCACCAGCCGACGCGGTTGGCGTACTCGCCGCCGCAGTACAGGGCGCGCATGGCGAAGAGGTTGTCGGCCATGGAGTTGCCCAGGCCGGTGACCACGAAGTGCTCGAAGGCGCCGACGTTCCACACGTTGGCCGAGTAGGCGCTGAACTCGCGCACGTCGACGACCACGTTGAAGCCCACCTCTTCGAGCATGACGCC
Organism: uncultured bacterium; assembly: GCA_964465355.1. Classification (GTDB taxonomy): domain Bacteria; phylum Deinococcota; class Deinococci; order Deinococcales; family Trueperaceae; genus JAABTL01. Next base: position 1,504 of record CAYXJZ010000052.1, on the reverse strand, counting down.
CACCACCTCGGTCAGCTCGCCACCCAAGGCGAAGCGGCCGGCGGCGCCGTAGATGCGCAGGGTGAGTTGGCCTGGCGCGTAGCCGGCCTCGGCGATGAGCTCGCGGGCGCGTTCTGGGTCGTAGTTGTTGACGCCGAAGTAGCGGTCGATGGGGGCGGCCGAGATGCCGGGGTTGAGGCGAGCAGCGGTGACGGCGCCGAGGCCGCCCATCAGGCCGTCCACCAGCAGGTCACGGTCGATGGCCAGGTCGATGGCCTCGCGGATGAGGGGGTCGGCGGTCTCGGTGCCCTCGCGCACGTTGAAGACCAGCATCATGACGAAGTTGCTCGGCGCCAGTTCCACGCGGGCGGCGTTGGTCAGCTCGATGCGGTCGGCGTCCTGCTCGGGGATGTTGGTGATGACGTCGACGCCGCCTGTCATCAGCTCGGCCACGCGGGTGGAGTCCTCTGGGATGGTGCGATGGATGAGGCGGTCGAAGGCGGGCCGGCCGCGCCAGTGGTCGTCGAAGGCCTCGAGCACGATGCGCTGGTCGCGCACCCATTCCACGAAGCGGAAGGGACCGGTGCCGACGGGGTTGACGGTGAAGGCTTCCCAGCCGACGGCCTCGATGTAGGCCTTCGGCATGATGCCCGAGTTCAGGCGGCTGATGCGGTTGACCAGGATGGGGTCGGGGCCATGGGTGTGGATGAGGATCTCGTGGTCGCTGAGCACCTCGACGTGGCTGATCTGCCGGTAGTTGGTGTGCTCCAGCATGCTGGAGTCGGTGGCCAGGCGCTCGAGGGAGAACTTGACGTCCTCGCCGGTGAAGGGGCTGCCGTCGTGGAAGACCACGCCCTCGCGCAGGCTGAAGCGCCATGCGGTGTCGGAGACGGGTTCCCATGAGGTGGCCAAGGCCGGCTGGAACTCGCCGTTGCCGTCCTTCATGACCAGGTAGTCGTAGATGTTGATCAGCACGGCTTCCATGGCGGTGTTGCTGTGACCGTGGGCGTCGAAGCCGGTGACGTCGATGCCCTGCGCGATGACGACGTCCCGTTGGCCGATGGCCAGGGACAACGTCGCCAGCGACGCGATGAGCAAGGCGGCTAGGGGCAGGCGGGTCCGGTTCATGCTGGTCCTCCTTCGTGCGAGTCGGCGACACGCGTCGCGTGGGGCCGGCGGGCGATGGACGATGGCGGGGCGGTGGGCGGGATCATGTGGCCTGCGCCGCGAACTCCGAGGCGGCGGCGGCGAGCAGGTCGGGGTCGAGGAAGAGCTCTGCGGTGGTGTGCGCCAGCGCGGTGGCGGCCAGCCGCATGGCGCGCATCCCCGCAGGCGAGGCGGCGGCTACGGCGAACTCGGGGGAGTGGGCCGAGATGGTCTCAGGCACCATCGCCACGTAGGGGTGGATGGCGGGCAGGGCCTGGCTCAGGTTGCCGAAGTCCGATGAACCCACGCCACCCACCGCCAGGGGCTCGACCACCTTCTCGCCCTGGGCTTCGAGGTGGGCGCGGAAGCGGTCGGCCAG
>CAYXJZ010000051.1:0-22808 GCA_964465355.1 uncultured bacterium | reverse complement strand
CTCAGAGGTCCCGCGAAGACGGCGCCGCCGAAGGCCCCGGAGAGCACCCCCACCAGGGTGATGCCAACCTGGACGGTGGAGAGGAAGGTGTTGGGGTCATCTTTCAGCGCCAACGCGGCCGCTGCACCACGATGGCCTGCTTCGACCAGGCCTTGCAGCCGGCTGCGGCTGGAGGACACGATCGCGATCTCGGTCATGGCGAACAGGCCGTTGAGGACGATCAGGGACAACAGGATGAGGAGTTGAAGGCCGAGCAAGGCCACCTACCTCCGGTACGCGGACGTGCCAAGCGGGGCGGGGCAACGAGCCACGCGCGGTACCATCCACCTTACGATGCGCATCCTTGTCAGCAACGACGACGGCGTCCACAGCCCCGGTATCCACGCCTTGGCGCGGGTGGCACAGGCCTACGGCACCGTCCGCGTGGTCGCCCCCGACGTGGAGCAGTCCGCCATGAGCCACGCCATCACCGTTCGGCGCCCCTTGCACTACGCCCTCACGCGGATCGACGGCATCGACGCCTACCAGGTCGACGGCACGCCGGCCGACTGCGTGGCCCTAGGCACCCACATGTGGGAGAAGGTGGACCTGGTGCTCACCGGCATCAACCTGGGGCTGAACATCGGCCACAACATCTGGCACTCTGGCACGGTGGCAGCCGCCAAGCAGGCCAGTTTCCTTGGCATCCCCGCCATCGCCTTCAGTGCTCCTTCGGCCGCCGAAGGCGCGCCTGCTGGCACCGGCTTCGAGTACGCGGCGCTGGAGCCCTACCTGCGCGAGGTCATCGAGCTCTTCCTCGCCACCCCCGACCTGCCGCTGCTCAACGCCAACTTCCCCTCCCAGCCCAAGGGCATCTCCTGGACCAAGATGTCGGTGCGTCATTACGACGGCTACGTCATCCCGGGCCAGGACCCCATGGGTCGCACCCACTACTGGTTCGCCGAGGAGCCGAGGGAGCGGGTGGAGGAAGGCACCGACCGCTGGGCCATCGAGCAGGGGCATGTCTCCCTGACGCCGCTGCGCCTCGACCTGACGGACGACACGCGCCTGTCGGTCGCGCGGGGGCTGGAAGAACCGGCATGACCGCTGGCCCGCCCGCCATGAGCTTCGCGGAATTCCGCGCCATGGTGGAGGAGATGGTGACCGAGATCCCCGAGACCTTCCTGACAGGCCTTCAGGGCGTGCACGTGCTGGAGCAAGCCCGTCCAGAGGAGGACTACGTCGACGTCTGGCGCCTCGGCGAGTACCTCGACCCCGGCCCCGAGAGCTTCCTTGGCAGCGGTGAAGGGCTGGGTAGGCATGTGGCGCTGTACTACGGCAGTTTCATGGCCGTGGCTGACGGCGACGCCGATTTCGATTGGGAAGAAGAGGCCTGGGACACGCTCACCCACGAGCTACGACACCACGTGGAGTCGCTAGCTGGCGACGGCGCGTTGATCGAGCAGGACCAGCTGGATGCCCAGCACTTCCCCAAGCGCTGAGCCGGGGGTGTCGTGCAGGCTCCGCGAAGCGCTCACCGTCGGCGCCGCTGTGGGCGATGATGTGCAACATGCGCATCGAACAGATCGAACTTCGCGAGGTGGGCCTCAGGCTCAAGTTCCGCTTCGAAACCTCCTTCGGCGTCGAGCAGGATCGCCGCGTGCTGCTGGTGACGCTTCGGGGCGAGGGTGGGGAGGGCATCGCGGAGTGCGTGGCCGGCGAGTTCCCCGGCTACAGCTACGAGACCAACGACACCGCCTGGAGCGTGCTGCGCGACTTCATCGCCCCCAAGGTGCTGGGCAAGGACTTCGCCACCCCAGGCCACCTGCTGCACGAGTTGCGCCTGATCCGCGGCCACAACATGGCGGTGGCCTCGGTGGAGATGGCCTACTGGGACCTGTGGGCTCGCTCGCTCGGCCTGCCGCTGTGGAAGCTGCTCGGTGGTGTGCGAACGCAGGTGCCGACGGGGGTCTCGCTTGGCATCCAGCACAGCATCGACGAGACGGTGACCTGGGTGGGCCAGCACGTGGACGAGGGCTACAAGCGCATCAAGCTCAAGATCAAGCCCGGCTGGGACGTGGCCATGGTGCGCGCGGTGCGCGAGGCCTACCCCGACGCCGACCTGACGGTGGACGCCAACAGCGCCTACCGGCTGGTGGACGCGCCGGTGCTGCGGCAGCTCGACGACTTTGACCTCTCCTACATCGAACAGCCGCTGGCCTACGACGACCTGGTCGACCACGCCGAACTGCAGCGTCAGCTGCGCACCTCGATCTGCCTTGACGAGTCGATCCATTCCGCCGAGGACGCCCGCAAGGGCCTGCAGATAGGGGCAGGACGCATCATCAACATCAAGGTGGGCCGCGTGCGTGGCTACATCCAGGCCAGGCGGCTGCACGAGGTGGCGGTCACCTTCGGGGCCCCGGTGTGGTGCGGTGGCATGCTGGAGTCGGGCGTGGGGCGCGCGCACAACCTGCACCTGTCCAGCCTCGAGGGCTTCATCCTGCCGGGCGACACGGCCAGTGCCAGTCGCTACTGGGATGAGGACCTGGTGGACCCGTTGCTGGAGGCCGTTGACGGCGTGCAGACCGTGCCAGACGGTCCTGGCATCGGTGTGAGCCTGAAGCAGGATCTGGTGCAGCGCCTGACGCTGCGGACGGAGACGCTCAAGGCGGCTTGAGCGGCCGGCGGCTCGTCAGCTGCTGCCTTCCCCTGCCACCTTCATCAACACCTGCAGCGCCAGCCTTGCGTCGTCGGTGGAGCGGTGCCGTTGCTGGCCCGCCTTGAGCAGCCCGGCCTCGACGGCGGCGCGCTCGAGCTTGGCACGGCCGTGGGCCAAGCCTCGGGCGGTGGCGTAGGCCCGCATGGCGCATTCGAAGCCCTTGAGGCGCTCCCTGCGCCCCCAGAGGGCTGCCGACTGCTTCACCATGCGCTCGTCGAAGGGGGCGTTCCAGGCGATCACCCGCCGGCCCTGAGCGTGGTGCAGCAACTCGTCGTAGACCCTGTCGAAGCTGGGAGCGTCCCGCAGGTCGACCATGGTGAGTCCGTGGATGCGGCTTGCGCCTGGTGGCACGACGCCGGAACGCGGCCGTACCAAGGTCTGCATCAGGGTGCGCCCATCGCGGTCCAGCACACCGAGCTCCACCACCTCGTCGCGGTGGCCGAGGCCGGTGGTCTCGGTGTCGAGGACGATGAAGTCGTCCAACAGCAGTTGGCGTACCCAGAGGCGCCCGGCTCTGGTCACCGCTGGGTGTGCCCCGACGGCTGTGGGCAGCCGCGATGGGGAAGGTGCGGTCTTGGCGGATGGCTTGGCCGGCCCTACCTTGCGTTCGCGCGGCACCGCGTCGACCTCACGGTACAGCCCGACCTCCCGCTCGCCCTGGACCAGCCAGGCCACCGGGCCGCCTCGTGGCTCGAGGCCGGAGAAGCGCAGGTCGTTCTCTGGCCGCAGACCCGGGGGAACGGCGCCCCAGTCCGAGTAACGCGGCAGGTCGTTCACCCATCGAGCCTACCAGCGGCGCAGGGTTTCTCATGCCCTTGTAAGAACGTCGTCAGACGGTCTACATAGACTGCGTACGTGGATCAAGGTCTCCTCCCAAGACCTCCCGCCTCTTCCGAACGATGAACCCCGCGCTCCCACGCGGGGTTCAAACATTGTGGGGGCAACAACGCCCCAGAAGCCGTCTCTGGGCGGCCGACGGCCTCAGAGGCCAGGGAAGAGGGCCCTCCACCAGGGGATCCCGGCCAGGATGGCCAACAGCGAGAGGCTGAAGAAGAGCGAGGTCCTGCCGTACCGGGCGCGGTCGTTGGGGGCCTTGCGTGCCAGGGCGCTGCCGACGTGGGCAAGGGCCACCGCGACGATCATGATCAAGGCGTGCTCGACGGTGAAGAAGCGGACCTGTTGGATGGCCATGGCTGCAGCAAGGTCGCCCCAGCCGGCCCGGATCAGCGGGCTGATGACGTAGAGCACCAGGCCGATGAGCAGTTGCAGATCCAGGACGCCGACGTAGACGCTGCTGGAGACGCGCGCCAGCTTGTCCCATGGGCGTGCGCCGAGCAGGCCGCGCAAGGCCACCGCGATGGCGAAGACGGCGGCGATCAGGACCAGCCAACGAGTCAGGTTGTGCAGATGGAGAAGACCAACGTACATGGGTAGGCACCTCCGGTGGTGCATCGTGTCGCTTCGGGCGTCGCCCGTCCTGCAACCAGCCTACCGCGGCCCAAGGTCGAGGGCTCGTCACCCTAGGCCCGTGCCTACCAAGGCCGTTTCCCTCAGGTCCAGTCATCCAGACTGCCGCGCAGCTTGCGCCGGTCGGAGCGGGCGTAGCGTCGTGCCATGTCGAGGGTGGCGTGGCGCAGGTGATCCTGGACCTGGCCAAGGTCGCCGGTCTGCCGGTAGAGCTTGGTGCCGGCCGCGTGCCTGAGCCCATGGACCCCCTTGAAGCGCACGCCGCAGCGCAGGCAGAGCTGCCTCAGGCGACGGTACACCCCGAACTGCGAGCGAAGGCGCAGCACCTTGGCCCCCTCTGCGCCATCCTCGGCGAGGCGCTGGTGCCGCCAGGTCCTCAGCTCGGCGGCCAGCCGTGGACTGAGTTGCACCATGGCTGACTTGTTGCCCTTGCCCGCGCGCACGAGCAACTCGCGGTTGCCCAGGTCGACCTCGTCCCAGCGCAGGTCCAGCATCTCGCTCACGCGCAGGCCGCCATGCCCGCCTAGCAGCAGGATGACGCGGTCCTCCACGTCCAGCGCCTGTTCGAGGAGGTTGACCAACTCGGTCTCGGTGTAGACCTTGAGGCTGGCCACGTCCTCCTTCTTGCTCGTGTGGCGGCCGGTGCTGAGGTCGCGGAACGGGTCGGCCTCGGTGGCGCCTGCCCAACGCAGGGCCTGATACAGGGCGCGGGCAGCGGCCAGGCGCAGTTCGACGGTGGCGGGCGCCAAGGGTCCCGGCTTGGGGCGGCGCCCGCGTTTGGCGGTTTGAGGCTCCTCGACGATCTCGGGGCGGTCGCCGGCCCGCAACCGCTGCAGGTAGAGCGCGCCCGCGTCACGGCTAGGCCGCAGCAGGTTCTCACCCTGCCACATGGCCACCAGCTCCACCACGCCACGACGGTAGGCGCGCAGCGTGTGTGGCGAGGTGGCCACGCCATTGCTGCCGAGGAGCGTCAAGTGAGCCTCCAGCAGACGCCAGAGCTCATCGACGTCCCGCTCGTTCGCGGCCTTGGCCGCGAAGACGCGTAGGGCTTCCTCGGGCCAGCGGTGGAGCTGCTCAGCGCGGGCCAGCGCGTCGCGGCCCTGGGTAGGGGTGAGCGTCACGCGTCTTATCAAACACCAGGAAGGGTCGTCGCCTTGTGGGATCGACCACCCGCTCGTCTAGCGTGCTCCGGTGCGCACTGAGCGTGCTCGCTGTGCGGGCGCTTGGGATAGCCTGGCGCGATGGACGCCGTCCTGAGGCCGATCGACATCGCCGAGCTCGGCCAGCTGGAGCCAGCCGTGGCCGAGGTCTACGTGGCCGCTTTCGCCGGACCGCCCTACGATGAGGGCGTGGCGGCAGCCGGTCGCTTCCTCCCTAGATGGCGCGCACAGCGCTGGGCAGCTGGCTGGGCCGGGGTCGGCGCATGGGTGGGCGAGCGCTTGGTGGGTCTGGCCTATGGCCACCAGGCCACGCCGGGGCTCCCCTGGGTAGACGCCCTGATGGCCCAGCTCACACCGGCAGGCAAGCTGAAGTGGGGGAGAGGCGCCTTCCTCCTCTGCGAGCTGGCCGTCCTGCCGGAGCACCAGGGCCGAGGGATTGGCGGTGCATTGCACGACGCGTTGATGGACGAGGTGAAGCAGCCGACCGCCCTGCTCACCACCTTGGATGATCCGGCCACCGTCGGCGCGCTGCTCTACCGGTCCCGTGGTTGGCGCCAGGTCAGCCCCAGCGCATACGTCGTGCCTGGCTACCCGCATCGCTACGTGGTGATGGGGCTGCGCTTGGACCGCTGCGGTTGAGCCGACGCAAGAGCCGAGCCCATCTCAGCACCCGACCAGGTATGTAACGGTGTGATAGGATCAGAACATGGCTGCCGATGCAGCGCGAGAAGCCGAACCCGGCGCGGTTGACCGCACGGACACCAGCGTCTATGCCGCCGCCAAGCGCCTGGGACGGGACGCCGTGGTGGACGGCCTGCTGAACCTGGCCGACCAGAGGCTGGCAGCAGAGGGCCCCGAAGCCCTGTCCATGCGCCGCTTGGCCAACGCGGCCGGAAGCTCGACCATGGTCTTCTACAGCGCCTTCGGCACCAAGGCAAGGCTGCTCGAGGCCTTGGCGGACCGCGAGGTGGAGGGCTGGCTGGACCAGGCGGCCATGTTGTCGGACCCGGATCCCGAGGCCTGGCTGCGCGCCACCGGCGGAGCGCTCATGGCCTTGGCCACCGACCGGCCCCATCAGCGCGACCTGGTGCTCACCATCGGCACGGCCGAGGGTCGCCTACGCGATGCGCTGGTGACAGCCATCGCTCGTGTGGCCAAGGAGGCCGGTCTGCAGGATGGCGAGGCGACGGAGCTGGCCGAGGCCGTCTGGGCGGCCTGGCGCTCGGCCTTGCATGACCCCGATCGCGCGCGGTCCGCGAGGGTGCTGAACGGCGTAGGGCTCCTGTGGGGTGCTTATCTGCGGGGGAGGCGAGGCTGACCCTGCCTCGCCGGCCCGTGTCGTAGGCTGGGGCCTTCGCCCACTTGCCCGCACCTGCAGCAGGCCAGAGAGGAACCATGTCCAGCTTCCGACTCCTGACCCCCCGCACGGTCATCGTGCCGACGCCGACCGAAGCCATCGAGCAGCGCTTGCGTTTCCAGGACTTCTATACCGATGTGGACCTTGGCCCCGAAGCCGGGGCCGAGCTGGAGCACAGGGTGGCCTCGGTGCGCTTCCCGCCGGAATGGCCTGGCGAGGCCCTGAACCAGTTCCCCGCCTGGCTGGAGCGCCGCCGTGTCGCGCCAACGGCGCCGGAGCCTTGGACGGGGACGGTCATCGACAGAGTCGGCCTGACGGCGATCGGCCAGATCGGCTGCAAGGCCTTGCCGGACACCCAAGGCATGGTGGAGATCGGCTACGGCACCAACGCCGGCCAGCGTGACCGCGGCATCGCCACCGAGGCGGGTGGCGCCTTCGTCGACTGGTTGCTGCAGCAGCCTTCGGTGACGTTCGTGGTGGCCGAGTGCCTGGTGACCAACGCCGCCTCCGTGCGGGTGCTGGAGAAGGTCGGCTTCACGCTCCTGGAGGAGCGCGAAGACGAAGAAGGGCGCCTGTTGCGCTGGGAGAAGCGCAGAGACTAGCCCGCCGTCAGCTCGCCCTCGCCTCGATGCTGACCACGTCAACGGTGAAGCTGCCGTCCTCCTCGATCTCGAAGGTCCCGATGACCTCGGCCGGGGCGTTCGTCTGCAGGTCGCGGATGGCCGAGGCGCGCAGCGCCGGGGTGGCCATCCGCGCCACCCAACTGTCGAAGGCCAGTCGCAGAGGGGCATGACGGACGTCGACCACGACGAAGCCGGCCAGCTCCAGTTGCTTGGTCCAGGCAGACGTGCGGTGGTCACGCACGTGAGAGCCGTCGCGCAGCAGTTCCATGGCCTGCAAGAAGGTGTCCCCGACGTCGTCCTCGGGTGAGGCCACGTCGACGAAGGCCGCCAGGCCACCGGGTCGCAGCACCCGCCTCGCCTCCTGCAATGCGGTCCCGAGCAGCGGCCAGTGGTGCGCGCTGTAGCGGCTGAGCACCGCATCGAAGCTGCCGTCGGCGAAGGGGAGCGCGCCAACGTCACCTTGGACGGTGGACAGGTTGGGAAGCCCACGGAGCCCTGCCTCCCGCTCGACCACCGCCAACATGGCCGGTGACAGGTCCAACGCCACCACGGACTCGGCCACCTCGGCCACCCGGTAGCTCACGTGCCCACCACCGCAGCCCATGTCCAATACCTGCTTGGCAGCCCGGTCCTCCACCAGGTTCCGCAGCCAGCTGAGGTCCTCGCCCTGGGCGTGCACGGCACTCTGGACGTAGGCCTCGGCCCGAGGACCGAACTGCCCGGCGACGACTTGCTCGAGGGTTGGGTGGGACATGCGAGAGCTTACCTGAGCCGCGGGCCACCACGGCCCAGTACACATGAGATTTGATAAGACTGATTATCACACTGTTTTATTTTTGTAGCAGCAGTTCGAGACGCGGAACTAGATCCCTCAGGCTGGATCCGTTGAAGAGATCCGAGCTGAGGTAGCGATCGCCGCGGTCGCAGACGATGGCGCAGGAACTCGCTGAGCGGATCGCTCCCCATGATGCTCCTCCCAGGTCCATCCTCACCCATCCGGCGCAGGCAGCATGTCGGCACCCGACCTCAGACGCCTGGCGCCACCCCACCTCTCAACGCCCGCAGGTAGGTCCAACGCGTGAGCAGGTAGAACACCGCTTGCACCGCGGCGAACAAGGCGATGACCACCGCCACGTAGCCGGCCACGTCGACCATCAGCGCGTTGCCAAGGGTCTGCAAGGCGAAGGCGGCGTGGACGCCTCCCACCAGGATGGGCAGGGCGAAGACCAAGGCCACCTGCTGCGAGACCACGCGGCTGGTCTCGGCCCAGGTCACGCCGATGCGGCCCAAGGAGGCATGCAGGCGGCGGTCGTCTGGCAGCTCGGTGAACAGCTTGAAGTAGATGATGCTGCCGGCGCCGACGAAGAACAGCCCCGAGATGAACACCCCGACCAGCATGGTCAGCGACAGGACCTGCATGGCTTCGCGCTGCTGGGTCCAGCGCTGGTTGAGCAAGGGGCGGAACTCTTCTGGCACGGCCTGGTCCAACGATGCGGCGATGGCGGCCGAAGCGCGGGTGGCAGGCCAGTCGTAGACCTCCTCGATCCGCCTCCCCGCCTCCGGCGCCTCGGCCCACATGTCGGCGAAGGTCGCGTCGGCCACGACCCACCATGGGCTGGTCTGCGAGCGCAGCAGCGCAGTCCCTTCCTGACCGACGATCTCCAAAGTGCGCTCGACCGACCCGACCCGGAGGGCGACCCGGGTCCCCACGTCCTCTGGCGTTCCCAACCCGGCCGCTGGCCCAGGGTCGACCACCCACGCTCCGTCTGCGCCAAGATCGGCCAGCGTCACCCCTGGTTGCAAGGCCATGTAAGTCGAGCGGGACAGCAGCCAGGGGATGAACCTGCGTCCTTCATCCAGCGGCTCGGCGTCGATCATGGCGACTTGGGCTACCAGGGTGGGCCGCACGCCGTGGCGCGCCAGGATCGCCGACACCTCGCTGGGCGGCAGGAAGGCCCTGACCTGATCGCGCACCGTGAGCGCATGGGGCGCCATGCGCTCGACGTCGGCGGCCACCGTCCGTGAGCCGACGTAGAAGGAGCCTGCCGCGCTCAGCACCACGGCGCTGAGGGTGGCCAGGGTCGCCAACAGCCTGGCGTTGTCGCGCATGCGGAACACCAGCTCCGAGATCACCAGCATGCGTGTGCCTCTCAGGTAGATCCGCGGCCTACGCTGCAAGGCGGACAGCAGCCACACGCTCCCCTGTCCGAACAGCAGGTAGGTGCCAAGGGTGACCATCCCCACCACCGGGAAGAAGGCGACGACGACCAGGATGGGCGGTACAAGCACGGCCGCGGCGTAGCCGGCGATCAGGAGCAGGACGGCGAGGATGAACAGCAGCAGCGAGGCGCGCGGCGGGCGCTTCGGACGCCGGGCAGCACCGAGCAGGTCGATGACCTTGCTGCGGCCGACGCGCCAGAGCCCGAGCAGGGTGATGACCTGGAACAGCAGGACGAACAGCACGACCGTCAGCAGGATGGCCTGAGGCACCCATAGGAAGCGGATCGGCGCCTCGAGCTGCAGCGCCTTGGAGATGGCCATCAGGAACAGGCGCGAGAAGAGCAGGCCGACCAGGATGCCGACGGCCACGGCCGCACCCGACAGCAGGGTGTTCTCCCACCAGATGAGGCGCCGCAGCTGGCCGCGGCCGATGCCCATCAGGCTGAGCAGGCCGAACTCCTTGTGGCGCGCCCGTTGGAAAGCCGAGTTGGAGTAGGCGACGAAGACGAAGGAGAAGAGCACGATCAGCCACTGGCACACCTGCAGCGCCGTCCTGGCCGTCCGGCCGCCGTAGATGTAGCCGCCCACCACGTCTGGGTGCATGACGAACTGGGTGTAGACCAGGAACAGGGCCACCGAGAACACGCTGCTCAGGAAGAATGCAGCGTAGCGCAGCAGGCTGCCGCGGACGTTACTGAAGGCCAGCTGCCGGAACGTCACCGAACGACCCTCCCATGATGCTGAGCGCGTCCATGACCTGCTGGAAGAAGACCTGCCTTGGTCCGTCGTTGCGACGCAACTCGGAGAAGACGCGGCCGTCCTTGAGGAAGAGGATGCGCTTGCAGAAGCTGGCGGCGAAGGCGTCGTGCGTGACCAGCAGGATGGTCGCGCCCTGGGCCTGGTTGATCCCCTGCAGGGCCGACATGACCTCGAAGGCCGACTTGGAGTCCAGGTTGCCGGTGGGCTCGTCCGCCAACAGGAGAGAGGGACGATGGATGATGGCACGGCCGATGGCGGCGCGCTGCTGCTGGCCGCCGGAGATCTCGTATGTACGCTTCTCCAGCAGATCGGACAGCCCGAGCGTGGCTGCCAGCTCCTGCAGCCGGCGCTGCATCTGATAGGGGTCGACCCAGTCGAGCACCAGGGGCAGCATCATGTTCTCGCCGACCGACAAGGTCTCGAGCAGGTTGAAGTCCTGGAAGACGAAGCCAAGGCGGCGGCGCCTGAACTCCGCCAGCTTGTCGTGCTTCATGCCGACCGTGCGGTCGCCGTCGATCTCGATGGATCCCGAGGTGGGCGTGTCGATGGTGGCCAACAGGTTGAGCAAGGTGGTCTTGCCGCTGCCGGATGGGCCCATGATGCCGAGGAACTCACCGCTCCCGACCTCCAGGTCGACGCCCTTCAAGGCCGGATAGCTGACGCCACCGCGGGTCGATCCGTACACCTTGGTCAGACCGCTCGTGCGGAGCACGGGGGTCTGCGTCTGGGCCGGGTCGAAGACGACGCGGGCTGCTTGGCTGTGTTGCGTGGGGTTCATGGGGCACGCTCCTTCACGGCTGGAGCATAGGTAGGGCAGGTGGTCTGGCACCATCGCGCGACCTTACGTGCGCCGCGGCTCAGCTTACGTTCCCGTCACCTTCTGCCTGCCCGGCGAAGGTCAGCGCCACCACGGTCCCCTCCCCCACCGTGGAGTCGATCTGGACCACATGCCCCAATCGGCGGCAGATCTCAGCCGCCAGATAGAGGCCCATGCCGGTGGAGGCGGAGGTCAAGCGGCCGTTGTCGCCGGTGAAGAAGGGGGCGAAGATCCGCGGCAGGTCGTGGGCGGGGATCCCGATGCCGTTGTCGGCCACCTCCAGCACCGTCCTGTCCGCTTCGCTGCGCAGGGCGATGACGACCTCCCTTGCGCCCTCCCCTGCCCTGCCTTGGGCCTGCACCTGGAGCAAGGTGTACTTGATGGCGTTGTTGAGCAACTGCCTCAGCACCACCGCCAGCCACTTGGCGTCGCTGGCGACCTTCGGCGGGGCACCTTCCACGAGCAGCCGGGGGAACACAGCACTGCGGATCCATGCCCACTTCAGCTCGTTGATCACCTCGCGCGCCAGGGCCTCCAGATCGACGCTGGCCGGCTGCAGGTCGATCTCGAACCGTTCCAGTCGCGCGGTCTGCATCATCAACTCAAGGCCTTCCGCCATGCGATCGGTCTCCTCACGCACACCAGCCCACAGCCTGTCGCTGTCGTCGTCTCGGCCAGCCGACACCTGCGCCTGCTGGATCGTCAGGTCGAGCACGGACAGGGGCACCTTCATCTGATGCACCCAAGCGTGCACGAAGGTGTGGTGCTGCTCGGTGCGCGCACCGTGGCGCTGCAAAGCGGCCAGGTAGCGGCGATGATGCGCGTCCAGGACGGCCTGCCACGCGCGTTGCTCGTGGCTGACGGCATGCCGTAGCGGCAGGACCTCGTCGAGCTTCTCCTCGCCGGCCGCCAGCGCCCTGCGTAGCTCGAGGTGCAGCTTGCGCTGACGCACGAAGTCCAGCGCGATGACCATCGCCGTGGCCACCAAGACGAGCAGGCACAGGTAGGCCACATCCCAGGATCCAAGCGGCGGCTCCCCTGGGCGGATCGCCAGTTGCACCACGAGCAGTAGGAGGGCCAAGGTCATGGCCTGCCCTAGGAGCAGGAACCAGCGGTCGGCCAGGAAGGCCCGCCAGTTCACGAGACCTCGTCCATGGAACGCAGGCGGTAGCCCAGCCCGCGTACGGTCTCGATCGCCTCGGCGACGCCAAGGTCCTGGAACCTGCGGCGCAGACGGTTGACGTTGACGGTCAGGGTGTTGTCGTCGACGAAGTCGGCGTCATCCCACAACGAGGCCAGCAGCGACTCCCTCGGCGCCACGCCGCCACGCACCGCTACCAGGGCCTCCAACAGGAGACTCTCGTTCCGGCTGAGGGCGACGGACTGCTCAGCGGACCGCAAGGTGAAGCGGGCACGGTCCCAACTCAGCCCCTCACCCAGCGGCACCGTGTCTTGCGCGTCGCCACCGGGCTTGGCAACGGCGTAGTCGCCATAGGCGCGCCGCAAGGCGCCCTTGATCTTGGCCGTGATGACGTCGAGGTGGAAAGGCTTGCTGAGGAAGTCGTCGGCGCCGTGCTCGATGGCCATGACCTGGTCCATGTCGCCCGAGCGCGCTGTCAGGAAGATGATGGGCACGGTCGATACCGCCCGGATCTGCCTGCACCAGTGAAAACCGTCGAAGCTGGGCAGGGTCACGTCCAGCAGCACGAGCTGTGGCTTGACCTCCTCGAACTCCAGCCGCAGGTCGTGGAAACGCCGCGCCACCACCGCCTCGTAGCCGTAGCGCACGAGGTGCTCAGAGAGGATGGCGGCGATCTTGGGATCGTCCTCGACCACGAAGATCCGGTACACACCCAAGGCTAACGCAGCCTCAGCCCAGCGCCGCCCTGTGGCGCTTCAGCACCGCGTAGGCCAAGGCCGCCGCCGGCCACAGGAAGAGGAAGCTCAGCAGCAGCGCCGTCTGCAGGCCGATGAGTTCCTGCAGCGCGCCGAAGCCGATGTAGGCCACGCCTGCTGTGCCCCAGGTCAGCCCCATCAGCATGCCGGAGGCGCTGGCCACCGCATGGGGCGCCAGCTCTTGGGCGCTGACCACCAGCAGCGGCACCGCTGCGTTGGTCAAGGCGGCCGCCAGCCCCACTGCCAGGTAGTAGGGCAGGCTGCCGGCTTCGATGAACAGCGTCGAGGCCATGATCGGCAGCGCCAGCAGCAGGCTGCCGACGATGAGATGCAAGCGCCCGATGCGCGCCTCGAGCACGCCCGAGAGCAGGCCGGAGACAGAGGAGGCCGCGCCGTACACCGCTAGGGTGGCGCCGATCACGCTGGCGTCAGGGGCGAAGCCGCGTACGTTGACGAGGAAGAGCGGCATGGCGTTGCTGAAGCTGACGAAGGCGATGGAGCGCATGATCCCCGCCAACGACAGCAGGCCAACCGGGCCCAAGAAGAGCCGCAGGTCGAAGAGCTTGCCACCTTGAGCGCGGGTGACCCTGGCCTGGGAGGGGGCGAAGAGCAGGAGGGCCAGACCCGTCGCCACACCGACCACCGACAGGTAAGGGAGGTACTGCGGCCCGTAGCTGCGCATGAGTGCAAGCACCACCACCGGCATGATCGCCATACCAAGGGCGCCGGCTGCGGCGAAGATGCCGATGTAGAGGCTGGTCCTGCGTCCGGCTTGGCGAATCATGGACACCGCGCCTGGATGGAAGATGGCCGACCCAAGCCCACCGAGGGCCAGGAGCAGCACCAGCGCCCAGAAGCTGGAGACCACGCCGAGGAAGCTCATCAGCGTGGAGCCCACGATCAGGCCGAGGGCCGACATGCGCCGCCTGCCCAGCCGGTCCGACAGGCCGCCGACGAAGGCCTGCAGCACGTTGGCCGAGAGGGAGATGACGGCCACCAGGGTGGCGAGCACCGCCTCGCCCAAGCCGAAGCGAAGCTGCAGCGTCGGCAGGTAGACCGGGAGGATGTTGGTGAAGGCGTCGTTGACGGCGTGCGACGAGGCGATGAGCAGAGCCAAGGGCATGCCGCTGAGCGCCAGGCGCGAGGCTCGCGGTGAGATCATCCTGGCTAGCCTACGCTCCGCCAGCCATCCGCGCGCCCACGACCGTGTCCGCCACGGAATGCCCTGCGCTCGCCAGGTCGCCGATGTCCTCCCATAGGCACAGAAGGTTCCGTGACCGCCACACCGGGCCTGGATCGATGAAGCTGCCCGCAACCGTCGCCCCCTTGTGCCGGTAGAAGGCGATGGCAGGGCCGTTGCCCGTCACCACACCGAGCGCCAGGCTGCGCGCTCCGCGGTCCCGCAACGCCGCGGCGGCAGCGCTGAGCAGTCGGCCACCCAGCCCGCGTCCGATGCAACGCGGGTCGAGGTAGAGGTACTTGACGCGTGCGTGGCTGCCGAAGACCGGGTCGGGCGGATCGCTCCCGAGGCCTGCGTGGCAGAAGCCGACCAACCTCTCCCCCACCTCGGCGAGCAGGGTGAACCGCCCATGGTCCGATCCGCCGAGCATGCCCCGCCAGCTCAGTTGCCGTGCCGCCAGGTCGAGCGTTCGGTAGGCCGTCTGCGGCGCCAGACCAGGGTAGGTGCGCTGCCAGGCCCGGAGGTGCAGCTCGGCGACCTGGTCGGCGTCGTCTTGGCTGGCCCAACGCAGGAGCGGTCGGTCGACCGGAGACGTCGGCAGTGGTGCAGCCAACCCACTGGCCGACCACCAGACCATGCGCTGCAGCAGCTCCTCCACCGGCTCGCCTGCATCGAAGGGGACGGCCTCGGGTGACCACTCTTGGGTCTCGAGCTGGCTGGCCAGCAGGGAGGCCGGCATGAAGTGACCCGACCGCGACGCCAGCCGCGCCTGAAGCAGCTCGGGCTCGGCCGTGAGCACGGCGAAGCCGATGCGGGGATCGCCACCAGACAGGCTCCGTCTGTGTCTCACCTTCAAGGCGGAGCAGGCCATGACCACGGGGCTACCGGCAGCGAGACGCGCCGCCAGCAACGCTTGGAGCGCCATCAGCCACGGCGCGCGATCATCCTCCGTCAGGGGGACACCGGCCGCCATCTTGGCCACGTTGGCTGCCGGATGGTGATCGTCGGCGTCGACGAAGTCCCAACCGAGGTGGGCGGCCAGCGCCCGGCCGACGGTGGTCTTGCCTGCGCCTGCCACGCCGGCCACGACCACCGCTTGCAGCGCCATCCCTCAGGCGCCCATCGAGCGGACGGCCTCGTGCACCGCCACCCTCAGGCGGTGCACGCCCTCGGCCGAGCCCCGCCTCGGGTGCACGCGGTTCGTCAGCAGCACCACCGCCACCCCACGTTCCGGCTCGATCCACAGCGAGGTACCGGTGAAGCCGGTGTGGCCGAAGCCGCTGGCCCCTGCGCCGGCGAAGGAGCCGGAGCCAGCCAAGGTCCAGCCGAGTCCACGGCGCAGCGCACCGTCGCCGGAGACCGCCGCCTCACGGCCGCAGGCCCGCAGCAGCTCGGCGTCACCGAGGCGCGGATCCCCTTGCAGCCAAGCCAAGGCGTAGCGCGCCAGGTCCCCCACCGGGCCGAAGAGGCCGGCATGACCAGCGACACCTTCCCAGACGGTGGCGTTCTCGTCGTGCACCTCACCCTCCAGCAGGCGGTCGCGCCAGCCGTCGTCCTCGGTGGCGGCCACCGGCACCCCGTGCAGGGGTCCGAAGCGGGTGTGGTGCATGCCGAGGGGCTCGAAGACCTGTTCGTTGGCGAAGGCGTCCAAGCGCTGGTGCGTCACGCGCTCCACCACCGCGCCGAGCAGCATGAAGCCGAGGTCGCTGTAGACCACCTCGCCCGGTTGCTCCAGCGGGGTGTTGAGCACGGCAGCCAGCGCCGTGCGGCGATCGTTGAGCTGCGCGAAGAGCGGCCGCCATGCAGGCAGACCCGAACTGTGCGAGAGCAGGGCGCGCAGCGGCACATCGGCCAACGAAGGGGTCTGGAACCAGCCGGCGGTGCTGAAGAAGCGGCCGACCGGATCATCGAACGACAGCTCACCCTCGCTCGCCAGCCGCAGCAGGCTGGGCAGGGTGGCCGTCACCTTGGTCAGCGAGGCCAAGTCGTACCGGGTCTCGGCGCCGACAGGTGGCCCGTCGTAGCGCTGCCGGCCGGCGGTCCAGGTCTGGACGCCACCGTCGCCGCGCACCAGCGCCAGCGCTGCGCCAGGGGTCACGCGCTCGTCGATGGCCGCCTCGATGAGGCGGCGGATCTCTTCTGGGATGGACACGCCGAGAGGCTAGCACGCCCCGCACGGCCGTCCCTGCAGCGATGCCGGACCAGTCGGCCGATCCTCAGGGTGAGGAGATGCTCGGCAGCTCGGGTCGGCTGGCCAAGGCCATCTCGATGACCGCCATGGCCTCCTCGCGCTCGGCGCCGACCACCGGCAGACGCGGCGGCCGCACCCGTTCGGAACCGCGACCCACCACCCCCTGTGCCAGCTTGATCAGCTGCACGAGCTTGGGAACGACGTCAAGGCGCAGCAGGGGCAGGAACCAGTGGTACAGGGCGAAGGCCTCGTTCCAACGGCCCGCCTTGGCCAGCTCGAGGAGCACGACCGACTCGCGCGGGAAGGCGTTCACCAGACCGGCGATCCAACCGTTGGCGCCGGCCGCCACGCCCTCGACGATGGCGTCGTCCACCCCCACCAGCAACTCGAGGCGGTCACCCATCAGGGCGCGGATGGCCGTCACCCTCCTGACATCGGTACTGGACTCCTTGATGGCCACCAGGTTGGGGGCCTGCTCGGCCAGCTCGGCGATGTGCTCGGGCAGGAAGTCGGCGCCATAGGAGACGGGGTTGTTGTAGAGCATGCAGGGCAGCTCGGTGGCCTGCATGACGGTCCTGACATGGGCCTCGGTCTCACGTCGGTCGCAGTTGTAGACGTAAGGCGGCAACACCATGAAACCGGCGACGCCGGCCGCCTCGGCCGAGCGCACGAAGGCCACGGCGTCGGCGGTGGAGAGCGCGGCCACGCCTGCGACCACGGGGGTGCGCTCGCCCAGGGAGGCAGAGAGGGTGCGCACGACCTCTGTCTTCTCAGCCGATCCCAAGGTGGCCACCTCACCCAAGGAGCCACAGCAGACCATCCCGACACAGCCCTCGCCGGCCATCCAGGCAGCGTGCTCGGCCAGGAAGTCGTGGTCGACGGAGAGGTCATCGCGGAAGGGGGTGGTGATGGCGGGGAGCACCCCGCGCCAGTTGACGGACATGAAGACCTCCGAGGTCAGGAAGCTGCGGCGCCCGGTTGGTCCGGAGCGAGGACGGGGGTCCCGGCTTGGGGCCCAAGGCGTTCGGCGAGGATATCCAGGTTCATGCGGATGTGCCTGCGCATGGCTGCTTCGGCGGCGTCGCCGTCTCCAGCCTCGATGGCCTCCACGATCTCGAGGTGCTGCGCCCTGGCAAGGCGACTGCTGTTGACGTCGCGGGTGACCACCTTGGCCCGCGTCACCCTGGCCTGCAGGCGCTCGATGAGGTCGGCCAGGACCGAGTTGCCTGCCAAGGAGGCAAGCGCCAGGTGGAACTCGTTGTCCGCCCTGATCTGGCCGACGAAGTCACCCTCGGCCAGGCTGTGCATCTCGGCCAACATCTCGCGCAACACCGCGCGATCACTGGCATCGGCCTTCTCCGCAGCCAGCTTGGCCGCCATGGCCTCGAGCCGGTCGCGAACCTCGTAGACCTCGACGGCCTCCAGCAGGGTGATGGAGCGGACCTGCGCGCCGCGGTTGGGCACCAGGTCGAGGAAGCCCTCCTGCGCCAGCCGACGCACCGCCTCGCGCACCGGTGTGCGCGACACCTGCAGCGACTGGGCGATCTCCTGCTCACGCAGCCAGCGGCCGGCGCCAAGGCGATCGGCGAACAGCGCCTCCTTGAGGTAGTCGTAGACCCCCTCGGCCACCGTACGGGGACGTTGAAAACTGGACATGGGACAGTGTACATTGTATCCCATCTTGTTCGCAACGGCCGTCAGGATCGGCCATCGCCGGTCGCGGCCCAGCGGTGAGGTGGAAGGAGGTGTGGTCCACGCGTCCCACCGTGCCTGCGGCGCCCTTGCGCCGGCAGGACGCCAGCCAACCCTTGGAGGTCCTCCGTGCACAGCCGAACCCGCAAGTTGATTCCGCTAGCCGTAGCCCTGTCCGTCGCTCTCTTCGGCCTGGCTTCGGCGCAGAGCATCACCGTCGCCTCGCCTGGCACCACCGGCGCGGTCATCGACCCGCAGCGCAACAACACCATCGCCGGCTACGCGGTGAGCGAGATGATCGCCGACACCCTGCTGCTCTACCGCGACGGCGAGTACTTCCCCGCGCTGGCCACCTCATGGAGCTTCGACGAGTCCAGCCTCAGCTACCGCTTCGAGCTGCGCCAGGGCGTGAGCTTCCAGAACGGCGCGCCCTTCGACGCCGAGGCCGTGGTCTTCTCCTTCGAGCGCATCCTCGATCCAAGTGATCCACTGACGGCTGCCGGCATCCTGTCCAACGTCAGCTCGGTGACAGCGGTGGGCACGCACACCGTCGACATCACCTTGGACAGCCTCAACCCCGACTTCCTGCTCAACCTCCTGCAGGCCTGGATCGTCGAGCCCGGCTCGGCGGCCGGCGGCGCCACCCCCGTTGGCACCGGTCCTTACCGCGTGGTCGAGTACGAGCCAGACCAGCGCATCCTGCTGGCCGCCAACGACGACTACTGGGGCGGCGCGCCCGCCATCCGCGAGATCGTGGTGCGCAACATCCCCGACCCCGGCACCCTGGTGCTTGAGCTCGAGGCAGGCACCGTCGACCTGATCATGTTCACCCCACCGCGCGACGTGGTCCGCCTGGCCGCCGCCGGCTACGAGGCGCTGCCCTTCGTGGCCGTCAACTCGGCCTACCTGGCCATCAACAACGCCACGGTGGACACCGAGCTGCGCCGCGCCATCTGCTACGCCATGGACCGCGACGTGATCCTCGACACCGCCTACGCCGGCCTTGGCTCGCCGCAGCTCACCCTGGCCAGGGATGACGGCTGGGCGCGCGACTTCAGCGTGCCGGGCTACGTCTACGACCCCGAGCAGGCCATCGCCATCCTGGAGGCCGCCGGCTACGTCGACAGCAACGGCGACGGCTGGCGCGAGAAGGACGGCGTGACCATCGACTTCGACTTCCAGTCACGCGGCGACGGCGAATGGCTGCTGTCCACCCAGATCATCCAGCAGTTCCTCGAGGACG
Organism: uncultured bacterium; assembly: GCA_964465355.1. GTDB lineage: Bacteria > Deinococcota > Deinococci > Deinococcales > Trueperaceae > JAABTL01. Next base: position 3,502 of record CAYXJZ010000051.1, on the reverse strand, counting down.
TCGGTCTGCGCAGCACCATCACCACCTCCGAGCGCCTCACCTACTACGAGGCCGTGCGCACCGGTGGCTACGACATCGGCTGGTTCATCTCCAACGCCCTGCCCGAGCCGCCGATCATGAACGGCATCTTCTACTCGCAGGAGTTCTGGAACGTGACCCAGACGCCCCGCGACGACCTTGACGCCGCCATCCTCGCCGGCCGCAGCACGGTCGACCAGGACGTGCGAGCCGCCGCCTACAGCGACCTGCAGCGGATCGTGTACGAGGACGCCATCCAGTGCCCGGCCTTCTGGGTGCAGCAGGTCCACGTGGCCAACGCCAACGTGCAGGGGATCCTGGTCAGCGCCCAGGGCATCCTCAACGACCCCCACACCTGGACGCTGCGCGACTGAGTTGGGACACTAGGCCGAGGTGACCGCCTACATCGTCCGTCGTCTGCTGAGCGCCGTGTTCGTGGTGTTCGGGGTGGTCACGTTGGTCTTCTTCTCCCTGCAACTCACACCGGGCGATCCCATCGCCATGCTGCTGCCCCCGGAAGGGGGCAGCAGCGCCTCGAGGCAGCTCGCCGACCAGCTCCGTGCCCGCTACGGGCTCGACCGACCCGTGCATGAGCAGTACTTCCGCTACCTTGGGCAGGTGCTGCAAGGCAACCTCGGCACCTCCATCCGCACCGGCCGCTCGGTCAGCGCCGAACTGCTCCGCCTCTACCCCGCCACCCTCGAGCTCACCCTGGCCGCCTTGGCCGTGGCCATCACGCTCGGGCTCTCCACAGGCGTGCTGGCGGCGGTGCACCGTGGGCGCGCCCTGGACAACCTCAGCATGTTCTTCGCCCTGTTGGGCGTCTCCCTGCCGAACTTCCTTCTCGGCGTCCTACTCATGCTGGTCTTCGCCCTGCAACTGGGCTGGCTGCCGCCATCGGGGCGGCAGGGCGGCTTCGGTTCATGGGAGGCCATCCGTTATCTGATCATGCCGGCGCTCACCCTCGGGGTGGCTGCCTCGGCCATCATCGCGCGCCTGGTGCGCTCGGCCATGCTCGACGTGCTGTCGGAGGACTACATCCGCACGGCAAGGGCCAAGGGCCTGCGCCACCGCCGCGTGCTCTTCCGCCACGCCCTGCGCAACGCCATCATCCCGGTCATCACCGTCGTCGGCCTCGAGTTCGGCGGCCTGCTGGCCGGCGCCGTCATCGCCGAGACCATCTTCTCCTGGCCCGGCATCGGCCGCTTCCTCATCGTCAGCATCACCGGCAACGACTTCCCTGCCGTGCAAGGCACGGTCATGGGCATCGCAGCCATCTTCGTGCTGGTCAACCTGGCGGTCGACCTCCTCTATGCCGCGGTCGACCCGCGCGTGCGGTACGCCTGATGCGCTTCTTCCGCCGCCTGTTCGGGCGCAGCCGGCTGGCTGCGCCGGCAGCCGTTGTGGTGCTGCTGCTGGTCGGGGTGGCCGTGTTCGCGCCCCAACTGAGCCAGCACGCGCCCAACAGGCAGAACTTCCGCGACGTGCTGCAGCCGCCCAGCGCCCAGTTCTGGTTCGGCACGGACGAGCTTGGACGTGACGTCTTCAGCCGTGTGCTGCACGGTGCCCGCATCTCCATCACGGTGGCGCTGCTGTCGGTCGGCCTTGGCGCCCTTGCCGGCATCGCCCTCGGCCTGGCCTCGGGCTACGTCGGCGGCCTGGTCGACGACGTCATCATGCGCGTCATCGACGTGCTGTTGGCCTTCCCCGGCATCCTGCTGGCGGTGCTGATCGCCGCCATCCTCGGCTCTGGCATGTTCCCCGTCATCCTGGCGGTGGCCATCTACTCTGTGCCCACCTTCGCCCGCGTCATGCGCAGCTCGGTGCTGAGCGTGAAGCATCGCGAGTACGTCGAAGGTGCCCGCGCCGCCGGCGCAGGGCAGGGTCGACTGGTGCTGAGGCACGTGCTGGTCAACGCCATAGGCCCCTCGCTGGTCTACGCCACCCTGCTGATGGGCACCGCCATCCTCACCGCGGCCGCCCTCAGCTTCCTTGGCGTCGGCGTGGCCCCGCCCACCCCCGAGTGGGGGGCGATGATCAGCACCGGCCGCATCGTCATGCGCGAGGCGCCCCACGTGGTGCTCTTCCCCGGCGCCGCCATCTTCCTCACCGTGCTCAGCTTCAACGCGCTGGGCGACGCCCTGCGCGACACGCTCGACCCTCGCCGCTGACCCCCCACGTCCCCAAGGAGGAGCCATGACCGAACCTTCCCTGCACACCTTCACCGCCGCAAGGCGAGACACGCTGCGCAGCCGCCTCGACGAGCTGGGGCTGGACGCCTTCATCACCTTCCACCCCGCCCACCGCCGCTATCTGAGCGGCCTGCATGGCTCCTTCGGCTTCGTGCTCGTCAGCCGCGACGGCCCTGACACCCTCTTCACCGACTGGCGCTACCGCGCCCAGGCAGCCGAGCAGGCACCTGCCCTGCAGGTGGTTGAGCTGAAGAAGGACAAGCACCTGTGGACCCCGCTGGCGCAGCGGCTGGCCGAGCTGGGCGCGGCCAGTCTCGGTTTCGAACCGCACTTGTCGCCCCACGGTTGGGTGCAGGCCGGCAGCGAGTCGGTGAAGGTGGATTGGCGACCAACCGGCCGCCTCGTGGAACGGCAGCGCGCCGTCAAGGACGCCTACGAGATCGCTCGTCACCGCCGCGCCCAGCAGATCACCGACGCGGTCTTCGCCGAGATCCTGCCGTTGGTGCGGCCGGGTGTCACGGAGCGGGAGCTGGCGGTGGAGATGCGCCACCGCATCGAGCTGGCCGGGGCCGAGAACTACCCTGCGCTGCCCATCGTCGCCTCGGGCTGGCGGGCGGCCTTGCCCCACGGTCGGGCCTCGGAGAAGCAGGTGGAGCGCGGCGAGTTCGTGCTCTTCGACTTCGGCGCCATCTATGACGGCTACTACGCCGACATGACCCGCACGGTGGCCTGTGGGCCGGTCAGCGCCGAGCACCGCGCCATCTACGAGTTGGTCGCGCGCGCAGAGCAGGCGGGCGTCGACCTGGCTGCTCCCGGTGTGACCGGGCAGGCCATCGACCGCGCCTGCCGCGACCCGCTGCACGCCGCCGGCTACGTCGAAGGGCAGACCCACGGCTACTCCGTCGGTCATGGCCTTGGCTTGGAGGTACACGAGGATCCCTTCCTCAGCGAGGGCCACACGGCGCCGCTGGAAGCAGGGATGGTGGTGACCATCGAGCCAGGCGTCTACCTCGAGGGCGAGACCGGTGTGCGGGTGGAAGACACCGTGCTGATCACCGCCGATGGGCACGAGGTGCTTGACACCACCACGCGGGAGTTGCTCGTGCTCTGACGGCCGGCGCGCCGCGCGGCGCTAACATGGGATCGATGCCCAGCCCAGCGCAGTACGACGCCGTCATCGTCGGCGCAGGTCCCAACGGGCTCAGTGCGGCCATCACCCTGGCTGGTGCCGGGCACTCGGTGCTGGTCGTGGAGGCCGCCGAACAGGCGGGTGGCGGCCTGCGCTCGGCCGA
>CAYXJZ010000050.1:13680-22865 GCA_964465355.1 uncultured bacterium | reverse complement strand
GGCATCGGAGGCCAAACCCCAGCCTCACGCATTCACAACCTCACGGGGAACTACAGCTAGGCGGGCCCATCCGGGAAGAAGGCCAGCTCCAGCATCGTGCAGAGGCAGTGGTAGATGCTCTGGTGGGCTTCCTGCACCTCGCTCACACTCACGCCAGGCGCATGGATGGCGACGTCGCACAAGGGGCCCATGCGTCCGCCGCCTGGCCCGCTGAGACCGATGGTCACGAGTCCGCCGGCGCGCGCCACCTGCAGGGCACGCACCACGTCAAGCGAGTCCCCGCTGGTGGAGATGGCCAGCAGCATGTCGCTTGGCCGGCCGTAGCCATGGACCTGCTGGGCGAAGACCATGTCGAAGGCGACGTCGTTGGCGATGGCGGTGAGCAAGGCGCTGTGGCTGGACAGGGCAAGGGCAGGCAGCGCGCCCTGCAGCCGGGAGGCGAGGTAGGCGCCGTCCTCCGGCTCGGCCTCCATCAGCCGCCGCCGCTGCGCCTCCGGCAGCCTGCGCGGGGAACCGAAGCCCTTCATCAGCTCGCCGACGATGTGCTCAGCGTCGGCCGCGCTGCCACCGTTGCCGCAGACCAGCAGCTTGCCGCCCTGGCGGAAGCCGCGCTCCAGCAGCGCGTAGGCCGCCTCGACCTCGGCCAGGCATGCCCCGAGTTCCGGGCGCCGACGGGTCAGCGTCCGTAGCGACTCATCCATGGACCCGCTCACGCCGCCAGCTCGCCTAGCCGCTGCTCTGCCATGACAACGGCCCCCCACAGCGGGGCGTCGTCGCCTAGGGCTGCCGGCACGATGTCGAAGCTCACCTCGGGCATGGCGTGCTCGCGGGCGACCTTGCGCAGGGTGCCCCAGTAGGCCTCGCCCGACTTGGTGACGCCACCGCCGAGGACGAAACGTCGCGGGTTCAGCAGGTTGGCGGTGCTGCCCAGTGCGATGCCGATGGCGGTGGCGGATGCGTCAAGCGCTTCGCGGGCGATGGGGTCGCCGGCCGCTGCTGCCTCGGCGACGTGCCGCGCGTCGACGGCCTCGGCGTTGCTGCCGACGATGCGCAGCAAGGTCTCCCCCACCTCCGGCCGCAGGCGCAGCTGCTCCCTCGCCCACGCCGCGATGAAGGGACCGGAGGCCAGACGCTCGACGCAGCCACGTCCCCCGCAGAGGCAAGGAGGGCCGTCAGGATCGACGGTGATGTGACCGAACTCGCCCGCCATGCCTTCGTGGCCGCGCCATGGTGCATCGTTCAGGATCCAGCCGCCGCCCACACCGGTGCTGACGGTGACGTACAGCAGGCTGTGCGCGCCCCGGCCTGCACCGAGCCGGTGCTCGCCGACGGCGGCCACGTTGGCGTCGTTGTCGACGACGCAGGGCGCTCCCAAGGCCTGCTCCAGCAGATTCGCCAACGGTGTCAAATGCCAGCCTTCGACGTGATGCGAGAGGCGCACCATCCCCGTCTCGAAGATCACCGGCCCGCCGAAGGAGACGCCGATCGCCGCCGGCCGTCGGCCGCGGAGCAGCTCCCCCGCCAGCGACAGCATGGCCTCGCGGTCGTAGTCGCCGTCTGCGCCGGCGGGCTTCTGCAGTCTGCGGCTGTCCACGAACGTGCGCAGCTCTGTGTCGGCGACCTCGCCCCTGCGCGCCAACGCTGCGCTGAGCTTGGTGCCGCCGTAGTCGAGGGCGAGGATCAGCTCCTCGCCCTCGAGCGGCTCCGCCGCCGTTGGCGGAATGTCTCGCTGCTGTGTGCCGTCGCTCATCCGCCGATCTGCTGCTTCCTCAAGTACAGCCCCGCGAACAACACATTGACGATGGCGATCTGGGCCGTGCGCTCCAAGGCGTGATGGCCGTTCATGACACCTTGACCGCCGAAGGGGGTCTGCAAGGAGACATCGGCCAGCCGCTCGAGCCTGCTCTCCCCCCACGAGGTGATGCAGATGACCCCAGCACCCTTGCGCTTCGCGTCAGCGACGATGTCAACGACGAGGGGGTTGTCCCCCGAGTAGGAGATCGCGAGCACGACGTCACCCGGGTCGTAGCGCTCCACCACGATGTCCTGTGGCTCGTACACGGAGAAGGAGGTGCACTGGATGCCGATCCTCCGAAGGTAGTGCTGGGCATGACGGGCGACGACGGCCGATCCTCCGAGCCCGGCGACCTTGACGAAGCGCGTGCCCTCCAGCAGCCCGATCGCCTTGGCCAACCGCCCCCGATCCAAGGTCATGTGGGTCTCCCGCAGGACGTCGTGCATCTGATCCAACACGAAGGAGACCAGCTTCTCCTCTGAGTCGACGTCAGCCAGAGGGATCCGCTCCTCGGACGAGGTGGCTTGCGGGACAGGCACGGCAGCCCTCTTCAGCTCCTTGATCCCGCGGAAGCCGATGCTGTTGCAGAAGCGCACGACCGTCGGCTCGCTCACCCCGCTGTCGCGCGCGAGGCTGGAGATCGTGTCATCGAGCAGCTTCTCACCACGCAGCAGGACGACATCGGCAACCCGCCGCTCCGAGCGGCTGAGGCCGTCGTACTTCTGCAGGATGCGCAGCCTCAGAGAGCCGGAGGTCGCTCTTCCTTCACCGTCCATAGGCCCGCACGGTCCGCCCCCTTCATCAAGAGTCTATGCCTTGCCTGCACTTCCGAAGAGCATCATCTTCTCCATCGCGACCCGCTTGCTGGCCTCCACTCCGTCGGCCAGCAAGGCCCGCGTGGTGAAGCCTTTGCTCGTGAGGTCCCTGCCGTCCTCGATGTACTTGCGCACAGCAGCTGCGAAGGCGAGCTGACACTCGGTGTTCACGTTCACCTTGCAGACACCGAGGGAGATGGCGCGACGCACCATGTCACTTGGGATCTCCGAGCCTCCATGGAGCACCAGGGGCACCCCGTCCGTGACCTTGCTGATCTCCTCCAGCACGTCGAAACGCAGTCCCGGCCAGTCGGCAGGGTACTTGCCGTGGATGTTGCCGATGCCGGCCGCCACCATCTGCACGTCGAGCTGAGCGATCCTGCGGCACTCCTCCGGATCGGCGCACTCGCCCATGGCGGTCACGCCGTCCTCCTCGCCGCCGATGGCGCCGACCTCACACTCGAGCGAGACCCCCCGACTGCGGCAGAGCCGCGCGAGCTCCTCGGTCTTCCGCAGGTTCTCCTCGATCGGCAGCGCCGAGCCGTCGAACATGACCGACAGGAAGCCGGCGTCGATCGCATCGAGCGCTTCCTGGTAGCTGCCATGGTCCACATGCAAGGCGACAGGGACCGTGATCCCGAGGAAGTCGATGAAGGGCTTCACCGTGCAGACGATCGTGCGGTAGCCGCCCATGTACTTCGCGGTCCCGCCCGATACCCCGAGGATGACCGGGGAGCGCATCTCCTGCGCGGCCAGCAGGTATGCGCGGATCGATTCCATGTTGTTGAGGTTGAACTGACCGACCGCGTAGGCGCCGCGCCTCGCGTCTTCCATCATCTCGGTGCCGGATACGTATCCCATGGGCCTTGCCTCCTAGGAGCCATGCATGACGTTGTGTCGCCCGCTAGATCGCCAGATCACGGTTCTTGGAGAGCACCATGAAGAGCGTCAGCGACAGGATGGTGAAGAGCATCAGGATGGTGGCCACGGCAGAGGCGGCACCGTCGACGCCGCGGCTCACCAGGACGTAGATCGTGAGCGTCAGGGTCTGCGTCTTGGCGCTGTAGAGCATGATCGAGGCAGAGAGTTCCGTCAGGATCGTGACCCAGCTCAGGATGGCGCCTGAGATGATGCCGTTGGCCATCATGGGTGTGGTGATCCTGAAGAAGGTCTTGAGCTTCGAGGCACCGAGGCTGATGGCCGCCTCCTCGGTCGTCACCGGGATCTGTTGCAGGATGGCCACACTGCTGCGGATGGTGTAGGGACTTCGCCGGATGGCCATGGCGACCACCATGATCAGCATCGTCCCGGTCAGGACCAGAGGCCCTGAGCTGAAGGTGAGCGCCAGCGCGATCCCGACCACGGAGCCGGGGATGATGTAGGGCAGCATGGACATGGTGTCGATGGTGTTGTTGAGGAAGCTGCGCCGCCGCACGACCATGTAGGCGATGAGGATGGACATCAGGACCACCGCGGCGATGGTGATCCCGCCGATCATCAGGGTGGTGGGCAGTGCCCGGCTCACGTAGCGCCAGGCCTCTCGGTAGCTGTCGAATGAGTAGCCGGACACGAAGTTGCCGAAGATGTTCGTCTTGCGGAAAGAGCTGTAGACCAGGTAGGCCTGCGGCAGCATGCTGACAGATACGACCAGGTAGGCGAAGGCGTGGATCAGGACCGAGGCCAACGGCTTGGCCTTCTTCCTCTCGATCCTGTTGAGGGCGTTCATCTTGAAGCTGAAGCGGTTGGCCACGAACTTCTGCAGCAGGAAGACGATGGCGGTCACCGCGATGGCGACGACGCTGATGGCGGCCGCGAAGTTGTAGTTCTGCGAGGTCTCGCCGACGTATTGCTTGTAGATCTCCACAGGGAAGGTCCGGTAGCCCTCACCGATCACCAGTGGCGTGCCGAAGTCCGCCATGGCCCGCATGAACACCAGCAGCGAAGAGGCGAGGATGGAGGTCATGCATAGCGGCAGGATGATGCGGAAGAAGCGCCTGATCCCCCTCGATCCCAGGCTCTGCGACGCCTCGAGCAGGGAGTTGTCGATGTTGCGCAAGGCGCCAGACACGTACAGGAACACCAAGGGATAGAGCTGCAGCGTGAGGACGAGCACGACGCCGTTGAAGCCGTAGATGGTGGGGATCTCCAGGCCGAAGGTGTCGCGGATGAAGCGGGTGATCAGACCAGACCGACCAAGCAGCAGGATCCAGGCATAGGCGCCGACGAAGGGGGCCGACATGGAGCTGAGGATGATCAGCACCTGGACCACCGAGCGCCCCTTGATGACGTAGAAGTTGTAGACGTAGGCCAGGGGGATGCCGATCAGCAGCGCCCAGCACATCGTCGCGAAGGACAGCTTGAAGCTGTTGAGGATGGTGTTGAGGTAGTAGCGCTCACCGAAGAAGCGCCTGAAGTACAGGAGGGAGAAGGCCCCGTCGGCGCCGACGACCGACTCCTTCAAGATGCTCAGCAGAGGGATGATCAGGAACAGCACGTAGATCGACAGGATCCCGATGCTGACGACATGCCACAGCTCCGGTCGCCTTCGCACGCCGTTCATGCGGAGCCACTCGCTTCCATCAGAGAGGCCGCGCCCGCTTCATCGAAGACGTTGATCTTCTCCACCTTGACGCCAAGCGACACCTCGGTGCCGCTGTCGATCGCGTCGTCCATGACGGACTCCTGGACGATCTCGACCCGCTCGCCGGTGCGCAGCCGGACGAAGTAGTGGGTGTTGAGCCCGAGGAAGACGTTGCGTTCCACGACCCCGTGGACGACGCCGTCCTCCGGTCGGGTGATGTAGAACTCCTCCGGGCGGATGGAGACGCGCACCGGCTGAGCGGTGGCTTGCGCTTGCAGGCTGGTCAAGGGCACGCGGGCGCTTCCGAGCAGCACGCCTGTCTCAGTGTGGTCGCGGTACAGCTCGCCCTTCAGGATGTTGCTGTGCCCGATGAAGGTGGCGACGAAGAGGTCGGCCGGCCGGTGGTAGAGCATCCTCGGCGTGCCGATCTGCCGGATCACACCGCCGTTCATCACGGCGATGCGGTCCGACACCGCCATGGCCTCCTCTTGGTCGTGGGTGACGTAGACCGTGGTGATGCCGACGTTCTGCTGGATCTCCTTGATCGCCTCGCGCATCTCCAGGCGGAGCTTGGCGTCCAAGTTGGAGAGCGGCTCGTCCATGAGCAGGACGTCCGGATGGATCGCCAGCGCCCTCGCCAGCGCCACGCGTTGCTGCTGGCCGCCCGAGAGGCGCTCCGGCAGCCTGTCTGCGAACTCCTTGATCCGCACCAGCCCGAGGAACTCATCGGTGCGGGTGGCGATCTCGTGGCTTGGCAGCTTGCGGTTCCGTAGACCGAAGGCGATGTTGCCGCGCACCGACATGTGGGGGAAGATGGCGTAGTTCTGGAACACCATGCCGATGTTCCTCTTGGCCGGGTCGAGATCGTTGATGCGGGTGGTGTTGAAGTAGAAGTCGCCGCCCTCGATGGAGTTGAACCCGGCGATCATGCGCAGCAGGGTCGTCTTCCCGCAGCCGCTTGGTCCAAGGAGCGTGAAGAACTCACCCTCCTGGATCTGCAGCGAGAGGTCGGGGATGATGACCGTGTCCCCGAAGCGTTTCACGGCGTGGTTGATGGTGATGCTGACGCTCATCCGCGACGTCCCTCTGGGTCCTTCTGACTGCCGGCAGGGGCCAGACGACCCCTGCCGGCCAGGCTTGACGATGGTCTCTCAGACAGCCGCCACCGACCCGCTGCGGCGGCCAGTCGGGGCCACGGTGGTCAGTCGTTGTGCTTGACGTAGAGCGACTGGAACCTCGCCAGGATGGCTTCCCTGTTCTCGCTCAGGTACTCGTGGTCGGAGTCGATGATGAGGATGTCGGCGGCGTCGGTCAGGAACTCGTTGGTGGTGGGGATGGTGGTGTTGGCCTGACGCGCGGTGGAGGTGGCCCACAGCGTCTGGGCCTCGTCGGAGGCCACGTAGTCCATGAAGAGCTTGGCCAGTTCCATGTTGCGCGCGCCACTGACGATGGCCGAGGCGAAGGGGAAGGACGAGGTGCCTTCCTCCATGTAGACGATCCTGACGACATCGTCGAAGCCCGCCTCGATGTAGGAGACCGCTGGCGCCTCGTAGGTCAGGCCGACGACGTACTCACCCTCGTAGACGGACCTGAAGGGGATGCTGGAGCTGGAGCCGATGACGACCCCGTTGCCGAGGAGCTGATCGACGTAGTCCCATGCCGCATCGCTCTCGTAACCGCCCATGGCGACCAGCATGGTGGCCAACATGTTCCAGGCGGAGGATGAAGCCGAGGGGTCAGCCCAGACGATCTTGCCGTTCAGCCTGGGATCGAGCAGCGACTGGAAGCCGGTGATCTCGTCCGGGTCGATGCCAGCCCTTCTCGCCGCGTCGTAGCTCACCAGCAGGTTCTCGAGCTGGATGGTCATCCAGGTCAGGTAGCCGCTGGTGTTGCGCATGGGCTCCGGCAGGGTGGCGTCCGCCGATGACACGTACGCTTCCCAGAGGCCCAAGTCAGCATCAGCGTGGCTGAGCCCACCGAACATCACGTCCGCCTGCGGGTTCTGCGCCTCGGAGCGGATGCGCGTCTTCAGTTCGCCTGCGCCCGCCTGCACGGTCTCGATCCGCACGTTCGGGTACTTGCCGAGGAAGCCCTGCTCGATGATGAGTCGGTACTCAATGTCGTAGGTCGTGGTGTAGATGACCAGCGTCCCACTGACGGATGGATCGCTCTGGGCATAGGCCGAGCCGGCGAAGGCCAAGGCCAGGAACAGGATGGATGCGATGGCTCGTTTCACTTCGTTTCCTCCTTGTGTGTCGCTTGCGTCGAATGGTTGGCTCCGGACTCGGACAGCGCTCGTTCGACCGTCGCCCAGTCCGGGATGCCTTGACGTCCGCCCATCTGCTCACACTTCCTTCCCGCGGCGTATTGCGCGAACTGGATGCAGTCATCGAGCGCCTTGCCTCGCAGATGCGCCGCGAGGAAGGCCCCGTGGAACACGTCGCCCGCGCCGGTCGTGTCGACGACCTTGACCCGGAATGCAGGGTAGTGGCGGACCTGACCGTCGACCACCGCGTGGACACCGTCGGCACCGGCCGTCGCGATCACGATCCTCGGCCCCCAGGTGCTCATCTCGAGCAGCGCGTCATGGGTGGTCGCCTTCCCCGACACCAGGCCGGGGTACACGGCGTTGGTGATGAGGATGTCGGCCATGGAGGCCAGCTCGCGGTTGAGATGGTTGTCCTTCTGCCTGGTGGAGCCGTCCAGCGAGACGGTCACGCCGTAGGACCTGGCCAACGCCGCCGCCTTGCGCGCGTTCTGGTAGTGGGTGCCGTCGAGGTGGAGGACCTTCGCCTGCCGCAGCTTCTCTTGCTGGCGCTGGTCCCATGCGATGGGCGGCATCCGGTCCAGGAAAGGGAACTTGGTGCGGGTGCCGCGTTCCGGCTGGATCATCACGTACGACGAGAGGCTGCGGACACCATCGAGACGGTCGATGGCCGAGATGTCGACGCGCTCCCGTTCCAGCTCCTCGGCGATCTCGTCACCGATGCGGTCGGTGCCGAAGGTGCCGATGAGGGCCGTGTCGATACCCAGCCTCGCCGCCGCGACAGTGGCCGTGGCGACGGCGCCGCCTCCCTGCATCTGGATGTCCGTGATGCGGGTCGAGCCATCCTCGGGCGGGTAGTCCTCCACGACACAGAGGTGGTCCTGACAGATGTGTCCCACGCCGACCAACTCCGGCAAGGAGCCCTCCTCCGATGCACAACCCTATGATCCCAGGCTAAGGGTCTAGTCAGGATGTGTCAAGAGGCGGTAGTAAACTTATCAGAATGTTCGTTGACCCAACCGGGACGGTCCAGTCGTCGCTTAGGGCTAGCGAGTGACTGTCGCCGTCGGCGACGAAACCGCCTCAGCTACGCTTGCGCCGCGAGCCCGCGAACACCCCACCCGAGAAGCCGCCGATGCCGAGCATGAAGCCGAAGTCGTACCAACCACCCAGGTTGGGCACGGCGTAGACGCTGACAGCGTTGGCGAAGAGACTGACCACGAAGGTGATCGGCGCGATCAAGCCGTGCCAGAAGCCGAGGAAGAACCCTGGCGCGCCGGCAGCCGTGGCGTCAGGCGTCTGGGTGGCCGTGCAGGCGACCAGGACGAGGCAGAGGAGGACGAGGGACGCGGCGATGATCGATGAGCGATGCATGGACACCTCCACGATCGCCATCATGCGGCATCGGGCCGCGGAGATGGCCGTGAACGGCCTACGAGGACACTCGGGGGCGGTCCCCCATCGGCACGGGGAGGGTTGCTTCAGTTCCCGATCTCCGCCACATGCTCCAGGATCGATGGGAGCTGGTTCGCATTCACGAGCCCATGGCTGACCGCATGAAGCGCCATGACCCTCGCCCTCGCCGACGTCATCCACCAGACGCCCGTCGATGCTGTAGCTCAGGGATGTCAACTAGTTAGGTCGGAGTGGGCTCGTCCGTCGCGGGTCGGGTCACCAGATGGCTGCGCGCCCTTAGCGCCGTCGACACCTCGTCGAGGGTGCGCAGTT
>CAYXJZ010000050.1:0-13580 GCA_964465355.1 uncultured bacterium | reverse complement strand
ACCAGATGGCTGCGCGCCCTTAGCGCCGTCGACACCTCGTCGAGGGTGCGCAGTTGCTCGGGCGTCAAAGCGTCGACGAAGAGCTCGCGGATCGCCCGCAAGTGCGGGGCCGTCGCGCGGCGGAAGGCACGGGCACCGGCGGCGGCGAGCACCACCTCGGCACCGCGCTGGTCGGTGGCGCAGTCCTCGCGGCCGATCAAGCCGCGGCGCTCCATCCTGCCAAGGTGGTGGGACAGGCGGCTGCGCTCCCAGCCGACATGGGCCGCGAGCTCCGAAGAGCGGAGCCGCCTGCCTTCGGCCTCGCTCAGGGCGAGCAGCACGGTGTAATCGCCGGGCGACAGGCCGGCATCCTCCTGAAGCCGCTGCGCCAGCTCGGACTTCAGCGCCTCGGAGGTCTCGAGGAAGCTCCTCCAGACGCGCAACTCCTCGCTGCTGATGGTCGGTCGCCTGCCGCTTCGATCCGAGGCCTTGGTCATGGCGGGGCTCCAGTCATTGACATGTCAATCATCATAGCCCATACTGATGGCCAGATGATTGATACGTCAACTACTAAAGCTTGGATGGTTGCGAACCCCCGAATCGCGCCGCTGGGACCGGCGGCGGAGCAGCACAGAGAGGCAGCCCATGACTGACATCGAGTTCGGACTCAACACCTTCGGCGATGTGCCCGAGGACGACAAGGGCGCGCTAGGCAGCGACGCGTCCGCCATCCGCCAGGTGGTGGAGGAGGCGGTGCTCGCCGACCAGCTCGGCCTCGACGTCTTCCTGGTCGGCGAGCACCACCGGCCCGAGTTCCCCATCTCCTCCCCCGAGATGGTCCTGGCCGGCATCGCCACCCGCACCTCGCGCATGCGGCTGGGCTCCGGGGTGACCGTGCTCAGCTCGGACGACCCGGTACGGGTGTTCCAGCGCTTCGCCACCCTCGACGCCCTCTCCAACGGGCGCGCCGAGGTGGTCCTCGGTCGCGGCTCCTTCACGGAGTCCTTCCCCCTCTTCGGCTACGACCTGGCCGACTACGAAGTCCTCTTCGAGGAGAAGATCGATCTCTTCGCCAAACTGCTCAAGGAGCAGCCCGTCACCTGGTACGGCCGCAAACGGCCGGAGCTGGTCGACGCCCAGGTCTACCCGCGGACCGAGTCAGGGCACTTGAGCACCTGGGTGGGCGTGGGCGGATCGCCGCAGTCGGTCGTGCGCGCTGCCCACTACGGCTTCCCCCTCATGCTGGCGATCATCGGCGGCCCGCCGCGGCGCTTCGCGCCCTACATCCACCTCTACCGCCGCGCGCTGGCGGAGGCCGGACACCCCAGCCAGCCGGTGGGGATGCACTCGCCCGGCTTCGTCGCGGAGACCGACGAGGAGGCCAAGGAGATCGTCTGGCCGCGCTACCGCGTGATCCGCGACCGCATCGGCGCGCTGCGCGGCTGGCCGCCGACCCACCGGCAGGAGTTCGAGGCCGAGGTGGCAGAAGGCTCCATGTACATCGGCTCGCCGGAGACCGTCGCCCGCAAGGTCGCCGGCGCCATCAGCCAGTTGGGTGTCGATCGCTTCGACCTCATCTACACAAGCGGCTCGGTCCCTGCCAGCGCCAGGCTGCGCGCCGTTGAGCTGTACGGCAGCCAGGTCGTCCCACGCGTCCGCGAACTGCTCGTCGAGCAGCCCGCCACCCTGGTGCTGCCATGAACGGCGAGCGCCACGCCCAGAGCATCCTGGGCACCCAGGGCAACCTGAGCACCATCGGCATCCTCGGCGCAGGCAAGCTGGGCACGGTGCTCGCCCGGCTCGCCGTCGCCGCCGGCTACCGCGTCCTCATCGCCGGATCCGGCGATCCCCAGAAGATCGCACTCACGGTGGAGGTGCTCGCGCCTGGCGCGGTCGCCACCACCGCCACCGCGGCCGCCCATGCCGCCGATACCGCGATCCTCGCCCTGCCGCTGGGCAAGTACCGCAGCATCCCTGCCGATGCGCTGCGCGGCAAGTTGGTCATCGACGCCATGAACTACTGGTGGGAGGTCGATGGCCTGCGGGACGACCTGAGGGACCCGAGCCGCTCCAGCAGCGAGCTCGTGCAGGGTTTCCTGCCTGACTCGCGCATCGTCAAGGCCTTCAACCACATGGGCTACCACGACATCGAGGACGAGGCCCGCCCCGCCGGCGCGCCCGATCGCAAGGCCATCGCCATGGCCGGCGACGACAGCACCGACCTCGCTGTGGTCGCCAGGATCATCGACGAGCTCGGCTTCGACCCGGTGGTCGCCGGCGCCTTGGCCGATGGCATCCGACTCGAGCCTGGCGCCGAGGCCTTCGGCGCCAACGTGACGGCTCCTGAGCTGCGCGCCATGCTCGACCGCTTCTTCGAGACCGATCGAGGACGGCTCGTCGCCAACGCCCGGATCTAGGAGAGAACAAGATCCCCAGAGCACAGGAAGGAACGATCGATGACTCAGCAGCCAGAAGAACCCCGCGTCCATGCGGGCACTGAGGCGCCAGCAGAAGTGCCGGGACTCGGCGAGCCGACCCTGGCGGAGGATCTCCTGCTCCTCCTGTTCCAGCCCGGCACGGGCTCGATCGCCGGGGAGGGCACGCTCTACTACGTGCTCGCCGGCGCGGTGCTCGCTGACCTCGCCCTGGACGAACGCGTGACGACCGCGACAACCCGATCCGGGACCGCGCATGTGGAAGCCGCCCCTGGGCGTGCCCCGGCGGACGAGATCCTACGCTCCGCTTGGGACTACGTCTCCGACCAACCCCGCGGCGTCCAGACCTTCCTCGCCGCGATCGGACCGACGCTCCGCGGGCCCATGCTGGAGCGCCTCATCACACGCGGCGACATCCGTGAGGAGAACGGCAAGGTGCTCGGTCTGTTCAAGACAACTACCCTCAAAGACGGAGGAAGCGGACGCAGGTCCAGCCTCCTCAAAGACGTCCGCGACGTCCTGGTCGACGGCGCCGAGCCGACGCCCCGTGTCGCCGCGCTGGCCGCACTGATCTGGGGAAGCAACACGCTCCACCAGTTCGACCCGGAGATCCCCTGGACCTCGTCCGTCATCACCCGCGCCCAGGAACTCGAACGCGGCAACTGGAGCGCCGGAGCCGCCACCGACGCGGTCACCCGCACCGTGGCCGCGACCATCGCCATCATCGTAGCCACCGTGCTCACCCGGAAATGAGCAACCCCGCCGCAGAGCAGGCCGGCATCATGCGCGCAGCGGGACGGGCCGAGCCAGGAGATGGCCATGCGCTGCAGCGCTATCGCTGGTGGCAGCCGTTCTCGCGCTCCTTGTTCCATCTGCACCTTGGTGGCGAGGGTGGCGCCTCGGAGACCTGGTCCATCGACGTCCGACACGGGGGTGACTCGAACGGGGAGGTGCGCGCCCAGCTCTACCGCGACGGCGTCCACCATGCCCGATCCAAGCTTCCCGCAACGTTCGTGATACCGGGCGGCACCATCGAGGTCGTCACCAGCATCTACGGCATCAGGCGCTGCCACTACGTCACGCCCGACGGGACGGAGCGGCAGCTCGTGCCCGATCCAGCCTCGGCCGAGGGGCGGCGCGCGCGTCTTGAACGGACCCATCCAGCGCTGAGCCGTGCCATCGGGATCGCATCGGTGAGCGTGCTCCTCATCGCCCTCGTCTTCGGCGTGCCGCAGCTCATCGAGCAGATCACACAGATCCCGCCCATCGCGCAGAGCATCGGCACGTTCACCAGTCCCTTCCACCTTGCTGCTTGGGCGAACATCTCGCTCCTGCTGGCAACGGTCGTAGCAAGCACCGAACGTGCGCTCCGGCTGCGCTACAACTGGCTCCTCGACGGCGGCTTCTTCGGCGGCGACGACTAGGGGAACCGATGGCCCCGCCCGTCGGCTGGTCCGTGATGCGGACGATCGATCCGAAGCTCTCATCCTCCTTGCCAGCCAAGGCCTCATCATCGACCATGCTCCTATCCCCGTCCGGCACGGTGAGCGCCGAACTCCATCTCGTCAACCGGCTCACCTGGGGCGCGCGTCCGACTGACCTGGCACGCGTTCGCGAGCTGGGCGAGGCCGGCTACATCGACTGGCAGCTCGATCACAAGGCCATCGACGACCCCGAGGTCGACAGCTTCCTCGACCAGCACCCGGTCCTGCTGGAGGACGTGGGCGGCATCCGCCGCGCCCTCGATGCCGACTACGGTGACGTCCTACGGCAGGTGCTGTGGGGGCGCCTGTTCCGGGCCGCCTTCAGTGAGCGGCAGCTGTTCGAGAAGATGGTCGAGTTCTGGACCGACCACTTCAACGTGCCGCTGCCCGACATGGTGCCGGAGAAGGTGGTGGACGACCGCGAGGTGGCCCGCAGCCATGCCCTCGGCCGCTTCCGCGACCTGCTGCTGGCCTCGGCGCGCAGCCCCGGCATGCTGCTCTACCTCAACAACGCCAGCAGCCACCGCGACCACCCCAACCAGAACTACGCCCGCGAACTGCTCGAACTGCACACGCTGGGCGTCCAGGGCGGCTACACCCAGTTGGACGTCACCGAAGTGGCGCGCTGCTTCACCGGCTGGACGCTGCAGCAGGGCTGGCGCGGCCCCATGGTCTTCGACCGGCACATGCACGACGATGGCGAGAAGGTGGTGCTCGGCCACCGCATCGCCGCCGGCCGCGGCATCGAGGACGGCCTGCAGGTCCTCGACATCCTGGCCACCCACCCCTCCACCGCCCACTTCGTCAGCCACAAGCTCTGCCGCCGCTTCGTGGCCGACGAGCCGCCCGCCGAGCTGGTGGCCGAGGTCGCCAGCACCTTCCGCGCCACCGACGGCGACATCCGCGCCACGCTGCGCACCCTCTTCACCTCGGATGGCTTCCGCGCGGCGCGCGGGACCAAGCTGCGGCGCCCCTTCGAGGCGGTCGCCGCCATGCTGCGCGCGCTCAGCCCGGCGGCGGAGGTGCACGACTACTGGGCCGTGAACTACACCCTCGAGCGCATGGGCCACCTCCCCTACCACTGGTTCCCGCCGAACGGCTACCCCGACCAGGCCGATGACTGGCTCAACGTCAACGGCCTGCTGCACCGCTGGAACGCGGCCATGGTCCTGGCCCACGCCAGCCAGGGCTGGACCGACGGGGCGATCACCCTCGACTTAGACGCCGTGGTGCCAGCGTCGCCCACCATCGGCGCGCTGGTCGACGACACCTGGCAGCGGCTGGTGGGCGACCCCATCGACACCGTCACCCGCGCGACGCTGCTCGCCGCCTTGGCCCAGTCCGACCCCCGCGAAGGTGTCAGCCAGGACTTCCGGCGCGAGCGCCTGCCCGCGCTGGTCGGCCTGATCCTGGCCTCGCCCGCCTTCCAACTCACCTGAGGTCCCGAGGAGCATCCATGGCCCGCCGCATCGTCCCGCCCACCGCTGCCTCCGTCGCCGGCTGCGACGAGTACCGCACCCTCGACCAACGCGGCGCCAGCCGGCGCACCTTCCTGAAGTCGATGGTGGGCGGCGGCGCCCTGCTGCTGACGCGCTCACTCTTCCCGACGCTGCCCTTCGTGGCTTTCGCGCAGACGCCGCGCGAGGTGGACACGCTGGTGGTGGTGTTCCTGCGCGGCGGCATGGACGGCCTCAGCGCCGTCGTCCCGGTGGGCGAGGGCGCCGCCTTCTACGACCACCGCCGCGCCACGGCCATCCCCGAGGAACGCGTGCTCGACCTGGACGGCTTCTTCGGCTTCCACCCGGCGCTGGCGCCGCTGCACGAGATCTACCGTGGCGGCCGCCTGGCGGTGGTGCACGCCGCCGGCTCCCCGGACCCGTCGCGCTCGCACTTCGACGCCATGGAGTACATGGAGCGCGGCACCCCCGGCGTGCGCGTGACCGAGACCGGCTGGCTGACCCGCCACCTTCAGTCGGTCCCCTGGACCAACGAGTCGCCCTTCCGGGCCATCGCCATGGGCAGCATGCTGCCCACCTCGATCCGCGGACCGGAGCCGGCGCTGGCCCTGGACTCGCTCGACGGCTTCGATCTGAGCCTCCCCGACCACCTGAGGCCCGAGCTGGAGGGCGGCCTGCGCCAGCTCTACCGCAGCACCGGCGCAGGCAGCGCATTCGACCGCGAGGCGGAGAGCCTCTTCGCCACCATGCGCGAGCTGCGCGTCCTCTCCGCCGACCGCAGCCCCGCCCGCCCAGGAGCCGACTACCCCGAGACGCACTTCGGCCGGGCCCTGCAGCAGGTGGCGCAGCTCATCCGCGCCGATGTTGGCCTGGAGGTGGCCTGCATCGACCTGGGCGGCTGGGACACGCACGAGGAGCAGGGCGGGGTCGAGGGCCAGTTCGCGAACCTGCTGGCCGAGTTGGGGGCAGGGCTGGCGGCCTTCCACCACGACCTCGAGGACCGCTCCGACCGCCTGACGGTGGTCACCATGAGCGAGTTCGGCCGCATGCTGCAGGAGAACGCCAGCGGCGGCACCGACCACGGACGCGGCGGCTCCATGTGGGTGATGGGCGGCGGCGTGCACGGCGGCGTCCACGCGGCCTGGCCATCGCTGGCGCCGGACGCGCTGGACGAAGGCGACCTGGCCATCACCACCGACTTCCGCGACGTGCTCTCCGAGATCCTGGTGCAGCGGTTGCAGAACAACGCCGTGCAGCGGGTGTTCCCTGGCTACCGGGCGAGCTACCGCGGGATCATGAGGCCGGGGGCGTGATGGAAGGCGGGCTCAGGAGCGGGCAACCGCGGCTGCGGGCGCTTCGGACCGACCGGTTCCAGTCGCTGCTCCTGACCCTGGCCGCTTGGGCCGCCCTGTCGCTGGCGGCCTTCGCCGCCGCCCAGGGCTTCGAGGGCGACCTGCAGCGGGCCATCGAGGTGGCCGCTCGCCATCCGGTCTTCGCCGCCGGCCTGGCCCAGTACCCCGGTTGGACAGCCAGCGCCTACGACGCCCAGGACCGTTACGGCCTGTGGCGTGTCGACTTCGCCGCCGCCGACGGCGAGCCGCTCGGTTGGGCGCAGCTGCGGCTGGCGGAGGAGCGCGTGTTCGCCTGGGAGGCGCATTTCGGTCTCGAGGGCGAGGCCTACGAGGCGGCCGAGGCGGCGCTGCTCGACTTCCTGCGCTCCGATCCCGGGTTCCGTGCCTTCGGCGGGGACGTCGACGACCACGAGTGGAGCTGGGTGGGCTACGACGCCTGGCGCGACACCTGGGTCATCCACCTCGAGCGCGGCCCGGACTCGCTGGTGGTGATCCTGCGCTCCGAGCAGGCTTGGACGCGCTCGCTCGATGACCTGCGGATCGTGCAGATCGAGGTGCCCGCCGTGGTCGCGGTCGACGAGTGGCGATCGATGCAGGGTGCCGACGCCATCGCGCTTGCCTTTAGCGACCCGCGCGTGGCCGCCGCGGTGCGCGGCCTGGACGGCTGGACGACGGAGGTGGAGGCGCTGGACCGCTCTCTGTGGCGGGTGCGATTCGTGTGGGAGGGGAGGGCGGTGGCGGAGGTCGATGTCGACCTCGGCGCGCGGGCCGTGGCCGTGCGGGAGTGAGGGCTGCTCGGCAGACCTCGGTATGGCGCCAACACATCCGGGTCACCGGCCTCGCGCTGCTGGCGTTGGTCGTGCTCGTCGCAGCCGGCTTCTACGCCTGGACACGCCTGGCCCGCTACCCAGCCTTCCCCGAGGCGCTCGCCGTCGCCGGGCAGGCGGAGCGGACGCGCGGCTGGTACGTCTTCGCCCCATCCGACGAGCCCACCGCAGGCTTCGTCTTCTACCCAGGCGGCCTGGTCGACCCCGTGGCCTACGCGCCGCTCATGCAGCGACTGGCGGACGGCGGCCTGCTCGCTGTGCTGGTGCCGATGCCGCTCGATCTTGCGGTGCTGGGGAGCGGCCGCGCGGCCGAGGTGATCGCCTCCTACCCGCAGGTGGCCGAGTGGGCGATCGGCGGGCACTCGCTGGGTGGTGCGATGGCGGCGGAGTTCGTGAAGCGCAACCCGGAGGCGGTGACAGGGATCGCGCTGCTCGCTGCCTACTCCGCCGCCTCGACCGACCTGTCGGCGCTGCCGATCCGGGCCTTGTCGGTCTACGGCAGCGAGGACAGCCTCACCTCGTCGGATGTGGTCGAGGCATCGCTGGCGCGCTTACCGACCGGCACCGAGCTCCTGCTCATCCAGGGTGGGAACCACGCGCAGTTCGGTCACTACGGGCCGCAGGCAGGCGACGGGACCGCGACGATCGAGCGCGAGGAGCAGCAGCAGCGGACGGCGGAGGCGGTCTTGGCCTTCACGCGCCTACTGCGGTGACAGCGGCGCCGGTCGGCTATGGCTGTCCTGAGCCCGAGTCGCTGCTCCCCTTGGCTCGGGTCAGGGTGCGTAGTACATCCAGGACCCGTCGAAGGCGTCGTTGCTGATGTACATCAGCATCTCGTCCTGGTCCGTGTAGTTGGAGATGGCGTTCCAGCCGGCCTCTAGCTCGATGTGGATCTGGACGGCCTCGACGACGCCGGATCCGGGGTCCATCGTGCAGCTTCCAGAGATGACGACCGGCGCTTCGGCGTAGGTCCAGGTTCGCACGTAGAAGTTCTCGGTCATGAAGTCGCTCGGGTCCATCAGCGTGGTGTAGAAGAGGTACCCGAAGCCATGGCTGAGTGTGTCGGTGAGGGGTCCGACGACGGCGTTGGGGAGGGTCATCGCGGCCGGGTAGGCCCACATGCGAATCACGCGGGTGGAGGCGGAGGCGGTGAGGGCACAGTTGCCGTCGTCGACGAACGGCGGGAGGCGGATCGCTTGACCGGCTGGGACGAGGTACTTGGCCGGGATGTCTTCGCTGAACTGGAGCTCGAAGACCCCGTTGCCGTCGATGGGGCTGGAGGCGACGGCGAGGACGGAACCGTCGTACTCGATGGAGGAGGAACTCGGCCCGAAGGCGCCGGGGTGGACGGTGAAGATGGAGACGGTGTTGGGCAGCGGCATCCCGGTGAGGTCGCCCACCTGGCCGACGATGGTGTAGCCAGTGGGTTCGGCCTCGGTGACGGTGACGCTCGCGGTGGCGGTCTTGGTCGTGTCGAAGGTGCTGGTGGCGGTGATCCCGGTCGTGCCTTCGGCCAAGGCAGTGACGACGCCGGCCTGGCTGACGCCGGCGATGGTGGGGTTGGTGGAGGTCCAGATGACGTTGGTGCCGGCACCACCTTGGGCTTCAACGGTGGCCATGGCGGTGGTGGTCTGCCCCACCGGAAGGGTCGACGCTGCGACGGTGACGGCGACGGAGTCGACGCGACCCGAGGTTGCGCCGGGACCGCCGCAGGCCGCGAGCGTCAGGACGACGACGAGGGCAAGGGCTGTGGATCGCTTCATGTTGCCTCCTCGGAACCTTGGATGGGATCTCGAGGGTAGGCGGCGGCGGGACGGAGGGCGGTGGCATTCTTGACCTCGTGGGGCTCACTGAAGCTCGACGCGCACCCGAGCCGCCCGCCCCGCCGCGTCCACGACCGACAGCGTCACGAAGCCAGGCCCCTCCAGCACCAGCCTCGTCTCGCGTTCGAAGCTGTGCAGCGCCACCGGCACGCCGTTGGCGAACCAACTGAACGGTGCCTGCCCGCGCTCGACCCGCACCGGCACCCCGCCGAGCAAGGGCACCATGGCCGCGCCGTCAGGAGGGAAGGCAAGGCGAGGCGCGTCCTCGGCCACCGAGGCGCGCGCACCGAACTCGCGCAGGGGCACGGGCAACTGGGCGGTCGACGCCACGACCAGTGCACCGGGCGGCGCCGGCGGCAAGGCCACGGGCCCACCAAGCCGCGCGAAGACCTCGAACAGCAGCGGCGCAGCCACCTCCGCCCCCAGCAGGCCTGGCACCGGCGTGCCGTCGGCGCGCCCCACCCACACGCCTGCCACGTGCGCGCCGTCGAAGCCAAGCGCCAGGGCGTCGCGGTGGCCATGGGAGGTGCCGGTCTTGAAGGCCAGCAGCCAGTCGGGCAGCCGCGCAGGGCGAGGGGCGGCAGCGAGGACGTCGGCCACGTGCCAGGCCGCCTCGGCCGTCATCAGGCGCGAGCGAGGGATCGCCGCGGCATCGTCGGGCGCTACGCTTGCCGACAGCGCCCGCGCCTCGCCACCGCGCGCGATGGCGGCGTAGAGCTGCACCAGCCCTTCCAGGCTGATGCCGACGCCCCCCAGGGCTACCGCCAGCCCAGGTGCGTCACCGGGCACGGCGGCATCTATCCCCGCCTGGCGCAGCGCCGCCAGCAGCCGAGCGGGGCCGAGGGCCGAGGTCAGCGCCACCGCCGGCAGGTTCAAGGAGACCTGCAACGCCTCGCGCGCGGTGACGGGGCCGCGGAACAGGCCGTCGAAGTTCTGCGGCGCGTAGCCGCCGTAGTCCTCTGGACGGTCGTTGAGCAGCGTCTCGGGATGCGCGATCCCGTCGGAGAAGGCCAGGCCGTAGACCAGCGGCTTGAGCGTCGACCCGGGCGAGCGCAGGGCCTGGGTCAGGTCCACGAAGCCGCGGCGCGCATCGCTGGTGTAGTCGGCCGAGCCGACGCTGGCGAGGATCGCGCCGCTGTCCGGGTCGGCGACCAGGAGCGCGACCGTGACCAGCGGTGGCAGGTCGAGGAGCGCGTCGGCAGCCACGACCTCGAGCGCGGCCTGGAGGTCGGCGTCGATGGTCGTCCGGTGCACCCGGATATCGGGCTCTGCCGCGCGCAGCCGGTCGGCCAGGTGGGGGGCGAGGCTGGGGAAGGGGCGGCGGGCCGCCGGCAGGGCCTCACGCGAGGCCGCCCTTGCCGCCTCTTCGGAGATGACGCCGGCCAGGGCGGCACGTGCGAGCACCCGGTCGCGGGCGGCCAGCGCGGCGTCGGGGTGCGCGTCTGGCATGCGCGAGGCAGGCGCCTGCGGCAGCGCGATCAGCAGCGCCGCCTCCGCCTCGGTCAAGCGCATCGGCTCCTTGCCGAACCAGGCGAGGCTGCCGGCGCGCACGCCTTCCAAGTTGCCGCCCATGGGGGCAAGGTGCAGGTAGAGCGCCAGGATCTGCTCCTTGGACAGGGCTCGCTCGAGCGCGAGCGCCAGTCGGAGTTGCCGCAGCTTGCCGGCCCATGAGCCGGTGGCGCCGTCCTCCAGCAGGCGCGCCACCTGCATCGTCAGGGTCGATCCACCCGACACCAGCCTGCCGCTGCCGATGGCCTGCAGCGTGGCGCGCGCCATCGCCCGAAGGTCGACGCCGCCGTGCTGGTGGAAGCGCCGGTCCTCGTAGGCCAACAGCATGGCCAGGTAGCCGGGGTCCACCTGCTCCGTGGTCACCGCCAGCCGCCAGCGGCCGTCGGCGACGGTGAAGGCACGCAGCAGCCGGTCGTCGCCCGCCAGCACCTCGACCGAGGTCTGCAGCAGCAACGGCGGCAGCTCGGTGGAGGCCACCCAGGCACCGAAGCCCAGCCGCAGGATGGCCGCGACGAACAGGGCCAGCGCGGGCGGGGTCAGGGCGAGCGCGCGCACGCTCATCGCCCGACGATCAACCGGCCCGTCTCGCCGACAGCGCGCTGGGTCGGGCGGTAGAGGTCCTCGACCAGCGGCGCAGGGTAGTGGAAGCTGCCCTCCGACACAGCCCGCACGATGTAGGCCAACCGCAGCGGCCCATCGGACGTCCAGTCCACAGCTGCGAGGAAGCGGTCGGCGCGCGCCTCGGTGGACTCGGCGGCTGCGATCACCGACAGCCAGTCGAGGGCGCGGACGTCGCCGGCCCGCAGCAGGTTGGCGTTGTCGATCTCGAAGCCGGCAGGCAAGGCGTCGTCGATGATGAGCCGGCCGCCGGGGACACCCCGGTCGGGCCGAACCTCGAGGACGACGGCCAGCCGGTCACCCGTGCGCACAGCGCTCAGGTCGGCCGGCGCGCCTTCGAGCGTGTAGTGGCTGCGCGTGATGCTGTAGCCAACGCCACCGGCCTCCGGCGCCACCTCGGGCACCCCGAAGGTAGTGAGCGTCACCGTCACGTCCTCGTCGCCGTCGTTGCGCAGCTCCGCGGCCGCACCAGCGACGAGGTCTTCGCCTTCGTAGAGGCGCACGACGTCACCGACCACCGGGCGGCCGTCCAGCACCAAGCCCTGCGCGTCCGAGCCAAGGCCAACGGCCGCTTGCAGCATCCAGGCGGCCTCCTGCGTCGACAGGCGGTCCGCGGAGCCGCCCTGCACCAGCAAGCTGGCGAGCCTGGTGCGATCGACGGCGTCGGAACCGGCGTCCACCGCCAGCGCGAGCAAGCCTGCGCGGTCGCGCAGCGCGGTGCCGTAGTCGGCCCGCCAGCCGTCCGTGTCGCTGCCCTCCAGCGCCAGCTCGTAGGCCCTGGCGAACAAGATCTCGGCGCGGCTGCGCTCGCCATAGGCCGCCAAGGCAGCAGCCAGGTGGGCCGCCGCCAAGGGGGTGTCGAAGCGCTCCGGCAAGGTGTCGGCGTAGTAGCGCAGGTCGCCGATGGCCGCCTCGCCCGCGCGCGCGAGCACGTAGAAGGCGTAGGCGTATGCAGCGGCGCCATCGTTCATCTGCCCTGCCCTTGCCACCTGGTTGCGCAGGTTGTCGAGCGCAAGGCGCAAGGCCGTGGCCGGCACGTTGGCGCCGTCGGACTCGGCGCGCAGCAGCACGTCGGTGGCGTAGGCGTCGAGCCACAGGTCGAAGCCGCCGGCCGACCAGAGGCCGAAGCTGCCGGTGCGTCCTTGACGCGTGAGGATGCGGTCCACCCCCGCCTGCAGCCAGGCGCGCGCCTCGGCCTCTGCCACCAGGCCCATCCCGACCACCGCACCGGGGGCAAGGAGCAACGGCTGCAGGCTGGAAGCGATCTGCTCGGTACAGCCGTATGGATAGCCGATCAGCCGCAGGATCAGGCCAGGCATGTCGAGGGCCGCGCCCAAGCCGGCGGCCAGCGTCACCCGCGTGCTGCCTGGCCGGAAGCCGGCCAGGGCGGCGTCGTCCAGGAGGAAGCTCTCGCCCGGCGCCAGGACGAACCGCGAGCTGCGAGCGGTCTCGGGGTCGGTGTGCTGCACGGTGAGCCGCAGATCGCGCGCCAGCACCACCCCGTCGGGCGTGGTGAGTTGGGTGCGGTAGACGTGCTCGCCCAGCTCGGTGGGCTGCAGCGGCAGGTCGATCACCGCGCGTCCGCCCTCCGCCAACGCCACGACGACCGGCCCTTCACCCAGCCCGTGCCCGCTCACCTCGAGGCGCATGGAGCCGGCAGGGCCGTCCACATGGGTCAGTTCGAGCCGCAAGCGGCTGCTGTCGCCCGGGGTGAGGAAGCGTGGCAGGCTGGCCTGCATCACCACCGGATCGCGCACCAGCACGTCCTCCACCGCCTGGCCGACGGCCACGTCGGTCCACACCACCGCCATCAGGCGCAGGGTGCCGGCGAAGGCAGGCAGGTCGAAGGCCAGCTCGGCGCGACCGTCCACCAGCTCAACGGGGCCGCTGAAGAGCGCCAGCAGGTCCTCGGTGGGCGCCGGGCCTGCCTCGACGGAGGTCTCGGCGTCACCGCCGGAGCGCACCTCGCCCATGGCGCCTTGGCGCGCGTCGATCAGCCGCCCGTAGAGGTCGCGGATGGCCACGCCAAGTCGGCGCTGGCCGAAGTAGTGGCCCGTCGGGTCGGGCGCCTGGAAGCCGGTGAGGTTGAGGATGCC
>CAYXJZ010000049.1:0-23710 GCA_964465355.1 uncultured bacterium | reverse complement strand
AGGATGAAGGCCTCGTCCATGGGGTACTTGGCGATCTCCGCCATGTCCTCGTCGCTTGGCGGGTCGACGGCGTCGTAGAAGCCCTCGATCAGGATGCGGTCGCTGGCGGGGTCCTTGATGCAGCGCAGCGCCTCCAGCAGGCGCCAGGCTGGGCTGGGCACCACCGTGGCCCAGCGGGAGTGCAGGTCGGTGTCCACCGTGCGGCTGCGGATGGCCACGTAGCACATGCCCTTGGAGCCGGCGCGGATGACCGGGCGGTCGTGCTCGTCCATGGCCCCGCCCGAGTAGAGGCCGGCGTCGGCGCGCAGCTTGTCGGCATGCTTGGCGACCACGGCGGCGAGGTTGGGGCTGCCGATCTCCTCCTCGCCCTCGACGATGAACTTGATCCCCACCGGCAGGGGGCCCTGCTGCAGCATCGCCTCCACCGCCATCAGGCGGGCGACGAAGCTGCTCTTGTGGTCGCTGACGCCACGCCCGTGCATGACGCCGTCGTGGATCTCGGCGCCGAAGGGCGGGTAGGCCCAGGCCTCGTAGGGCTCGGGCGGCTGCACGTCGTAGTGGTTGTAGAACAGCAGGCTGGCGTCGCTCTCGCCCTTGATCTCGCCGAAGATCACCGGGTAGCCGGGGGTCTCCCAGACCTCGGTGGCGAAGCCCCGCTCGCGGAGCATGCTCTCCACCAGCGCGGCGCACTCGCGCATGCCATCGTCCTGGCTGGCGATGCTGCGCTGCCTCACCAGTCGCTGCAACTCGGAGACGGACCTGCCTTCGTTCGCCTTGGCGTAGCTCAGCCATGCCTGCATCGGGGGCCTCCTGAGCGCGGTGGCCGGCCTCGTCCTGCGCTCCGCCCCGCGGTTCTTCGGTATACCATGATGACGCTACCGTTCCGCGCCGTGCGATCTCGAAGGAGGGCACAACATGGCCATCATCCGCGAAGTGAAGGCATACCCCATCGAAGTCCCCAAGAAGCCATGGGCCAACGCCAAGGGGGCGACCAAGGTGCAGCCTGCGGTCATCGCCGAGCTGCTGACCGAGGACGGCGTGAGCGGCTTCGGCGAGATCAACACCAGCTACGGCATCCCGAGGGAGACCACCAAGGAGATCCTGGAGGCCATCCACCAGGTCTTCGCACCCGCCCTGCACGGTGCCAGCCTCGACATGCTCGGCATCCTCCGCACCATGGACCGCCTGCTCCACGGCCATCAGCAGGCCAAGGACGCCGTGCAGAACGCGGCGCTCGACGCGCTCAGCCGCACGCTCGGGGTGCCGTTGCACGTGCTGCTCGGCGGCAAGGCACGTGACAGCATCCCCCTGGCCGGTCCCCTCGGCATCGCATCGCTGGAGGAGAGCGTGCAGGACGCCGAGCGTTACGTCGGCGAGCAGGGCTTCCGGGCGCTGAAGATCAAGATCGGCAAGGATCCCAAGAAGGACGTCGAGCGGGTGAAGGCCATCCGCGCCGCCGTGGGCGACGAGGTGGTCATGCGGGTCGACATCAACGAGTCGTACGACCTCTCCACCGCCCTTCGGGTCGTCGCCGACCTGGAGGAGGTGCGCCTGCAGTCCATCGAGCAGCCGGTGGCGGCCCGTGACCTGCACGGGCTTGCGCGGGTGACGGCCTCCACCGCCACCCTGATCATGGCAGACGAGTCGGTGCAGTCCAGCTTCGAGGCCATGTACCTGGCCAGGCGCCAGGCGGTGACCGCCTTCCACGTCAAGGGGGCCGGCCGTGGCGGCCTGCTCGGCGCCAAGGCCATCGCCGACATCGGCGCGGCGGCCAGCATCCACAGCATCTGCGGGCGCATCTCCACCCTCACCTTGGGCGCCGCCAGCGAGCTGCACCTGGTGGCCGCGACGCCGAGCATCCTGCTGCCGGGGGAGATGGCCGGTCACCTCTTCGCCCACGACGACATCACCACCGAGCGCATGACGCTGGTGGACGGTGCCGTGCCGGTCCCAACGGGCCCAGGGCTTGGCTTCGAGGTGGACAGGGCCAAGCTCGATCGCTACCGCATCGACCGCTGAGCCGTGACCTACTCCATCGCGGCCCACGACCGACGTTCCGGCGCCTTCGGCATCGCCGTCGCCTCCTGCGTCCCGGCGGTGGGGGCCGCCGTGCCCTTCGTCAGCCTGCAGGGCGCCATCGCCACCCAGGCGCGTTTCCACCACGCCCTTGGCGCCGATGGCCTGACGGGCCTGGCGCGTGGCGACGGCGTGGAGGAGGTGTTGAGCGAGCTGCTGCGTGGCGACCCTGCGCCTGATCTGAGGCAGGTGCACGGGGTGGACGGCCACGGCGGCAGCTACGCCCACACGGGGGAGGCCGCCAAGGACTGGAAGGGCAGCCTGCTCCGGCCCCACTTGAGCATCGCCGGCAACACCCTGACCGGGCCCGAGGTGCTCGAAGCCATGGACGAGGCCTTCAGTGCGGCGGCAGAGGAGGAGCTGTCGGATCGGCTGCTGCGGGCCCTGCTCGCAGGCGACCAGGCCGGGGGCGACCGCCGCGGGCGCCAATCGGCGGCGCTGCTTATCGCCGCGCCGGAAGGCGCCTTCCACCACAACCTACGGGTGGACGACCATGCCGATCCGGTGGCCGAGCTGCTGCGCATCCACGACCTGGCCCGTGAGCGCGGGGCCGAGCGCAGTGCTCGGCCCCGTCACGTCCCGTTGCGGCTGAAGTGGTGAGCGGCTGAGATCCAGCGCCCGCCCCGTAGGGGCGGACCCCGCCGAGGCGGGCCGCCTCGGCGGCAGTCGCCTGAAGCGACCTCAGTCCGACTGGCGAGGGTCGAAGATGTCGCGCAAGCCGTCGCCCACCAGCGTCAGCGCCAGCGTCGTCAACATGATGGCGTAGCCAGGGGCCAGCAGCCATGGCGCCTGGCGCATGTAGGTCTTGCCCAGGCTGAGCATGTTCCCCCAGCTGGGCACCTCGGGCGAGACCCCGACGCCGAGGAAGCTCAGCGAGGCCTCCGCCAGGATGGCGTAGGCGAAGACGAAGGTGGCCTGCACGTTCACCGGCCCGAACATGTTGGGCAGCATGTGCTTGGTCATGATCCGCCAGGCGCTGCTGCCGAAGGCCACGGCGCCCTCGACGTAGGCGATCTCGCGCAGGGTCAGGACCTGGCCACGCACCACCCGCGCCATCCGCGGCAGGTAGACGATGGTGAGCGCCAGCACCACGTTCTGGGCGTTGGGTCCGAGGGCGGCGATGAAGGCGATGGCCAGCAGGATGCTGGGGAAGGCCATCATCCCGTCCATGATGCGCATCAGGACGTTGTCGAGCCTGCGGAAGTAGCCGGAGATCAGGCCGACGATGATGCCGAGCCCGGTGACCAGCAAGGCGGTGGTCAGCCCGACCCCCATGGACAGCCTGGCGCCGTGGAGCATGCGGCTCCACTGGTCGCGGCCAAGGTTGTCGGTGCCAAGCCAATGCTCGGAGCTGGGGGCCTGCAGGCGGTCGAGCGGGTTGATGCGGCGCGCGTCGTGGGTGGCGAGCAGGGGTGCAAGCAGCGCCGCCAAGGCCAGGATCAGCAGGATGACGATGCCAGCCGTGATGACCGGGTTCCTGAACACCTTGCCGAGCCGCTTGCGCATGGGGCCTTGGCCCGTGCCGGTCACTGCCGTCCCTGCCGCAGTGGCGCCCGTGATGGTGTCGTTGCGCTCGGGCGTCGGCTCACTCATAGGAGATCCTCGGGTCGAGGGCGACATAGATCATGTCGACCAGGAGGTTGATCAGGACGTACAGGGCGGCCACCACCAGCAGGGTGCCCTGGATGATGGGGTAGTCCCGACGGAAGATGGACTGGGCCATCAGCGAGCCGACGCCGGGGATGGCGAAGACGTTCTCGATGACCACCGAGCCGCCGATGAGCGTGGCAAGGCTGCTGCCGGCCACCGTCATCACCGGGATGAGGGCGTTGCGCAGGGCGTGGCGGAAGAGCAGGGTGCGCGGCGGCACCCCCTTGGCCTTGGCCGTGCGGACGTAGTCGAGGCCGAGGACCTCGAGGACGCTTGAGCGCGTCATGCGGCTGATCAAGGCCGCCTGGCTGAAGCCGAGGGCGATGGCGGGCAGCACCAGGCTCCTGACGGCGCTGCCGAGCCCCCCTTCGGCGATGGAGACGTAGCCACTGGTCGGCAGCCAGCCCAAGGTGACAGAGAAGAGCAGGATGAGGTTGAGGCCCAGCCAGAAGTTGGGCATGGCCACGCCGAAGAGGCTCACCACCAGGATGGTCTGGTCGGCGAAGGTGTTGCGGCGAACCGCGGCGGTCACGCCCATCAGCACGCCGACCACCAAGGCGATGGTCAGGGAGATGACGGTCAGCATGAGCGTCGGCTCTGCGCGGGCGGCGATGGCCTGGGTGACCGGCATGGAGAAGAAGAGCGACCTGCCGAGATCACCCCGCAGGAGTTCGCCGAGGTAGCTGAAGAACTGCTGGAGCATGGGGCGATCGAGACCCAGCTCGGTGCGCAGGCGCTGGACGTCCTGGATGGAGGCGTCGTCGCCGAGGATCATCAGCGCCGGGTCGCCCGGGGCCATGTGGATGATGCTGAAGCTCACCACGGCCACCACCAGGAGGACGGGTATGACGGCGATCAGGCGGCGGATGAAGTAGGCCGTCACGCCGGGATCCTGGTCGGCGGGCGGGCGGGTGGCCGTTGGGAAGCCTGCGCCGTCGCTGCTCGCTGCCGTTGGATGGCCAAAGTTCTTCGCGCACGGTCTGGGTTCATGGCTTCCCTCCTGCTCGGGCGACGCGACGGCCGGTGGTGGCCCCAGCGACCGGCGTGATCAACCTTGCTGGATTCTGGTGTACCAGAATACGACCCGATGGCGGCTGCCGTCAATGCGGCGCAGCCTACCCCATCTGGGCCGGTGGCATTCTGGCATTGTGGTATACAAACCGTCAGAGCGCACAACGCCATCACTGAGCCAGGGAGGCCCGACCGTGTCCAGAACCGACGACATCGAGTGCACGACCGCCACCATGGTGCCCATGCGGGACGATATCCGGCTGGCCACCGACGTGTACCTGCCCCGTGGCGCCAAGGGTGGAACCGAGTCTTGGCCGACCATCCTGCTGAGGACGCCATACGACCGCGCCAGCGGTTCGATGCGCAAGCTCTGCCGCCGCTTCGCCTTCCACGGCTACGCGGTCGTCATCCAGGACGTGCGCGGCCGCTACGACTCAGATGGCATCTTCGAGCCCTTCGTCAACGAGGCGCAGGACGGCCACGACACCATCCTCTGGGTGGGCGAGCAGCCTTGGTGCAACGGCAAGGTCGGCACCTTCGGCACCTCCTACATGGCGGTCACCCAGTCCAGCCTGGCCACCACCAACCCGCCCTACCTCGCCTCCATGTTCGTGAGCCAGGGCAACGCCAACTTCCATCAGACCCGCAGCCGGCGCGGCGGTGCCTTCGAGTTCCACCGTGTCAACTGGGTGCTGATGATGGCCGAGTCGAGCAAGGAGGCCGCCGCCGACCCGGTGCTGCGCAAGGCCATCGCCGAGATGCGGGCCCATGCAAGCGACTGGATCCGCGACGGCTACCCCATCCGCGAAGGCCTCACGCCGCTGTCGCGCCTCCCCAGCTACGAGCGCGCGCTGATCGACTTCATGACCCGCGGCGACTTCGACGACTACTGGAAGAACCCCGGCCTGAACCTCTCGGCCCACTACGACACCTTCAAGGACGTGCCGGTCACCTGGTTGGGCAGCTGGTACGACGCCTTCCCCATGGAGACGACGCAGAACTACCAGGCCATGACCTCGCGCCGCCTCGGTTCGCAGCGCCTGATCCTCGGGCCATGGATCCACGGGATGAGCGAGGAGGGGGTGACCTTCTCCGGTGATGTCGACTTCGGCGAGGACGCCGTCTTCGACTCGATCGAGCAGCGGCTCGACTGGTTCGATGCCACCCTCAAGGGCATCGACACGGGGGTGTCGGACGGCGCGCCCGTCCGCCTCTTCGTCATGGGCGGCGGCAGCGGCAAGCGGCTGGCCAACGGCAGGATGGACCACGGTGGGGCTTGGCGCGACGAACAGGTGTGGCCGCCCGAGGGGATGAAGCCGACCTCCTTCTACCTCCATGGCGACGGCAGGCTGGCCAAGGAGGCGTCGGCGCTCGAGGCGGACGCCACCACCTACGACTTCGACCCGCGCGACCCGGTTCCCAGCATCAGCGCCCGCCGCACCAGCATGTACGAGCGTGGCGGCGGCGGCTTCGACCAGCTCCAGCACCCCGACATGCCATGGGCCTCGAACCACCTGCCGCTGTCGTCGCGCAAGGACGTCGTGGTGTTCCAGACCGAGCCCTTGACGCAGGACGTCGAGCTGACCGGCCCCATCGAGGTGGTGCTGCACGTGTCGTCCTCGGCGGTTGACACCGACTTCACCGCCAAGCTCATCGACCAGTACCCGCCCACCGCCGACTACCCGCACGGCTACGCGCTGGAGCTGACCTTCAGCATCCGCCGCTGCCGCTACCGCAACGGCTTCGAGAAGCAGGAGCTGATGGAGCCTGGGCAGGTGTACGAGTTGCGCTTCCCCCTGCCGCCGACCAGCAACCTCTTCAAGGCCGGGCACCGCATCAGGGTGGACGTGTCGAGCAGCAACTGGCCCAAGTACGACGTCAACCCCAACAGCGGTGAGCCCCTCGGCCGCCACCGGCGCATGGTGGTGGCCACCAACACCATCCATCACGACAGCAAGCACCCCTCGCGGTTGATCCTGCCGATCGTCGCGGGCTGAGGGCGGGTGTGTCGGGGCAGTCGCCAGGGCGGCTGCCTTGACATGCCGGTATGCCAGTCCGTAGCGTTGGTCAAGTACTTCGGTCTGCCCACGCTGGAAGCGGAGGGCCTGGAAGGAACTCGATGTGACCACCCATGACCCTGCCGGGATCCTACAAGCGATGGGCCAGAACAAAACGATGTCCGAGGTCATCTTCGAGCGCCTCAAGTGGGAGATCGTCACCGGCCATCTCCAGCCAGGCGAACGCCTGGTGGAGCGCGACCTGACGGAACGTTTCCAGGTCAGCCGCACCCCCATGCGCGAGGCCCTCAAGCAGCTGGTCCGCACCCAGCTGGCGGTGGACATCCCCTACCGGGGCGTGGTGGTGCGCACCCTCGGCTACGAGTTCGCGCACAACATCTACGACCTGCGCCTTGGCATGGAAGGGCTGTCGGCCTTCCTGGCCGCCGAGCGCGGCACCGAGGAGGAGTTCGGCGAGATGCGGCGCATCTTCGACCAGATCGACGCGGCGGCGGACGCAGGCGACCGTGACCAGTCGCTGGTGCTCAACAGCGAGTTCCACGCCGCCATCGCCCAGGCCAGCCACAACCCGCTCCTGGTGGACCGTGTCGACGAGCTGTGGACCCACATCAACGTGGTGCGCGGCGCCGCCTGGGTGGGGAACACCCGCACCGATCCCAGCCGGGGTGAGCACAAGACGGTCATGGAGGCGATCCTCGCCCGCGATCCGGCGGCAGCGAGGGCGGCCATGGAGGTGCACATCCGCAACTCCTGGCATCTGGTGGAGGCCGCCCTGAAGCGCGCGGCCGAGGGGCAGAAGCAGAAGGCGACGGACCCGACGCTGGTGGCCAGCTGAAGGCCACCTATCGCTTGGCCGTGTTGCTCGGCGACGACATCGGCCTCGAGGTGGTGCCTGCCGCGGTGGATGTCGCCAAGGCTGCCGCCGCGGCGACCGGGGTCGATCTGACCTGGCAGGCGTTGCCCATCGGTGCGAGGGCCTTCGAGGAGCTCGGGCACACGCTTCCCGATGGCACCTTGGAGAAGCTCGAGACCATGGACGGCTGGGTGCTCGGTCCCATCGGCCACCAGGCCTACCCCAAGCATCCGCAGGCCATCAACCCGCACCCCATCCTGCGCAAGCACTTCGACCTCTTCGCCAACGTCCGCCCGGCACGCAGCTTCCCCGGTGTGCAGGCCCTGCACGAGGACGTCGACCTGATCATCGTGCGCGAGAACAACGAGGGCTTCCCGCCCGACCGCAACATGGTCGCCGGCAGCGGCGAGTTCCGACCCACCCCCGAACTGAGCATGTCGGTGCGGGTCATCAGCAAGCAGGGCTCGGAGAAGGTGGCCCGCGCCGCCTTCGATCTGGCCCGCAGCCGCCGTGGGCGTCTCACCGCCGTGCACAAGGACACCGTCTTCAAGCTGACCTGCGGCATGTTCGCCGATGCATGCAGGGCGGTGGCGGCCGAGTACCCCGACGTGGACTACGGCGAGGTGCTGGTGGACACCTTCGCCATGCGCCTGGCCATGCGACCGCAGGACTACGACGTGGTGGTGACCACCAACCTCTTCGGCGACATCCTCTCCGACCTGGCGGCCGGCCTGGTGGGTGGCCTCGGCCTGGCTGCCGGCCTGTCGGCGGGGCCAAGGCACGCGATGGCGCAGGCCACGCACGGCTCCGCGCCCGACATCGCCGGTCGCGGCGTGGCCAACCCCACCGCCATGATCCTCTCGGTGGCCATGCTGCTGGCCTGGCTGGGGCAGCGGCACGGCGACGCGCGTCTGGATGCCGCCGCCGACATGATCCAGCGGGCGGTGGTGCGCGTCCTGTCCGAGCCGGCCAGACGCACGGCCGACCTAGGGGGACAGGCTTCGACCACCTCGATGACGGACGCGGTGGTCCAGGCCTTGGGCCAGGCGTAGATCGGCGCGGACGACGGGTCTTAACATGGATGGATGGCTGAGGATCCGGTCCGTTACCAGGACAACTTGGACGGCATCGCCGCCGAGCACCTCGAGGGCGGCTTCTTCGAAGGCTGGCCCAACCCGCCATCGCCCACCACGCACCTGAAGCTGCTGCACGGGAGCTACATGGTCCGCCTGGCTGTGGCGCAGCGGACGGGCCAGGTGGTGGGCTTCGTGAACGCCATCAGCGACGGTGTGCTCAGCGCCTACCTACCCCTGCTCGAGGTGCTGCCCGCCTACCGCGGCCGCGGCATCGGCTCGGCGCTGATGAGGCGGATGATGCAGGGCTTGGCCGGGTTGTACATGGTCGACCTGACCAGCACGGCCGGCAAGGAAGGCTTCTACCAGCAGCTGGGGATGACCCCGGCCAGCTCCATGATCTTGAGGAACTACGCCATGCAGTCGGGGGAGCGGCCTCGTTGAACTGACCGGAGGCTGCGGCGCGACCGGCTGGGATCTGGCGTCACATCTCGCTTATCGGTACCTTGGTGGCCCAGACCTAGGCGACCCAAAGAAGAAGCGCCCGCATGGGCGCCGCTGGTCTTGCTTGGTTGATGAAAACCATCATACGCCCGTATGCACGATTCGTCAAGGTCTTGCAGGAAGAACGTGCTGGACGGTGCTGGAACAGCCGGAACGCGTGGCGGAAGGCCGGGATGGGGGAGGGGAAGGGTGCTTGGCGTGACCATGGCCGGGCGCCGATGGTGGAGGGGCGGATCACGGCCCGATGAGGGAGGGCATCGCCGCTCAGGTCAGGACGTCCTCGATCAGCCGGGTCAAGGCCTCCACCGACAGACTGCCCTCGGCCACCCGCATGGTCAGTTGGTAACGCTGTTCTTGGTTCAGGGCCAAGCGCTGCCCGTTCATCTGCAGCCAGACCAGGGTCGCCGCCAGCGCCACGCGCTTGTTGCCGTCGACGAAGGGATGGCCGGTGGCGATGCCATGCAGTAGGGTCGCTGCCTTCCCGGCTTGGGTGGCGAAAGCCGCTACCCCGCCAAACTCGGCGAATGGGCGGGCGAGCGCAGCCTCCAGCCCGCCCTGGTCGCGGATGCCAGGCGCTCCGCAGAAACGTCGGATGAGGTGGGCATGCAGCCGCATGACCTGATCGGTGGACAGGACCTTCATCGCGCCAGGCGCTGCAGGACTTCCTCGTTCTCGTCGAGGACGGCCGCCATGGCGGCATCGAACTCCTCGTCGGAGGCCAGGCGGTGCCCTGGGGTGACGATCATTCGCTGGCCTTCGAAGCGGACGCGCACCGAGTCCCCTGGTGCGATGCCCAACAGGTCGAGCATGTCGCGCGTCATCGGGAGGGCAGCACCGTTGCCGCGCCGGACGATGGTCTTCTCCATGGCGCCATGTTAGCAGGATGGTGCCACGATGTGGTCACGGACCAGGGCATCGACCCAAGCTATCGTGACAATCACAGATGTACTTGACAATCAACGTTGTCACCCCTAAGCTGCTGCCATGCTTCCCGATCCTCTCGAGAACCTCCGCTCCGGCCTCTGGACGCTGGACGAGCTGGTGGAACTGGCCAACCGCCTGCTGCCCGACTACCTGCCCAAGGAGAGCAGCGGCCGCTCGGCCGATGAGGTGAACCAGCGCCTCGTGCGGCACTACACCACCCTCGGCCTGCTGCCGGAGACCCGCAGGGACGGGCGCG
This sequence comes from uncultured bacterium, assembly GCA_964465355.1. Classification (GTDB taxonomy): domain Bacteria; phylum Deinococcota; class Deinococci; order Deinococcales; family Trueperaceae; genus JAABTL01. The sequence goes on along the minus strand of CAYXJZ010000049.1, from coordinate 13,345 downwards.
AGGTGCGCTACCTCTTCGCTCACCTGCTGCGCCTGCTGGTGCTGCGTCGCCTCTTGGCCGATGGCTTCTCAAGCCAGGCCATCAAGCGGATGTTCGAGGGAGCCGCGGAGCAGGACCTGGAAGGCGTGCTGGCCGGTGGCGTGAAGGTGGAGCTGGTGCCCGAACGCGACCCGGCGACGGCCGATGCGCGCGCTGCCTTCCTCCGACGGCTGCGCGGATCGGCGGGCTTGGCACCGCTGTCGGAGGGTGCGCCTGCCGCCGCAGCCGGGCCGGCGGCCAAGGCCCGTGCCTCGGCCCCCCGATCGGTGATGCAGGGGAGGCGCTTGGAGGCAGAGGAGATCGCATCGGCCGAGGCCAAGCCCGTCGTGCCCCTGCCTGCCGCCCCCGCCCAAGCCGCCGAGTGGTCGCGCATCGAGCTGGAGGATGGCCTCGAACTGCACGTCCGCGACGACTACCGCTTCCCCGTCCACCGCCAAGGTGACGAGGAGCTCAGCCAAAGCATCAAGCTCCACCTGCTGCAACTGGAGCAAAGGCGCAAGCAGCGGTCCTGAACCGCGCCGCCCGAGAGGACATCGATGACCCACGATCCCCGCCCCGTCGCTTTCCCCATGCCCACCGCCCTTGCCCTCACCGCCAAGGCTGCGCTGCCGCGTGACGGCGGCCACTTCGACCTGCTTCTGCGTCTGAAGGTGGCCTTCCCCGAGGCTGGCCTCGACCGCCCGCCGCTGCAGCTTGCCTTGGTCATCGATCGCTCGGGTTCCATGTCGGGCGCACCGCTGGAGGCAGCCAAGGCGGCGGCCGAGCAGGCGGTCGGCATGCTGCTGCCGGGCGACCGGGTGGCGGTGGTGTCCTACGACCACCGGGTCACGGTGGAGGCGCCACTCAGCCTCATCGGGACCGACGGCGATGGCCGTGAGGCCATCGTGCGCGCCATCCGTGCGATCGGTGCGGGCGGCAACACAGCCCTGCATGCCGGTTGGGCGGAGGGCGTCACGCAAGTGCTGTCGCATGTGGACCCGGCCGCCCTCATGCGTGTGGTCCTGCTCAGCGACGGCCTGGCCAACGCCGGGGTCCGCGACGCGGCCGCCATCGCCCTCGACGTGGCCGAGGCCACGCGGCACGGGGTGACCACCTCGGCCCTCGGCCTCGGCCTGCACTACGACGAGGACCTGCTACGGGCCGTCGCCGACGCCGGGCAAGGCAACTACTTCTTCATCGAGGACGTGGTGCAGGTGGCGGAGGTGTTCCAGCAGGAGCTGGCCGGCCTCAGCGCCTTGCGCGGTCGCCGCCTGCGCATCCGTTCGCTGCAGCCCGGTGTGGTGCTGAAGCACGTGGCTGGCGGCATGGCGCAGGACCAGGACGGCCTTGCCCTGCCCGACCTGGTGGCAGGGCTGGGCAGCGACACGCTGCTCTCGGTGGAGATGGCGCCGGCGGCCGCGCCGCCGACGCTGCTGCTGGGCTGGGATGACGTGCTGAGTGGCCGACGCGAGCAGCAAGTGCTCAGCGTGGACCTGCCCCTGCTGTCGGCGGCCGAATGGGCTGCCCTCCCTTGGGAGGCCGAGGTGGTCCAGGCCCGCCGCCTGCTGGAGCTGAGCGAGCTCAAGGACCGCTTCCGCACGGCCACCCTGGAGCGCGATCTGGTCAAGGCGCGTTCGCAGGTGGAGGCGGCCAACGCCGTGGTGAAGGCCATGCCGGCCGGACCCGAGAGGCGGCGCGAGACCGCGGAGCTGGCCAGGCTGAGCAGCATGCTGGAGGAGCGCGACCTGGAGCGCGCCACCCGCTTCGCTGGGCAGGTGGCCTACGCCCGCCGGCACAGCCGCAAGGACGAGGAGCTCAAGTCCATGGCGGACAGCGAGGCGATCTGGCGAGAGGCCAAGCTGAAGGCCATCGCGAAGCTGGAAGAAGGACAGGAGAAGGCGGATGCCGCGCCGGCCAAGCGCGCGCCGCGTCCTGCCGCCGCTGCCGGCGCCGCGCCGCCAAGTGGGGACACCCCGCAACGCGGGGACACCCCGCAACGTGGGGACATCGTCGGCAAGCTGCTGTTCCAGACCGCCATCCCCCGAGCAGACGGTGGCACCACCCGCATCGAAGTGGTGGAGGGCGACCTCACCGACCAACCGCTCGACGCCATCGTGAACTCGAGCAACCGCGGCCTCTTCGGCACCAGCGGGGTGGACGGCGCCATCCACCGCCGCGGCGGGCCCGGACTGACCCGCGCCAGCAGGGCGCTCGGCGAGATCGACTACGGCAGCGCCGTCTTCACCCCAGGCTTCGACCTGCCCGCCGGCTTCGTCATCCACACCGCCACGTTGCCGTGGCGCGGCGGTGGTAGCCGCGAGTTGGCGGTGCTGCGACGCTGCTACCTGAGCAGCCTCGACTTAGCCGAGCGCATCGGCGCCAAGAGCGTCGGCCTGCCCGCCATCGGCACGGGCAACTACGGCTACCCGTCGGTGGAGTCGGCGCAGGTGGCGGTGGACGCGGTGCTGAGCTACCTGCGTCACCACCAGCTCGAGCTGGTGCGGCTCGTGCTGTTGGACGCTGCCCTTGGCGTCGACTACCACCGGGCCTGGGCGGCGGCGACGGTGGCGGAAGCGCTGGCAGCCCGGTGAGGCTTCGGTGCCTGAACCAGGCACAGCAAGGCGGATGGACGAGCTGACACCGATGGATGGGGCACGACCACGTGCGAATGGTAGTGCAGGATGTGTGCGAATGGTAGCCTAAGGCCCATGCGAATGGTAAGGTAGCAGGCATGGGCGACTACCTGCCGCGCGTGGTCGACCACGAGTTGGACGAGCTGTTGACCGGCGTTCCCGCCCTGGCCATCGAAGGGCCGAAGGGGGTGGGGAAGACCGTCACCGCCGAACGCAGGGCGCGCCAGGTCATCCGCCTGGATGTCCCAGCAGAGCGTGCGCTGCTGGAGGCCGACCCTGGTCGCCTCGGTCGCGGCGAGACGCCGATCCTGCTCGACGAATGGCAACGCTTCCCGCAGGCATGGGACCTGGTCCGCCGCGAGGTCGATGCCGACCCGAGGCCGGGGCGCTTCATCCTCACGGGTAGTGCCCTGCCTGCCCAGGCCCCCGTCCACTCAGGTGCCGGCCGCATCGTGTCCTTGCGCATGCGTCCGTTCTCCATCGCCGAACGCGGCCTGCAAGCACCCACCGTCAGCTTGGCGGCGCTCCTGGCCGGGGGGCGGCCCTCTGTCTCCGGCAGCTCGCCCGTCGAGCTCCCCGCCTACCTCGGCAGCCTGTTGGGATCGGGTCTCCCCGCGCTGATGGACAGCCCTCCCAGGGCTCAGCGCGCCCAACTCGACGGCTACCTGCAGCGCGTCGTCGAGCGCGAGTTCCCCGAACAAGGCCACACGCTTAGGCGCCCAGCTGCCTTGCGTGGCTGGCTGGAGGCCTACGCGGCGGCCACCGCGACCACCACCTCCTACAACCGTTTGCTCGAAGCCGCGACCCCGGGCGAGAGCGACAAGCCCGCCAAGACCACCACGATGGCCTATCGCGAGGTCCTCGGCCAACTGTGGTTGTTGGACCCCATCCCGGCCTGGGTGCCTTTCGGTCACGCCTTGCAACGCCTGGGTCAGGCGCCGAAGCATCATCTGGCAGACCCGGCCTTGGCCGCCCGCCTTCTTGGTGCCAACCTGGACAGCCTGCTCAGCGGCGGGGCGGGACTGCCAAGGGCGCAACTGCGGGATGGACAGCTCACCGGCCGCCTCTTCGAGTCCCTCGTCAGTCTGAGCCTCAGGGTGTATGCCCAAGCCGCAGAGGCCAGGGTGCATCACTTGCGTACACGCAACGGTGACCATGAGGTCGATCTGCTGGTGGAGCGCAGCGATGGACGGGTGCTGGCCGTCGAGGTCAAGCTCGGCAGGCATGTGGACGATCACGACGTGACCCACCTTCGCTGGCTGGCGCAGCGCTTGGGCTCCGACCTGATCGACGCCGTGGTCCTGAACAGTGGGTCCGAGGCCTACCGCAGGCGAGATGGGGTCGCGGTGGTGCCTGCTGCCCTGCTCGGCGCCTGACGCAGCCGAACCGAGATGCCGACGGAGACCTAGGCCGCCCGGTGAGATGCCGCATCCGTTCCGGCTCGACGGCGTGCCATCATGCAGCCCGTGTCTCCCGCATCCGCGCCTGAACAGAACGGGCGCCCGCGCCGGGTGGTCATCACCGGCATGGGTGCCCTCACACCCATCGGCCTGAGCGTCGAGGCCTTCTGGTCGGCCATGATGGCCGGTCAGAGCGGCGCCGCGCCCATCGCCTCCTTCGACACCTCTTCGTTGAGCACCACCTTCGCCTGCGAGCTCAAGGGCTTCGATCCGCTGGCCTACCTCGACCGCAAGCTGGTGCAGCGCAGCGATCCATACGCCCATTACGCCCTGGCAGCCGTCCAACAGGCGGTGGCGGACGCGGGCCTCGACTTCGCCGCGTTGCCTGCCGAGGAGCGCGAGCGCGCAGGCGTCATCTTCGGCACCGGTTTCGGCGGCATGCTCACCCTGGAAAGGCAGTCGAGGGTGCTGGTGGAGCAGGGTGCCCGCCGTGTCTCACCCTTCTTCGTGCCCATGATGATCGCCGACATGGCCGCCGGCCTCATCGCCATGCAGTACGGCCTGCACGGCCCCAACCACGCCATCGTCTCTGCCTGCGCCACCGGCAACCACAACATCGCCGACGCCATGTACGCCATCCAGCGTGGCGACACCGACCTGGTCATCTGCGGCGGCAGCGAAGCCGCCATCACCGAGATGGGCATGGCCGGCTTCGCCGCCTCACGCGCGCTGTCCACCCGCAACGACGATCCCGAGGGGGCCAGCCGGCCCTTCGACGCGGGTCGCGACGGCTTCGTCATGGGCGAGGGGGCGGGTGCGCTGGTGCTGGAGTCGCTCGACCACGCGCTGGCGCGTGGCGCGCGCATCCACGCCGAGGTGCTCGGGGCCGGCGCATCGGCCGATGCCCACCACATGACCGCCCCGCACCCGGAAGGCCTCGGCGCGCGGCTGGCGATGGAGCGGGCGCTGGCGACCGCAGGCCTGGCGCCGGAGGCCATCGACACCATCAACATGCACGGCACCTCCACCGGCCTGGGCGACGCGGCCGAGAGCGCGGCCATCCGCACCCTCTTCGGCGAGCACGCCGATCGACTCACCCCCACTTCCACCAAGAGCATGACCGGCCACATGCTGGGCGCGGCCGGCGCGGTGGAGGCCATCGCGTCGGTGCTGGCCATCCAGCATGGGGTGGTGCCGCCCACCATCAACTTCAGCCAGCCCGACCCGGCTTGCGACCTGCCATACGCCTTCAACGCGCCGGTGGAGCGAACGGTGCGGGTGGCCATGAGCAACGCCTTCGGCTTCGGCGGCCACAACACATCGGTGCTGCTGGGCGCCTACGGCTGAGCGAAGGCGCGCCTTCGGCTTTGATGGGCACGACACATCGCATCTCGGTCAACTCGTCAGATGTGCTAGGGTGGAAGAACAGGAAGCTTTCCACCATCGTGCCGGAGGGGGACGAGGTAGCCATGGCCGCACTGAACATCAAGAACCTCAAGGCCGAGCGCCTGGCCCACCAGGTCGCAGACGAGGCAGGCGAGACCCTCACCGAGGCGGTGACGGTGGCGCTGGAGCAGCGGCTGGCCCGTCTGCGCAGGCATACGCAGGTCGATCAGGTCATGCACGAGGTACGGCGGGTCCAGGACCTGGTGCGCTCCCTGCCCGACCGCGACGCCCGCAGCCAAGACGAGATCCTCGGCTACGACGACCAGGGCCTGCCGAGCTGAGGCGGCTGTGGTCATCGACACCTCGGCGCTGATCGCCATCCTGCTTGACGATCCGGAGGCGAAGGCCTTGGTCGGCGCCATCCTGGCCGACACGGAGCGCTGGCTTGCCGCGCCGAGTTGGGTCGAGGCCTCTGCCGTCATGCTCGGCCGCAAGGGTACGCAAGGCGAGGTCGCCCTCGATGCCTTGCTGCGCCGGCTGGACGTGGAGGTGCGTCCCATGTCCGAGGCCGCCGCCGCGTCCGCACGCTCCGCCTACGCCCGCTTCGGCAAGGGCGTCGGCTCACCCGCTGTCCTGAACTACGGCGACTGCCTCAGTTACGGCATGGCCATGACCGACGGCCAGCCCCTGCTGTTCACCGGCCAGGACTTCCTCCAGACCGACGTGCTGGCCGTCCCCTACTGAGCCCCGATCGGGGCGCGACCTGGAACGCGCGGTTTGTGCTCAGCATGAAGGCGCCGTCGTGGCTGGGGCCCCCCGCCGATCATGAGGGTGTACAGCAGGTCGATGTAGCCGGCGAAGCCGCCGAGCAGGGCGTCCTCGCCCATGCCTTCCACCCCGTGGCCGAAGACCGCCCAATCGTAGTCGGCGCCAGGCGGCAGGCCGATGGCGAGACCGTGTGCCGTCGGATCCGGGATGGTGACGCAGTTCCCCGTGGTGGTCAACAGGATGAGAGGGCCAGCCGTGTCGGGCCCCCAGAAGAAGGTCTTGGCCCGCTCGCCTACGTCGGCGACAGAGAAGGGGGTGTCCAGCCCCACGTTCACGGCGCCGCCGACGGGTGCCAGCTGCGTCGGCGCAAGTGGGAGTACAAGTTCTGAGGCTTCGAGGCCGAGGCCCGTCCTCCAGGCCACGCCCTCGGTGCCGGAGACCGTGGCGGCGACGGTGTAGGTCAGCCCAGGCAGCACCAGGACCACCACTTCGAGCTCGGAGGTCTCGACCTCGAAGTGCAGGGCGTGGATGCGGATCTGCGAGCTGCCCGAGCCGGACCAGGCGACCTGGAGGTTGTAGCTGGTGTCGCCTGAGGTGGTGCCTGTGCAGGCGCTTACGGCCGGTGTCATCGCCTCGCCGAAGAAGGGCGCGACCACCGGGTCGTTGACGTCGAGATCGGCGAAGACATGGAGGGCGCCGTCCCCCAAGGTGTCGGTACTCACGGCCAGGTCGTATGGCAGCGAGATGCCGGCCAAACTGAAGGTCCCTTGCGCCGAGCTGAGGGTGCTCTGGCCTTGGATGGAGACGACCATGTTCGGCAGCAGCAGGCCGAACAAGCTCAACACCCGGCCGCTGACGGTGAGGGAACCGACGTCCAGCGTCCATGGCGCCCCAACTGCGGGATGTCGGTGACGGTAGTGGTCTTGCAGGCCTCAGTGCCGCAGCACCAGCAGCGCGTCGCCGAACTCGTGCCAGTGGTAGCCCTCCGCCTCCGCTGCGCGGTAGGCGCGCTCGGTCATGGCCCGCCCGGCCACCGCCTCCACCAGGTCGAGGTGGGAGGCGCCGGCCTCGTGCCAACCGCTCACCAGGCCGTCGATGGCGCGCACACCGCGCTGTGGCGTGATGAGCAGGTCGGTGACGCCGCGGCCCGGATGCACCTGCCCCGCGGCGTCGGCACAGGTCTCCAGCGCGCGGGCCGATGTGGTGCCGACGGCGACCACCCGGCCGCCGGCCGCGCGGGTCTGGTTGACCAGCCGGGCGGTGGTCTCGCCGACCTCGTAGCGCTCGCTGTCAGGGCGCTCGCCCGCCTCGAAGGAGGCCACGCCGCAGTGCAGCAGCAGCGGCGCCACCAGCACGCCTGAGGCCACCAGCCGGGTGATCAGCTCGGCGTCGAAGGGTCGGCCGGCGCTCGGCATCTCGGCCGAGCCAGGGACCAGGGCGTAGGCTGTCTGGTACTCGGCCAGCGGCCTTGCGCGGTCGGCGTGGGCGTAGCGGATGGGCTGGCCATGCGTCTGCAGGTAGTCGGGCAGATGACCAAGGCCGCGGAGCTCGACCAGCCACAGGCGCGGCGAGCGGCCGTCGCGTGCAAGGAACCGCGCCTCCGCCCCGCATGGCAGCTCGACAGGACCACCGCCGAAGTCGAACCACGGCACCGAGCCGACACCGTCCGGCCGCCGTGGTTCCACCGTCCAGACCTCGCCCGCCACCGGCGAGGAGAGGTGCAGACGCACAGGCCCTTCGGTGGACTCGCCCGTCAGTGAGGCCGGCACGGTGGCCGAGACGTTGACGACCAGCAGGTCACCGGGCCGCAGCCAATGGTGGATGTGTTGGAAGCGGTCGTGGCTCAAGCGGCCGGCCGCTACCTCGGCCACCATGAGGCGCACCTCGTCGCGCGGACGGGGGTGGGCGTTCTGGACGACGGTCGTCGTGGTGGCCATGGCGGCGTTCACGGCGCTCCCGACAGTTCCCGCGCACGGTAGCGGCCGGAGGGCGGGCGCTCGTGGATCAGCCGCATGAAGCCCGGCACGCTGGCGCTGGGCGGCGGACGGTCGGAGATGTCCTCACCAGGGAAGGCCTCCTGGTGCATCTGCGTGTTCATGTCGCCAGGGTCCACCCAGTAGACGCGCAGCTGCGCGTGCTCGGCGGCCAGCACCCGGCTCAGCTGCTCCAGCGCCGCCTTGGATGCACCGTAGCCGCCCCAGCCCGGATAGCCCTCGACGGCGGCATCGGAACTGAGGTTGACGATGATGCCGTCGGGCTCCAGCTCAAGGTGGGGCAGGCAGAGCTGCGCCAGCGCCAGCGGCGCTACGACGTTGATGTCGATGACCTGCGCCAACGTCGCAAGGGGATAGTCGGCCAGCAGCGGCTGCGGGCTGGGGCCGAGCACCGAGGCGTTGTTGACCAGCAGCGCCAACCGTCCGTTGGCCAGGGCCGTGTCGAGCAGCCGCTGCCGGTGCTCGGCCACGGCCACGTCGCCAGGCACGGCCAGCACCGCGTCGCCCAGCCCGGCGACGGCCCGGCTCAGCGCCTGGCCGTCGCGAGCGTCGACCACCACCGTCCAGCCTTCGGCCACCAGCTGCCTGGTCAGCTCGAGGCCGAGGCCACGCGAGGCGCCGGTGACGATGGCCACGCGCCCTGCACCGTCCGTGATCGGGCTGCCGTGCTGTTGCTGTTTCGTCGTGTCGCTCATGGCTCCATCTCCCATCGTCCCCAGCCCGGATAGGGCAGGTGGTGGCCCGGCTCGCGCATCCACACCTCGCGCAGCGAGCGGCAGAGCCCGTCCCGGTCGAAGCTCAGGAACAGCGTGCCGCTGTAGCTGGCGGCCTCACCGTCCTCGGTCAGGGTGGCCCACCATTCGACGGCAGCCTGCTGTGCGGTGACCAAGGCTTCGCCCACCCACACCTCGGTGTCCCGCTGCTGCCCGAGTGAACGCAGCCAGTACTGCTCGATGGCCGGTCGGCCGGCATGGGCGGGGGCGAAAGGATGCGAGCGGTACTGGGCGTCCGCTGTGAAGAGCTCGGCCACCCGCTCTGGCCGGCCTTCGCGCCAGGCGGCGAACAAGCGCCCGATCCAGGCCTCGGCGTCAGGCGCGGGGAGGAGGACGACCACCTTGCCTGGACCGTGCCCCTGCTCGACATCGCGATGCGCGTCGGCGATGCGCTCGAGAGGGTAGGTCCGGCGGACGAGCACATGGAGCCGCCCATCGCCCGCCAAGGCCATCAGCCTTCGGAGCCTCGCGCCATCGCGTTGGCCGGAGGGCCAGTGCACGCCCAGCTCCCTGTAGCGCTGGTCGCCGATGGTGGAGATGCGGTTCCTGTCCGTGCCCAAGGCGATGGAGACGTCGAGGGCCTCGCCTCCTGCGCAGTCGAGCACGACGCTGACGCCTTCCGGCGCCGCCGCCAGGATGCGGCCATGCAGCCCTTCGCTGTAGACCAGCGGCTCTGCGCCCAGCGAGCGCAGGTAGGCCTGGTTGTCTGCGCTGCCTGTGGCGATCACGCGCGCACCTGCCCGCAGACCCAGCTGTGACGGCCTGCGACCCGGTCGCCAACGGCGAAGCCGGCCACCTCCTCGGCCGGCCCGGTCTCGTGGAAGACGGCCGCGTGCATCAGGCCGTTCCCTGCTCCTTGGGGTGTGGTGGCTGCGTCCATGCACCGACGCTACAACCTCAAGTAAACTTGAAGTCAAGCGCCCGGCGGACGGCCCTGCGCTGGAGGAGGACGGGATGCTCCCGGAGTGGATCAGCATCGGCGAACTGGCCGAACGCACCGGCGTGGCGTCCTCGGCGCTGCGCTTCTACGAGGAGCGCGGCCTCATCAGCGCCCAGCGCAGCGAGGGCAACCAGCGCCGCTTCCCAAGGGCCATGATCCGCAGGGTGTCGGTGGTGCGCGCCGCTCAACGCTGCGGTGTCTCGCTCGACGAGATCGCTGCGGCCTTGGGCGCCCTGCCGGGAGACCGCGACGCCCGCAAGGCGGACTGGCAGCGGATGTCGAAGGTCTGGCGCAGTCGGCTAGACCAGCGCATCGCCGCCCTGCAGGCCTTGCGCGACGAGCTCAGCGGCTGCATCGGCTGCGGCTGCCTGTCGATGGAGCGATGCAAGCTGCTCAACCCGGACGACCAGGCCGGTCGGCGGGGCCCAGGTGCACGCTACCTGCCGGCAGGACCGGAGCCGGTGGAGCGCTGAGGCTAGCCCCTGACGTAGGCCTGCGGCAGCCACCAGGTCATGTGCACCTCGTCGTAGCCGACGCCCGCCACCACCAGCGCGTGACGCTCGACGCCGTACGGCTCGAAGCCGAAGGAGCGGTAGAGGGTGATGGCGGCTTCGTTGCCCGCCTCCACCGACAGGTTCACCTGCCTCAGCCCTTCCAGGCTGACGGCGTGGTCGAGGGCGGCCTGCACCAGGCGCCGTGCCAGGCCCTGGCCGCGGGCCGCCGGCCTGAGGTACATGCCCCACAGGTAGGCCTTGTGCCGCTCCTTGAGGTTCCCGTAACGCCGCAGGCCCACCACGCCCATCAGCCGTTCACCGTCGTCGGCTGCCACCACGAAGTTGTGGGGGTCGGCCAGGCGCTCGGCTACCCGAGCGAGGGGCAGGTCGGACTCCTCCTCCCAGCTCGAGCCGAAGGCGGAGGGTCGGTCGCGCAGGCCTTCGAGGCGTAGGTCTTGGAAGAGGGCCTGGTCGTCGGGGCCAAGGCGGCGAAGTCGCATCCCCGAGTATAGGGGCGTGTGGCCTGTGGGGGACGCCGGGTCGCGTCCCCCACAGGAAACCGGCCTACAGCCCTGATTCAGGGGGCCAGGTCGAAGGCCCAACTCGAGCTGGAGACGACGAAGCTGCCGTCATGGACAGGGCCAGGGCCACCCAAGAAGGTGAAGAGCAGCAGGATGGTGCTGTAGGACTCGCCGAGGCCCGGTACGCGGTGGCCACCCTCCTCCGGCAGCAGGCTGCCGAAGAGCTGCCAGTCGTAGGTGCTGCCCGCCACATAGCCGAAGGGGGTGCCGGCGAGGTCGGGCAGGTTCACGGGCCCGTCGTCCACCGCGGTGAGCGCGACCACAGGGCCGACCGTGTCGGGCGACCAGACGTAGGTGATGGCGTGGTCATCAGGCACGAAGGCGCGGAACTGGGTGCCTGGGCCGACGTTGGGTGCGCCGTCGGATGGGGCCAGCTGGGTGGGTGCGAGCGGGATGGTGATCTGGCCGGCGTTCAGGTCAACGTCGCTACGCCAGGCGAAGCCGGAGCCGCCCTCGGCCAAGAGGGTGTAGGCGTAGCCGCTGCCGGTGGGGACGAGGAACTCCACGGTGGGTCCGGCCGCGTCGGTCAGGGGGATGGAGAGGTGAGGGCCCACGTTCAGCAGGACGATGGCGCCGCTCATCGAGGGGCCGCTCTCCAGCACGATCTCGGCCTGCAGGGGGGCGGAGCTGACACTGGACTCGATGTCAAGGTCGAGGACAAGGACGTCGAGGTCGCTCAGTTCAAGCAGATGGCTGATGTGGCCGTGGTAGTCGACGATGTCGCCACCGGCGTCGACCTCCGCGCGGATGGCGTGGATGCGCACGCTGGCATCCTCTGGTCCGAGCCAGAACAGATCGAGCAGGTAGCTGTCGTCAGGCGCCGAGGCCTGGCTGCAGCCGTAGACCGCGAAGTCGAGCCCTTCGGCGCAGATGATCACCACGTGATCGGCCGGCAGCGGGTCGCCGCCAAGCACCTCGCCCGAGACGGTGGCCTCCCACGGTACGGAGCCGAAGCCGCCGCCCACGAGGCCGAAGATGGGGGTGAGCCAAGGGGTGGTGTGGCTGAGGCCTTGGTAGAGGTGGGCCAGGCCGTCGCCGCCGTCGTCGTAGACCAGCAGGAGGTCGTACGGCGTCGAGAGGCCGCTGAGTTCGAAGGAGCCATCGGCCGCGCTGACGGTGTCCAGACCCTGGCTGAGGACCTGCACGTCCGGCATGCCGATGTCCAGCAGGCCAAGCACACGGCCTGAGACGGTGAGGCTGTCCACCACAAGGTCGACCTGGACGGTGGCGGCCACGCTGCCAGAGACGGCCGTCAAGGTCAGGATGGCCGAGGACTCGGGGGCGCCTGGCGCCGCCGTGATGAGCAGCCTGGCCTGGTTGACGCCGGCAGGCAGGCTGGTGTTCTCGAAGACGGCCGTCACGCCGGTCGGTGCACCCGCGACGCTGAGTTCGACTGCGGCCGAGCTGCTACGCGAGACCGTCACGCTCAGCTCGAGGGTCTGGCCGCGGATGATCTCGACCAGGCTGCTCTCCGGGAGGAGGCTGAGGGTGGATGGGGCGGGGCCGCCGCAGGCGGCCAGGATGAAGGCCGCCATGCAGGGGATGGCCCATCGATGGATGACTTGCTGTGAGGACTTGCCGGACTGAGCGCTGTTCACGGAAGTGGACCTCCTTGACCAGGGGCGCCGGGGGTGTCGACCCGCCTACATGCGACCGAGCGTGACCGTCATCCTCCCAAGGATCCCCGGCGCACGGTGATCGGACGGGTTCGCTCGCCCGGCCATCATGGGACCTCGCCGGCCCTGGTCAAGGTGCATCCGGCACGCCGGGCAGCCGATCCCCTCAGGGCGCCGCCATCTCGTACTTCTCGATGGCCAGCAGTTCCTCGAAGCCCATCTGCGCCAGGATCGGCGCCGAGGTGCTGCGGACGGCCTGAGAGACCATGGCCAGGCTGCCCCTGCTCCGCGCATCGGCCAGGCGCGCGTTCACCAAGGCACGGTAGTGGCCGCGGCCCCTGTGGGCCGGCAGCACGGCGCTGCCGCCGAGCAGGGTGACGCGGCGCCGGTGGTCGACCAAGCTGGTGCCGTGACCAACGACCCGGCCCTGCTCGAAGGCCAGGTAGTAGACGAACTCGAAGCCGGGCGCGGTGCCTTGGGCGTACATGTCCAGCATGGCCTTCGGTGCAGCCAGGTCGGTGCCGAAGCCCTCGGCGATGACCTGGACGTTGGCGCGCATCTCGGCCAGGTCGACGCAGCGCACCTCGCTGCCTGTCGGTGGCGGCGGTCCGTCGGCCAGCGGTGTCAGCGCCATGCCCGCCAGGTCCGTCGCAGCGTCCCGCCTCAAGCCGCGCGCCAGCAGCCGCCGACCGAGGTCGGCCGGGCGGGTGGTCGGCGAGACGTACCAGGTCGAGCCGTGGCC
>CAYXJZ010000048.1:0-23753 GCA_964465355.1 uncultured bacterium | reverse complement strand
CGGCCGCCCGTTCCGCCGGCCAAGCGTCCGGCGTTGCGCACATGGGCGCACACGCCCTTGGCGCGGCGGCGTATGCCGCGAAGGCCGCCGGGCTGGCTGCACCCGATCGGATGGATGCCCGCGAGAACGAGGTCCGCTGGCAGCTTGGACACATGACGGCGGATGTCCGCGCCGCGCTCCGACGACTGCCCGCACTGGGAGAGGATTCGGCCGGACCCTTGGGGTCGGGACTGCTTGCGTCCGGCGTGCTCGCTACGACGATCCGCGAGATCCAGGCTGCGTTGTCCTCGCTCTGACCCGTCGTTCCACCCCTGGCGTGTCTGCGCTCACCTCACCGAGCCGGGTATCGCGGCGGCCGGCCAAGTGTCCTTCACTGCTGCATCCGCGGATCCTGCGTTGGATCGGCGTACGTGGGCGGGCATCCTCGATCGGCTGCCTGGGGCCGCAGTTCGTAGTGCCACGGCTCGTTGCCGTAGATCCGGCACAGCCCGTACCTGGCACCGTGCTCCGACAGCCAGGCCGTGGCAGCCGATGGACCGATGTCGACCGCGGCCCCGTGCACGTGAGCGGAGGTGTCCGCCGTGGCCACCCATCGGGCGGCCCTCGCCTCCGAGCCGTACTTCCAGACCGCCTCACGAAGCAACTGATCCTGGTACGCCGGGGAGCGCCATCCGCTGTTGACGTGGAACTCGACGCCGTCGTCGGCGGCGTCCTTCGCCGCCTCACGCAGGGCAAGGAGCAGATCGGGGCTCAGGTTGGCGATCGCGGGGTACTGCTCATCGAAGACGGTCACGCCATCCGGCACGACGCCGTCGGCCTCGGTCGCCACACCTTCGTGGTCGCGGCGAAGGGCTTCGCCGAAGGAGAGCACCGATGACGATGCTGGCTGGTAGAGCGGGACGCCGATCATCGCCGCGGTGACGATGGCAAGGCTGATGGCGATGGGCCAAAGGGCCCTGCGCGTCTTCGTTGCTGCTGCCGTTCGAGGCATGCTGCCAGTCAAGGCCATGTGGCGTTGCCAGCCCGTATGTGGTTTTCGGTATGCCTACGATACGCGCCGGCTCGTAGCATCGAGGAGCATGCGTGTACTGGTCGTCGAGGACGAGCCCTACATGGCGGAAGCCATCCGCGATGGGCTGCGCCTCGAGGCGATCGCGGCCGACATCGCGGGTGACGGCGATGCGGCCCTCGAGCTGCTGAGCATCAACGCCTACGACATCGCCATCCTCGACCGGGACATCCCAGGGCCTTCCGGCGACCAGATCGCCCAGAGCATCATCGCCTCAGGCAGCGGCATGCCCATCCTCATGCTCACCGCTGCCGACCGGCTCGACGACAAGGTCTCCGGCTTCGGGATCGGCGCAGACGACTACCTCACCAAGCCCTTCGAGCTGCGAGAACTCGTGCTCAGGCTCAGGGCACTGGACCGCAGGCGCAGCCACAACAGGCCACCGGTGCGCGAGATCGCAGGCCTGCGCCTCGACCCCTTCCGCCGTGAGGTCTACCGAGACGGCCGCTACGTCGCGCTCACCAGGAAGCAGTTCGCCGTGCTCGAGGTCCTGGTCGCCGCAGAAGGCGGTGTGGTGAGCGCCGACGAGCTCCTCGAGCGGGCGTGGGACGAGAACGCGGACCCCTTCACCAACGCCGTGCGCATCACGGTCTCGGCCCTGCGCAAGCGGCTCGGCGAGCCCTGGCTGATCGCCACGGTGCAAGGCGTCGGCTACCGCATCGACGTTGGACCGGAGGCCGACGGTCGGGGAGGGGAGCGTGCATAGGCGACCGGGGGTGAGCGTTCGCCTCAGGCTCACCCTCAGCTACGCCTTGTTCCTGATGCTCGCCGTGGCCCTGCTGCTCGCCGTCGTGTGGCTCTTCCTCCTGCGTTACGTGCCCGAAGGCGTGATCACCACGCCTGGTCGTCCGTTCGTCCCCAATCGCTACGACCTCTGGCGCGCCTTCGCCCCGAGGGCTGGCCAGATGATGGCGTTGCTCATGCTGTTCGGCCTCGTCGGCGGGTGGCTTCTCGCCGGCCGGATGCTCGCCCCGCTGACGCGGATCACGAACGCCACCCGCAGGGCATCTGCCGGATCGCTCGCCCACCGCATCGAGATGGAAGGCTCTCGTGACGAGTTCAGCGAACTCGCCGACGCCTTCGACACCATGCTCGCGCAGCTCGAAGCGCACATCGCCGAACAGCAGAGGTTCGCAGCCAACGCCTCCCACGAACTGCGCACCCCACTGGCCGTCACGCAGACGCTTCTCGACGTCGCCAGCAGGGATCCGGACCATGACAACGGCGAACTCATCGAGCGCCTTCGGGTCGTCAACGCCCGAGCCATCGATCTCACCGAGGCCTTGCTCCTGCTCAGCCGCAGCGACCAGCGGTCCTTCAGCCGGGAACGGGTCGACCTGTCCCTCATCGCAGAGGAAGCCGTCGAGACACTCCTCCCCCTGGCAGAGAGGCATGGCGTCACCATCGAGACCTCCGGGGACATCAGCCCCACCATCGGCTCCCACGCGCTCCTGCTGCAGATGACGACGAACCTCCTGCACAACGCCATCGTCCACAACCTCCCCGAGCACGGCACCGTGCGGGTCGACACCGCCATCGGCCCAGAGTCCGTCGTGCTCAGGGTCGAGAACAGCGGCGACAAGCTCGCAGCAGACTTGGTCGCCACGCTCACCGAGCCGTTCCAGCGCGGCTCCGCGCGCATACGCGGCCACCATGCTGGCGTTGGCCTCGGCCTTGCCATCGTCAAGAGCATCGCCAAGGCACACGACGGGGCGCTCAGCCTCAGCCCGCTGACCGCTGGGGGACTCCGGGTCGAGGTGCAGCTTCCCGGCGCACCCTCGACCTCCTGAGGCACCGGCCCGGCACATATCGTCGGCATATCGAGAACCGCATACGGGCCGACAACACCACGCCGCGTTGACTGTAGGCATGTCCTACAGCGAACCAGCACGAACAGCCGCCCAGCCTGGCGCCAGCGACCTGCTCGGCCGCACCGGGACGGAGGATCCCTGCATCACCGTCTACGGCTGCGAGCCGGACGAGGCGGATGTGTTCAGCGAGCTGTCGCGGCGTCTTGGCGTGATCCCCACCTTGACGAGCGCCGCCGTGTCGGAGTCCGGCATCATGCCGAGGCCGGGCAGCCGCTGCATCAGCGTCGGGCACAAGTCCGAGGTCGACGCAGCGACGCTTCGCGCCTTGAAGGAAGCCGGTGTGGAGCACATCTCCACACGAAGCATCGGCTTCGATCACATCGACCTGCATGCCGCCGAGGAGCTTGGCATCACGGTCGAGAACGTGGTGTACGCGCCGGATGGCGTGGCCGACTACACCGTCATGCTGATGCTGATGGCGATACGGCAGGCGAAGGAGATCGTCAGCTCCGCGCAGGGGCATGACTTCAGGCTCGGCCGCGTCCGAGGCAGAGAGCTTCGCGACATGACCGTCGGTGTGCTGGGGGTGGGGCAGATCGGCCGAGCGGTGATCGAGCGGCTGCAAGGGTTCGGATGCCGCGTGCTGACCCACAACGGCGGTCGGAAGGCGGCGGCCGACGATGTCTCGCTGGCCGAGTTGCTGTGCAGGAGCGATGTCGTGACGCTCCACCTGCCGCTCGACGGGGACACCTACCACGTCATCGGATGCGAGCAGATCGAGACGATGAAGCCGGGCGCCTTCCTCATCAACACGGGGCGCGGGGCGCTCGTGGACACAGGCGCGCTGATCAGGGCGCTGGAGAGCGGGCGCTTGGGTGGCGCGGCATTGGATGTGCTGGAGGGCGAGGAGGGGCACTTCTACGTCGATCGCAGGAGGAGGCCCATCGACCATCCCTTCCTGCTGAAGCTGCAGGAGATGCCCAACGTCATCATCACGCCGCACACCGCCTACTACACGGAGCGGGCGCTGTGCGACACCGTCGAGAAGACCATCGAGAAGTGCCTCGCCTACGAGAGGGGGCGTGCCCATGCCTAGGCCAAGCGTGGCGATCCTGTTCGGCGGCTGCTCGGAGGAGCACGACGTGTCGGTGAAGTCCGCGATGGAGATCGCGGCGAGCATCGACAAGCAGACCTACGAGCCGGTCTACGTCGGCATCACGAGGTCTGGCCTTTGGAGAGTCTGCGAAAGGCCGGGCCCAGGATGGGAGGAGGCCGATGGCTGCCCAGCCGTGCTTTCGCCGGACAAGGGGACGCACGGGCTGCTCGTCCTGAAGGATGGTGCCTGCCGAACGGTCCGCATCGACGTGGTCTTCCCCGTCCTGCACGGCAAGTCGGGTGAGGACGGGGCCGTGCAAGGCCTGCTCGAGCTGTCCGGGATCCCCTACGTGGGCTGCGACGTCCCGAGCTCGGCGATCTGCATGGACAAGTCGCTGGCCTACATCGTGGCAAGGAGCGCCGGCATCGACACGCCTGAGTTCTCTGTCCTGAACGGCACCGACGTGGCTGCCCCGAGCGATCTCGCCTACCCCGTCTTCGTCAAGCCGGCGCGTTCCGGCTCGTCCTTCGGCGTGAGGAAGGTCGACGGCGCCGAGGAGCTCGACGCCGCCATCGCCGAAGCGAGGCAGTACGACCACAAGGTCTTGATCGAGCAGGCGGTCCTTGGCTCGGAGGTCGGCTGCGCCGTGCTGGGGAACGGCTCCGAGCTGACCGTAGGAGAGGTGGACCAGATCAGGCTGCGGCACGGCATCTTCCGCATCCATCAAGAGGCCGAACCGGAGAAGGGCTCGGAGAACGCGGTCATCACCGTCCCAGCCGACATTCCACAGCAGAAGCGCGAGCAGCTCAGGGAGACGGCCAAGGCCATCTACACGGCGCTCGGCTGCCAGGGTCTCGCACGGGTCGACATGTTCCTGCAGGAGGACGGAGGCATCGTCCTCAACGAGGTCAACACCTTGCCCGGCTTCACGTCCTACAGCCGCTATCCCCGCATGATGGCCGCTGCAGGCATCGGCCTCTCCGACCTGATCGACCGCTGCATCTCGCTGGCGACGGCGCGGTGAGCGTGGTGGAGAAGGGCTTCGTCTTCCTGGATGAGGTGCTGAACGGCGTTCGCTGGGACGCCAAGTACGCCACCTGGGACAACTTCACGGGCAAGCCGGTGGATGGCTATGAGGTCAACCGGGTCGTGGGTTCATGGGCCCTAGCGGATGCGCTGCAGGGGGTCAGGATGCGGGCGGCCGCGCTGGGCTTCGGCCTGCTGCTGTGGGACGGCTACCGTCCCCAGCGGGCTGTCGATCGCTTCTTGCGGTGGTCGGAACAGCCGGAGGACGGCCGCACCAAGGACCGGTTCTACCCCAACATCGACCGGGCCGAGATGATCGGGAAGGGCTATGTGGCGCCCAAGTCGGGCCACAGCCGAGGATGCGCCATCGACCTCACGCTCTACCGGCTGGACAGCGGGGAGCTCGCTTCGATGGGGGGAGGCTTCGACCTGATGGACGAGCGTTCCCATCACGGCGCGGAAGGGATCTCGGACAAGGAGGCGCAGAACCGTCTGGCCTTGCGTTCGATCATGGAAGCCAGCGGCTTCGAGCCATACGACCGGGAGTGGTGGCACTACGCCCTGCGTGAGGAGCCTTACCCCGACAGCTACTTCGACTTCCCCATCGCATCGTGATCGGTGCCCGACGATGACTTGCCTGGCCGGGTGACCAGGAAGGAGCCGAGCAGGATCAGGGCGAAGCCTGCGATCGTCCATACGGTGATGCGCTCGCCCAGCACCAGCGCACCGGCGATGACCGCGACGGCGGGGTTGACGTAGGTGATCGCGGTGGCCCGGATGGGCCCGATCTCGGCGATCAGGGCGAACATGAGCAGGAAGGCGATCGCGCTGCAGAACACCGCGAGGATCGCGACGGAGCCGAGGACGGGGGCCGATGGCATGACGATCGGCCAGCTGCCGGCCAGCAGGACGATGGGCACGTAGATGATCGCCGCCAGCGCCAGGGTGGCCGTCATCACCCCCACGCCAGGCAAGTCGGACAACCAGCGCGCCAGGATGACCGGACCGACCGCGTAGCCCACCACCGCCACCGAGAGCTGGGCGACGCCGATCAGGTCGGAGCCGGCCAGGTCGAAGCCCACCACGGCGGCCACCCCGGCCATGCCGACCAGGATGCCGCGCCAGTTGGCTGCCGAGAGCCGGTGCTTGCGGCCCATGGTGAAGGCCAGCAGGGCGGCGACCAGCGGGATGGCCGAGAGCAGCAGGCCGGTCGTCGAGCTGGGCAGGCGCTGTTCGGCGGCGTTGAGGAAGTACCAGGGGAACACGATCTCGACGACGGTGAAGGCCAGCAGGGGCTTCCATCGGCTCAGCACCGGGCCAAGGGCCCGACGGTAGAGCGCCAGCGGCAGCAGCACGAGGGCGGCCAGCGCGGTGCGGGCGAGCACCAGCATCTCCGGGGACAGTTCCTGCACGGCGATCTTGATGAAGAGGTAGGGGACGCCCCAGACCAGGCCGAGGGAGGCGAAGAGGACGATGCCGCGACGGGTCATGGGGCGCATCCTATGCTTGACAGGATCATGTAGTCCATCTAGGATCCCTGCATGACAATCGGAAGTCAGGACTTCACGATTGACCTGCGCAAGCTCCGCCTGCTCCGCGAGCTGGAGCGCTGCGGGACGGTCACCGCCGCCGCGGCAGCCTTGCACCTGACGCCCTCCGCGGTGTCGCAGCAGCTCGCCGGGCTGTCCCGTGAGCTGGGGGTGCCGCTGCTGGAACGCCGCGGCCGCGGCGTGGCGCTCACCGGTCAGGCGCGGCTGCTGCTCGGGCATGCCGACGCGGTGCAGGAGCAGGTGGAGCTGGCCCGCGCCGCGCTCGCCTCCTGGTCGGATGGCACCGTCGGCGAGGTGCGTGTCGGCTCCCTGGCGACCGGGATCACCGCGCTCGTGGGACCGACCCTCGCACGCTTGCGCAAGGAGCGGCCCCGGCTTGGTGTGCGGACCTCCGAGCTGGACGGCGCTGCTGCGCTGGCCATGCTCGACGCAGGCAAACTGGACCTGATCATCGTCAGCGACTTCCTCAACGCGCCGACGCGCCTCGACGCGCGCTACCATCGCCTCGACCTCATCAACGACGTGATGGACGCCGTGCTCCCGGCCGACCACCCCTTGGCCGACCCGCAAGGCGTGCGGCTGGCCGACCTGGCCCACGAGGTCTGGGTGGGCGCCGAACCAGGCGAGAGCTGCGCCCACATCGTGACCGGGGTCTGCGCAGCGGCCGGCTTCGTGCCCGACCTCCGTCACCGCTGCCAGGAGTGGGACGCGGTGGCCGCGCTGGTCGCCGCCGGCGCCGGGGTGGCGCTCATCCCCAGGCTGGCCTATCCCTTGCGGCAACAGGGTCTGGCGATCTGCCCGGTGCTCGGTCAGCCGGCCTCGCGCATGCTGTTCGCGCTGCTGCGGGCGGGCACGCAGCTCGACCCAGGCACGGCAGCCGTGTTGGAGACCCTGCAGGCGGTGGCGGCCGAGCGGCCCGACGGGATCGCGCTGAGCAGCGGCGATGACGGACTGACCGGATAGGGTCAGGACCGATGGGTTCCGGCAGCATCGGATGACGGCCATGAACCCAAACCGCATCCGAAGACAGACGCTAGAAACCCTTCTTGCTGGCCTACGACTGCGAGGCCAGGCCCGTCGGCACCCCATCCCCTGGCGCAGTCTCCAGCGCCGAGGGGCGCACACCGAGGAAGAGCAGGTAGCCGATCATCCAGAACTCACCCACGGTCGCGAGGTAGGCCAAGGCATCGGCGACCATGCCGGCATCCGGGAACAGCTGGTTGACGAAGGTGCCAAGGACGTAGCCCACGCCCCCGGCGATCAGGATCCAGCCCATCGGCCGTGGCATCCAGCCAGAGTGCAGCACCAGCCAGCCCATGGGCACCAGCCACAGACCGAAGAACAGGCCGCCGATGTTCCATAGGCCTTCGCTGGCCAGGTACATCAGCTGTACCGGGGCAGCCGTCCCCTCCGCAACGGGGAGGCCCGCCCCCACCGCGACCCGCAAGGCCGTCGCCAGGAAGGCAGCGCTGCCGAGGATGGCGATCGCGTTCACCAGACCGAAGACGGCCACGGCACCGGCGGCGAAGGCGTCCACCGAGCGGAACAGCCGGAAGAACCACAGGGCGGCCAGCGCCTGGCTGAGCACGATGCAGATCTCGAGGGCGATCCCCAGGCGAGCCAGCGACTCTCGCTCCAGTAGGTTCGCCAGCGTCGCGCCCGCGTCGTCGGGCACGAAGAGCTGTTGCCTGATCAGCAGGAAGCCGAGGGCGCCTGCGATGCCAAGGGCCAGGTAGAGGAAGCCTGTGGTGCGAGCGGTGCGGATCAGGGGGTGCATGGTTCTCCTCCAAGCGCGTCGGTGACAGGTTCGCGGGCAGCGGTTGGCACGGCAGGCTCCTTCTCCAAGAGACTTACAATGTAAGGTTACTATACGATGTAAGGCCGCAGCTAGGGACGTTCGGGCATGGCCACGAACGATGGAGGTCGGGGTTGACCATCAAGTCGAGGCGAGAGCCGCTGAGCCGCGAGCGCGTGCTCAGCGCCGCCATGACCTTGGCCGACGCCGAGGGTCTACAGGCGGTGACGATGCGCCGGCTGGCCACCGACCTCGGCGTCGAGGCGATGTCGCTCTACCACCACCTGCCTGGCAAGGACGGCCTGCTCGACGGCCTGGTCGACGCCGTGGCCGCCGAGGTCCAGCTCGCGATCCAAGGCCTGCGAGCGAAAGCTGGGCAGGATTGGCGCAGCGTGCTGAGGATGCGCTGCCTCAGGGCGCGGGAGGTCATGCTGCGCCACCCATGGGCGCCGGGGCTGATCGGCTCGAGGAGGACCATCCCCTTCAGCGTCTACCTCATCTTCGAGGACGCGCTGGCGACCATGGTCGCTGGGGGCCTCTCCTACCACCTCGGCCACAAGGCGCTCCACGCCCTCGGCAGCATGCTGCTCGGCTACGTCCAGGAGGTCTTCAGTCCCGCGCCCATGGGTGGTGGTTTGGACACCCAAGCCACCGAGGCGGAGTTCGCCGCGCTGGCCGAGGCCCTTCCCCACCTCGGGGCCATGGTGGCGGCCGAGATGCACGCCCACGACGACCCCATGCTGGGCTGGTGCGACAGCCAGACCGAGTTCGAGTTCACCCTCGACCTGCTGTTGGACGGGCTGGAGCGGGCACGCGGCTGAGCGCTCAGGTGCCGAGGAACTCGCCTCGCATCTGGTCGCGATCCCGACCCGGCGGCAACCCGAAGAGCCGGCGATACTCGCGGTTGAACTGCGAAGGGCTGTCGTAGCCGACCCGGTAGCCGACCTCGGCCACGTCAGCCGCGTGACCCATGAGCAGTGTGCGTGCCTCCTGCAGGCGGATGCGCTTCTGGAACTGGATGGGGCTCATCGCCGTCACGGCCTGGAAGTTGCGGTGGAAGGCCGAGGCGCTCAGCCCGGCGAGCTGCGCGAGCTGCTCCACCCGCACCGGCTCGGCATGGTGCTCGCGGATCCAACGCACCGCACGGCTGATGCGCGCCAGGCTCCCGTCTGCCAGGCCGAGCTGACGCACGATCGCCCCTTGCTCACCCGAGACCAGCCACCAGAGGATCTCGCGCTGGATGGAGGGCGCAAGGACCGGGAGGTCGCGGGGCCGATCGAGCAGGCGAAGCAGACGCACGACGGCGTCGAGCAACTCGGGCGGCGCGACGCTCACGGCCAGCCCAGGTGACGCCACGGCACCACGGCCGGCCAAGGGGAAGTCGCCGACGTCCATCAGCAGCTCGGCGATGGCCGCCGGCCTGAGCGTCATGCCGAAGCCCATCGCCGGCTCCGCCGCACTGGCGCGGATGAACGATCCGGTCACCGGGAGGTCGATCGAGGCGACAAGGTACTCGCCCGCCTGGTACTCGAAGCGGCGGTCGCCAAGGAGGAGCTGCTTCGCCCCCTGGGCGATCAGGGCGAACACCGTGCCTGTGGTGGACGGCTTCGGCGACCCTTGCGTCTCGTCGCAGGAGAGCTGCACACCGTCCAGCTCGCCGACCATGTCGCTGTTCGCATGCTTCCGGATGAGGGCGCGAAGCTCGTCGAGTGCCATGGCACCATCCAAGCACACATCGAGCCGTGATGCACGATCCTGGTGGCATAAGCAGGAACGTGCAATCAACCGGGAGCATCGGGCTCACACTGGGCGCTCCCGAAGCCGTTCACTGGTCGGAGCCGCCGGGCAGGCCGACGGCGCCGCCTCGAGGCAACCAGGAGCGTGGAACCATGTCCATCACCATCGTCGTCGGAGCGAGCTCCGGCATCGGCCAGGCCGCGGCCGTCCAGATCGCCAAGCGCGGCTCCGGCGTCATCCTCACCTACAACGGCAACCCCGAAGGCGGGCTGCAGACCGTGGCCCGCATCGAGGCAGCAGGCGGCACAGCAGTCGCGCTGCCGCTCGACGCCGGCCGCAGCGACACCTTCCCCGCCTTCCGCGAGGCGGTCTCCCGCGAGCTGGCCGAGCGCTGGGGCGCCGAGAAGGTCTCCGGGCTGGTCAACAACGCCGGCTTCGCGCAGATGTCCATGTTCGAGGACACCACCGAGGAGCTGTTCGACCGCTTCTTCCAGGTGATCCTCAGAGGCCCATACTTCCTCATCCAGAGCCTGCTCCCACTGATCGAGGACGGCGGCGCGATCGTCAACACCTCGAGCACCTCGACCCACGCCCAAGGGCTCTCCGCCGGGTACTCGGCCTACGCCTCCATGAAAGGCGGGCTGGTGGTGCTCACCCGCTACCTGGCCAAGGAGCTGAGCGCGCGCGGCATCCGCGTCAACTCCGTCGCTCCGGGGCCTACGCGCACGCGCCTCGCCGGCGACGCCTTCGAGCAGTTCCCTGAGCTGATCCCACCCATCGCGGCGCAGACCGCCTTGGGCCGCCTCGGCGAGCCAGACGACCTTGGCGCCGTCATCGCCTTCCTGCTGTCCGATGACGCGCGGTGGATCACGGCCCAGGACATCGAGGCATCTGGGGGCTTCAACCTCTGAGGGGCCGGCGGACCTGCTCGTAGACCACCGGCCCAACGTATTGCGCAACCGGTGGTTGCGTAATGCCTTGGGCCCGTGCTAGGGTCACACGCAACCTAAGGTTGCGAAAGGTGGACCCATGGAGTACGGAAGCATCGAACGCGAGATCCACGTCGACGCATCGCCCGAGGTCGTGTTCGAGGTGGTCAGCCGACCGGAGCACATCCGGGCGTGGTGGCCAGACGACGCACGCTTCGACCCGGTCCCTGGTGCGCCAGGTGAGCTCTACTGGACCAACGCCAAGACCGGCAAGACGACCGCCGTCGCCTTCACGGTGGTCGAGGTCGACCCGCCCCTGCGCTTCTCCTTCCGCTGGTGCTTCACCGAGCCTGACCGCGGCGGGAACGCCCTGCTCGTCACCTTCGATCTGATGCCGGACGGTGGGGGCACACGCGTGCGCATGAGCGAGACCGGCTTCCGCGAGATGGGCTGGGATGCCGCGGTCCTCGAGGAGGAGCACAGCAAGCACGCGAACTCCTGGGACCGCTTCATCCCGCGCCTGGCCGCCTACGCCGCGCGACCGGTGTCGACGCCGTGACGACCCCACTGGACGACGCCCGCTGGTCGGCCATCGGTGACCCGACCCGGCGCAGGATGATCGACCTGATGCTGGCGACGGGCCAGGCGACGGCGACGTCCTTGAGCGAACGTCTGCCGATCAGCCGTCAGGCCGTGTCCAAGCACCTCGCCGTCCTCGACCGTGTCGGTCTGGTGCTGGTCACGCCGGCAGGCCGCGAGCGCCGGTACCGGATCGACGAGGCGCAGCTGGCCGACGCGGCCGCCCAGCTCGCCGCCGTCGGGGCTGCTTGGGACGCCAGGCTGGGCCGGATCAAGCAGATCGCCGAGGCGATCCAGCGGAACCGGTTGCACGAACAAGAGGGAGGATGAAGATGCTCGACATCTTGCACAGGATCGGCGTCGTGGCGCCGATGGACCAGGTCTACCGATCGCTCGCGACCCCAGATGGCATCGCCGGCTGGTGGACCACCGACACCACCGGCGCCAGTGAGGTGGGCGGCCAGTTGGCCTTCCGCTTCGGCGACATCGGCGCCTTCGACATGGAGATCCTGGCGCTCGACCCGGCGGGCAGCGTGCGCTGGCGTGTGAACGACGGCCCTGCGGAGTGGATCGGCACCGAGATCGATTGGCGCCTCGAACAGCGCGGTGCTCATACGATCGTCCTGTTCAAGCACCAGGGCTGGCGCGACCCGACCCAGTTCATGCACCACTGCAGCACCAAGTGGGCGATCTTCCTGATGAGCCTCAAGGACCTGCACGAGACAGGAAAGGGCAGGCCGGCACCCGACGACGTCCCGATCAGCGACTGGCATTGAGCCGAGCAGGGTGATCGACCATGCCGCCCGTGGCTGGGCGCTTGGTCGGCCCACCTCCCTCGTGTGGGGTGGGTGACGCAGTCCCCACAGCCTCAGCACAGCCATGCTAATTCACGATTGACTTATATAAGACTGGTGCGATATTGTGCCGGTCGTGAACGCCTTCAACGTCGTAGGCGACCCCGTGAGGCGTCGGATCCTGGAGCTGTTCGCCGGCAGCCAGCCGACGGCCGGCGCGATCAGCCACAGCATCCGCGAGGAGTTCGGCATCTCCCAGCCGGCGGTCTCGCAGCACTTGCGGGTGTTGCGGGAGGCCGGCTTCGCCACCGTCCGCGCGGACGGCAGCCGCCGCATCTACGCCGTCGAAGCCGCTCCCCTGCAACAGGTCGACGCCTGGCTGCAGCCTTTCAGGCACTTCTGGAACCGGCGCCTCGACACCTTGGCCGCCGAGCTCAGCCGTGGCCGACGGGACCACGGCGAGCCCTGAGCCTGCGCGGGCAGGCCGCCACCCATCCACGAACATCCATCGACAAAGAGAGCGAGGAGAACAGGTGAAGGACATCGTCAACGAAGTCAGCGCTACCCACCGGGAGATCGGCAACACCCCTGTCGCCGCAGGCGAGGGTCGGTCCTTGCTGCTGCGACGCAGCTACGACGCGACGATCGAGGAGGTGTGGAACGCCTGCACCGACCGCGAACGGCTCAGCCGCTGGCTGGGCCAGGTCGATGGCGACCTACGGCTCGGCGGCTCCTTCCAGCTCAAGGACAACGCCGGAGGCGAGATCCTGCGCTGCGAGGCGCCACGCCTGATCAAGGTGACCTGGGTTCTCGGCCCAGGGATGAGCACCGAGGTGGAGGTGCGCCTCAGCGCCGATGGCGGCACCACCACCTTGGAACTGGAGCATGCGACGCCGGCAGCGATCGTCGACGAGCTGGTGCGCAGCTACGGACCGGGCGGCACCATCGGCGTCGGCACCGGCTGGGACCTCGCGCTGCAGGCGCTGGCCATGTTCCTCCGCGGTACGAGCTTCGACGTCGCCACCTGGGAGAGCACGGCAGAGGCGAAGGCCTTCGCCACCAGCTCCAGCCATGTTTGGGGAGCGGCCATCCAAGCCGCCTGGGGGACCAGCGACGACGACATCGCCGCCGCGATCGCCTTCGCCACGCAGCACTACGCCCCTGAGGCCGAAGCTGGTGGCGACCGACCGTGACCGGGGGCAACGCCGCAGCGGCGGCCGGCGCGCCAGCAGCAGCCTCGGCATCGACCAGGATGCTGCTGAGCTGCGCGGTGGTGGCCGGCCCCTTGTACATCGTCCTGGTCCTCTTGCAGATGCTCATCAGGGACGGCTTCGACATCAGCCGGCACCCGGCCAGCCTGCTCAGCAACGGCGACCTAGGTTGGATCCAGATCGTCAACTTCGCGCTCAGCGGCCTGCTGTTCGTGGCAGGCGCCGTCGGCCTGTACCGGGTGCTGGTGCCCGTGGCCGGCCGACGCGGGGCATGGGGCGCATGGTTGATCGGCGTCTTCGGCGCCGGGATGGTGGCAGCGTCCGTCTTCTCCGCCGACCCTGTCGACGGCTTCCCGCCTGGGACGCCGCTTGGGCCGCCGACCACCATCAGCACGCAGGGCTTCGTGCACTTCCTGGTCGGGATGATCGGCTTCCTTGCCCTGATGGCCGCCTGCTTCGTCCTCGGCCGCTGGTTCGCTGCCATCGGCCGCCGTGGCTGGGCCACCTTCAGCACGGTGACCGGTGCGGTGTTCCTGCTCAGCTGGCTGTCCCTCTTCGCGCTGCAGGGCGTGGCGGTGGCCAACATCGCCCTTGCCCTTGCGATCGGCCTCGCCATGACCTGGGCTTCGTCACTGGCCGCGCATCTGCTGAACCGCGTCGCCGAGCACGGCGGAACCAGCTGATCCACGCACGCGATAAGCTGGCGGGGTGGTCGTCCGCCTAAGGCCCATCACGCATAGGACGACGTGAGCCCGTCGCCCCTGATCGCCGCCACCGGCCTGAGCAAGCGCTTCGGCGCTCGCCAGGCCGTCGCCGATCTCGACCTGCAGGTGTCTGCAGGTCGAGCGCTCGGCCTGCTCGGGCCCAACGGATCCGGCAAGACCACCACGGTGCGGCTGCTGACGGGCCTGCTCACACCCGACCGCGGTGAGGTGAGGCTGTTCGGCCAGACCCTCACCCGACAGAACGCCGACGCCCTGCGTGCCAGGATCGGTGTGCAGACGGACACCAACCTCTACGAGATGCTCACCGTCGGGGAGAACCTCCGCACCTGGGGCGACCTCTTCGGCCTCCCTCCCGCCACCCGTGACAAACGGATCAGCGAGGTGCTGCAGACCTTCGAGCTGGCCGACCGGGCGGACTCGCCGGTGGCCACCTTGAGCAAGGGGATGCGGCAGAAGGTATCGGTGGCCAGGGCCATCCTGCACGAGCCAGAGCTGCTGTTCCTCGACGAGCCGACGGCGGGGCTGGATCCGGAAGCGACGGCGGAGCTGATCAACCATCTGAAGACGATGATCGAGAGCAGCCGCACCACGGTGGTGATCTGCACCCATCAGCTCCACGGCCTCGAAGCCCTCTGCGACGACCTGGCCATCATCGACCGCGGCCGACTCATCGCCAGCGGGACGGTGGAGGAACTGCTCAGCCGTGCCTGGCCGCAGCGGCGCTATCTGCTGCGCGTCGCCGCCGAACCGCAGGCCGCGCTCGAAGCGCTGGCGGGTGCCGACCTCGGGCTGAACGCCACCCTGAACGGCGACGTCATCGAGCTGACGACCGACGACGAGGACCTCCTCTCCAAAGGCATCGCAACACTGGTCAACGCTGGCGTGGCCCTGAGGAGCGTCATCCCCGTGCAGCGCACCATCCATGACCTGTACTTCGCCATGCTCGATCAGCACCGGGGACCGTCATGAACCGTCAGCGCGTCATGGCACTGCTGCGCAAGGACTGGGCGGAGATCCTCCGCAACGCCCAGGCACTCTTCCCCATCATCCTGGTGCCCCTGATCTTCGTCATCGTCCTGCCGTCGGCCATCATCCTCCTGGCAGGCAACCCCGCCCTCGGCGCCTCCATCAACGGTATGGACCAGTTCCTCGACAACCTGCCGGCCGGGATGTTCCCACCCGACTACAGCGAGGATCAGATCCTCGTCTACGCCATGATCGTCTACTTCTTCGCGCCCTTCTTCCTCATCATCCCTGTCATGGTCGCGAGCATCATCGCCAGCTCCAGCTTCGTCGGCGAGAAGGAGCGGCGCACGCTGGAGGGGCTGCTCTACACCCCGCTCAGCAACCGTGAGCTGGTGCTTGGCAAGGTCCTCGCCTCCTTCATCCCTGCCGTCGTCCTCAGTTGGGTCGCCTTCGTCGTCTACACGGTGCTGGTCAACGCGCTTGGCTCGCGGCTGTTCGGTGGGCTGTTCTTCCCCACCTGGACCTGGGTCGTGATGATGGCGGCGCTGGTGCCGCTGGTGGCCTTCCTCGCCATCTGCCTCATCGTCGCGGTCTCGCAGCGCTCCAAGACCATGCAGGGGGCGCAGGGCGTTGTCGTGCTGCTGGTGCTGCCGATCATTGCCTTGGTGGTCTCCCAGGCCGTCGGGCTCCTGCTCGTGGACGTGCGCATCGTCGTCGTCGCCAGCGCGATCCTGTTGGTCGTCGACGTGGTCGTCTTCGGCCTGATCGCGCGGAGCTTCGACCGGGAGAGGACGCTCACCAGACTGTAGGGACGATCCGCAGACCTTCCCTAACCCTGAGGCATCGCCGCAGGCTCCCACAGCTCGATGGGGTTGCCCTCGGGATCGTGGATCCTGGCGAAGCGACCGACCTCGTCCGAGTCCCACTCCGCCCTGGTCTCGACGGCGATGCCGGCCATGCCGTCGACGCCGAGGCGCTCCCTGTACCAGGCCGACAAGACCTTGGGGTCACGAGCGCGGAAGAACAGGCCACCGATGCCGAGCACCTTCTCCATGGCTTAGGGACCTCCTTGTAGCTCCGACCACTCCCTGCGCAGCATGGACATGACGATGGCGTCGACGTAGGCGCCGTCGAAGCTCAGCGCCTCCCGTCTGCGCCCTTCCACCACGAAACCCGCCCGCTGGTAGACGTGCAGCGCCCGCGGGTTGAAGGCGTAGACCTCCAGCTCGATGCGGTTGAGGTCGGTGCTGCGGAAGGCGTGGTCCACCATCAAGCGGATCGCCTCCGAGCCAAGGCCTCGGTCCCTGCCCAGCCGGCCGATGAGGATGCGGAAGTTGCACACCCGGCTCTCCGGCCGCCATTCGTTGAAGACCGCCTCGCCCACACAGAGATCCGTCGCCGCGTCCACCAGCGCCAGGTCGAGGCGGTCCTCCTGCTCGGCGCGCGTCCGGTACCAGGTCAGCGTCCGCTCGTCCAGCTCCGGCGACACGCCGGTGGCCTCTTCGGTGCTGTGCACGCTGCCGGTGAGACGGAGCACCTCGGGGTCGGCCAGGACCGGCCCCATGGCCTCGATGTCGGCGGGGGTGAAGGGCCGCAGGACGACCCTGCCGCCCACCAGCGTCGGCTTGGTCGCGAAGATCCCGGCTGGCTTCATGACCCGCATCATCGCTCGGACCGCTCGGTCGCCGCTACCTTCAGGGCACCGATCCGCCGCCTCGGGACGAACCGGGGTCGGCGATGCAGCGCGCGTAGGCCTCGAAGGCCACCTCCAGCGATCCGTCAACCTCCAGCCAAACGATCGAAGACGGTGTCCAGGATCGCGCGGATCGAGCCCTGGGTGCTCTCGGCCCATTCCGCGAAGGCCAGGTCGAGCGCCGCCAGCCCTGCCACGGCGAAGACGCGCGCAGCCAGCGGATCGCCGATGCGTTCGGCCAAGGCATCGGCCAGGGCCTCGCCCTGCGCTATGCGCTTCTCCGCCAACCTGGCCCGCAGCGAGGGCTTGGCCCTGATCATGCGGATGCGCGCGCGCAGACGTCGAGGCTGCGCCTCCGCGGCCAGCATGGCGGGCTCGAAGACGCGGCGCAACAGCGACCATGCCGAGTCGGCCCCCACGTGGTCCAGCGACCGGAGAACGGCGCCGAAGTCGGTGCCGGAGGACTGCAGGGCGACGATGACCGCCTCCTCCTTGCTGCCGAAGTAGCGGAAGAAGGTCGCCCGTGAGATCCCCACGGCGCGCGCGGCGGCGTCGACGGTGGTCTCATCGAATCCCTGCTCGGCGAAGTGGTCGAAGATCTCCTCGGCCAACTCGGCGCGCAACACTCCTCTGGCGCGTCTACGGACGGCGATCGTCATGAGGTCAACGGGAGTATACGCGGTGATATCTTGTCGCGGGTATGAGACTGGGTATCAACAGCAGTCGGCGCGCAGGCCAACCATGGCAGATCGTGGCCGTCCTCGCCTTCGCCGGCATGGGCAGCGCCTTCATGCACACGATCCTCGTACCTATCCAAGGCGAGCTGCCGGAACTGCTCGGTGTCGGGCGCGACCAGACCGCTTGGGTCATCACCGCCACCCTGCTGACCTCGGCCATCTGCACCCCCATCTCCGGCAAGCTCGGCGACATGTTCGGCAAGCGGCGGATCGCCCTGGTGCTGCTTGGCTTGTTGGTGGCCGGCTCGGTGATCGCCGCCCTATCCCCGACGATCGGGCCGCTCATCGTCGGCCGAGCACTGCAGGGCACGGGCATGGGCGTGATCCCACTGGGCATCTCCATGCTGCGCGATCTGCTGCCCGTGCAGTTGCTCGGCACGGCCGTCTCCCTGGTGAGCGCCACCATGGGGGTGGGCGGGGCACTCGGCCTGCCGATCAGCGCCTTCGTAACCGAGCGCTTCGACTGGCACCTGCTCTTCTGGGTCGCGGCCGGCATCGGCACGGTCGCCCTCCTGCTGCTGGCGGCGGTCATCCCGCCCGGGGGCCGACGCAGCGGAGGCCGGCTCGACCTGGTCGGGGCGGGGGGCCTTGCCCTCGGCCTGCTTGGGGTGCTGCTGGCAATCTCGCGCGGCAACGCGTGGGGCTGGTTCTCAGGCAGGACGCTCGCCTTGCTGCTGGGCGGGATCCTCGTCCTGCTGCTTTGGGGGCGCTACCAGCTGCGCGTCAAGAACCCCTTGATCGACCTGCGCGCCTCCGCCAAGCCACCGGTGCTGTTCACCAACCTCGCCTCGGTGGCCATGGGCTTCGCGCTCTTCTCCTCGAACGTCGCCTTCCCGCAGCTGCTGAGCCTGCCGCTCGCCGCTGGCGGCCTCGGGCTCTCCTTGCTCGCTGCCAGCTTCGTCCTCATGCCCTCCGGCCTGGCGATGCTGGTCATGTCGCCGGTGTCAGGGCGGTTGCAGCGGACGATCGGCGCCAAACCGCTGCTGGTCGCCGGGGCCTGCGTCCTGGCGGTGGCTTACACCATCGCGGTCTTCGTCGACATCCAGGTCTGGCACGTCCTGCTCATCAACCTGATCATCGGCATCGGGATCGGCCTTGGCTTCGCGGCCATGCCCGCCCTGATCATGCAGGTCGTGCCTGCCAGCACCACGGCCGCCGCCAACGGCATCAATACGCTGATGCGCGCGCTCGGCACCAGCACGGCGGCGGCGGCCATCGCCGTGGTGCTGGCCGCATCCGCCGCGCCGCTCGGCGATCTGAGCTTCCCCAGCCGCGAAGGCTTCCAGACGGCCTTCCTGTTCGGCCTGGCGGCAGCGGTCCTGTGCGCAGCCATCGCCATGCTCATCCCTGTTGGCAAGGAGACCTCGACCGCCGGCTGAGGTTCGCCCGCGTCTGCCATGTCGCGCGACCTCTTGGCCTCAGCCCGCGATGAACAGCGAGGCCACCGCCTGCGCCAGGTCCTCGGCCAAGGCCTCGATGCCGGCGCGATCGTCCTCGTCGAAACGCCCAGGCAGCTCGCTGTCCAGGTCGATGACGCCGACCACCTCGCCCTGCCAGGACACCGGCACCACCAGCTCGGAGCGCGAGCGCGGGTCGCAGGCGATGTGACCGGGGAAGGCCTGGACATCGGCGACCACCTGGCTGCGACCACTGGCCACGGCGGTGCCGCACACCCCCCTGCCGACGGCGATGCGCACGCAGGCGGGAAGCCCCTGGAAGGGACCCACCACCAGCTCGCCGCCTCTCATCAGGTAGAAGCCCGCCCAGTTCAGGTCAGGCAGCACGGAGAAGATGGCGGCCGAGGCGTTGGCCAGGTTGGCCAGGCCATCGCTCTCACCCTCGATCAAGGCGCGCACCTGCCGGCGGAGCTCGGCGTAGCGCTCGGGCTTGCTGAGGTCGTCTGGCAGGCGGATCAACACGGCTTCGTGGGCCATGTCACGCATGCTAGCGCGCAGCGCCGCTGGCGCTGGGCCCCCAGGGGACGAGGTCAGGACTGCTTGACATCATGTCCGTTTTTGTTTACATTGCCGCATGTCAAACATTCCCGACACCATCGCGGAGATGGCCTTCCCTGAGAAGAGCGCCTGGGCCATGGTCGCGGTCTCCGCCGTCGCCCTGAGCTACTACCTCGTCGCCATCCTCGGACGAGCCGGCGACCAGCCCCTCGCTCAGGTGCCCTACGTCGGCACCATGCTCTGGACCATCGGCGGCGCCATCGTGGCCTCGATCGTGCTCCACATCCTCCTGGCCATCGCCTCACCGAAGGAGGCCGACAAGAAGGACCAGCGTGACCGCGAGATCGAGCGCTTCAGCGAGCACGTCGGCCGCTCCTTCGTGGTGATCGGCGGCCTGGCCGCCATGGTCATGGCCATGTTCGAGCTGCAGCACTTCTGGATCGCCAACGCGATCTACCTGGGCTTCGCCCTCTCCGGCCTCCTCGAGTCCGTCACCAAGATCGTCGCCTACCGCCGCGGCTTCCAGCAGGCGTGAAGCCGACCAAGGTCACCAACGCCATCCGTGCCCTGCGTTTCGCGCACGGCGAGATGACCCAAGCCGAGTTGGCCGATCGCATCGGCATGACGAGGCAGACCGTCATCGCCATCGAACAGGGCCGCTACTCCCCCTCCCTCGAGGTGGCCTTCCAGATCGCCCGCGTCTTCGGCGTCCCGCTCGACGACGTGTTCCAGTACCCGGGTGGTGAGGAACCGACATGAGGGCCGTGGTGCAAGACCGCTACGGAGGCCCCGAGATGCTCGCCCTACAGGAGACCGAAGCGCCATCCATCGGCGAGGCTGATGTCCTGATCCGGGTCAGGGCCGCGTCGATCAACGCCGCTGATGCCTACCTCATGCGGGGTCGGCCCTACATGCTGCGGGCCGTCTTCGGCTGGCGCAAGCCACGGAACCGGATCCCAGGCAAGGACGTCGCCGGTGAGGTGGTGTCGGTCGGCGCCAAGGTGACGACGCTGCGCCCTGGGGACGAGGTCTACGGCGAGATCGATGGCGCCTTCGCCGAGTACGCCTGCGCGCCGGAACGGCATCTCGCCCCCAAACCCGCCAACCTGGGCTTCGAGCAGGCAGCAGCGGTACCCATGGCGGGGGTCACGGCCTTGCAGGGGCTGCGGGACGTGGGTCGCCTGCAGGCAGGACAGCAGGTGCTGATCAACGGCGCCTCCGGCGGTGTGGGCAGCTTCGCGGTGCAGATCGCCAAGGCGATGGGCGCCGAGGTGACCGGTGTGTGCAGCGCCGCGAAAGCCGACATGGTCAGGTCCATCGGCGCAGACCACGTCATCGACTACCAGGCTGAGGACTTCAGCCAGATCGGGAAGCGTTACGACTTGATCTTCGACTTAGCAGGCCGGCAGCCCCTGTCGGCGCTGCGGCGCGCCCTGAGACCCGGGGGCGTCGCCTTGCTCTCCTCCGGCGGTGGGGAGCGGCCATGGACGGGCCCACTCGGCCGCCTCCTCGGCGCGCTCGTCGTCTCCCCCTTCACCGGCGGTGGGCCGCGCCCGCTGCTGGCCACGGTCAAGGCGACCGACCTGGTCCACCTCAAGGAGCTCATCGAGCAGGGGCGCATCAGGCCAGTGGTCGACCGCAGCTACCCGCTGGAGGAGGCCGCCGAGGCCATGCGCCACTTCGAGCGGCGCCAGGTGCGCGGCAAGGTCGTCATCACCCTGGGGAACGACGCCTAGGGACCGACCAACAGCGTCAGCAGCAAGGTCGCCGGCTCCGGCGCATCGAGGGCGTGGGTGTCGCCAGGCGCGATGGCCAGCCAGCCGCCGGGGATCAGCTCGTAGAGGCTCTCCAGCACCCGCACCCGAAGCCGCCCCTCCACCACCTGCAACACGGCAGCGTGCGGCGAGACGTGCTCCGCCATGCCCTCGCCGGCAGCGAAGCGCATGAGGCTGACGCGTCCTGCCGGGCCCTTGAACAGGGGCAGCGTGCCGACACCGGTGTCGGCAAGGGGCGGGGAGATGGCCCTGAGATCGTCGTAGAAGGTGGTCTCGGTCGGGGGAGCAGGCGGTGCGGGT
Organism: uncultured bacterium; assembly: GCA_964465355.1. Lineage (GTDB taxonomy): Bacteria > Deinococcota > Deinococci > Deinococcales > Trueperaceae > JAABTL01. Next base: position 2,005 of record CAYXJZ010000048.1, on the reverse strand, counting down.
TCCATGCTCCATCTTGCCCGCTCGGGCGTGAGGCGGATGTGGCGCGGCCTGCGGGGACAGGCCCGCTCGCGTGCGCCCGTGTCCCCCGCGAGGCGGTCGCCCGTCCACGGACGGGGGTCCATCCGTTAACGTCGCTGGCGTGCAGGACATCGTGCGCAAGGTACTGACCGCGCGCGTCTACGACGTGGCTGTCGAGACGCCGCTCGACCCCATGCCGCGGCTGGCCGAGAAGCTGGGCCGGCCCGTATGGCTCAAACGCGAGGATCTGCAGCTCGTCCACTCCTTCAAGCTGCGTGGCGCCTACAACAAGATCGCCCACTTGAACGCAGATGCGCTGCGAGCTGGGGTGATCTGCGCCTCGGCAGGCAACCATGCCCAGGGCGTGGCCATGGCCGCCGCCCGGCGCGGCGTCAAGGCCACGGTGGTCATGCCGGTCACCACACCGGAGATCAAGATGCAGGCGGTGCGGCAGCTCGGCGCAGAGGTGGTCAGCTTCGGCGAAGGCTTCGACGAGGCGCACGCCCACGCCCGCGAGCTGGAGGCCGCCACCGGCGCGGTGTTCGTCCATCCCTTCGACGACCCAGACGTCATCGCCGGCCAAGGCACCATCGGCATGGAGCTGCTGCGTCAGCATCCCGATCCGGTCGAAGCGCTGTTCATCCCCATCGGAGGCGGTGGCCTGGCCGCCGGCGTGGCCAGCGTGATCCGCTACCTTCGGCCAGAGGTTCGGCTGATCGGTGTCGAGGCGGAAGACGCTGCCTCCATGCAGGCGGCCTTCGCCCACGGCGGCCCCGTGACCCTGTCCGAGGTGGGGCTCTTCGCCGACGGCGTGTCGGTCAAGCGGGTCGGCGACCTCAGCTACCGGCTCTGCCGCGACGCCCTCGACGAGATCATCACCGTCGACACCGACGCCATCTGCGCCGCCGTCAAGGACGTGTACGAGAACTGCCGCGCCATCGCCGAACCGGCAGGCGCGGTGGCCCTGGCCGGCCTCAAGGCCTACGCCGCACGCACGGCGGGCAGCGGCGAGACCGGCGGCGCTGGCGCGCTGCTCGCCATCCACTCCGGCGCCAACCTCAACTTCGACCGCTTGCGGCACGTCGCCGAGCGCGCGGAGCTGGGCGAGGGCCACGAGGCGCTGCTCGCCGTCGGCATGCCAGAACAGCCGGGCAGCTACCGGCGCTTCATCCAAATGCTCGGCGGTCGCACCATCACCGCCTTCAGCTACCGCTACGCCGACGAGGCCAAGGCGCAGATCTTCGTCGGCGTGGCCCTACGACGCGGCGAGTCGGAGAAGGCGGAACTCCTGCGCAACCTGACGGACGGCGGTTACGACGTCACCGACCTCAGCGACAACGAGACCGTGAAGGTGCACGCGCGCTACATGATCGGCGGCCGAGCCAAGGGCGTGCGCGACGAGCTGATCTTCCGCTTCGAGTTCCCCGAACGCCCCGGCGCCCTCCTGCGCTTCCTTGAGAGCCTCCACCCCGATTGGAACATCACCCTCTTCCACTACCGCTACCACGGCGCCGACTACGGCCGCGTCCTCGCCGGCGTCGAGGCCCCCGCCTCCCAGCGCCCCCATGTCCAAGCCGTGCTGGATGCGCTGGGCTACCCCTACGTCGACGAGACGGAGAATGCGGCTTATGAGCTCTTTCTCCGCGATCGGTGAGCAGAGCTTGGGGGGTGAGGGGGCCTCAGCTCGGCGCCTAGAAGCTGGAGCGCGCATACGGCGCCGAGCTGAGGCCCCCTCACCCCTCACATCAGCGGGCGCGGAGGCGAGCCGACACCACCACCCTTGAGAAGCTCCGCGTCGACCTCAAATCAGCGGGCGCGGAGTTGAGCCTCTCGCCGCGAGCCGGGCTACCGGGCAGTGCCACACCCAACAGTTGAGACGAGGCCGATGGGCGCATCAGTTATCTCTGGCCGTGTGCCCATCGCCGCGGCCGGGGCGGGGGGACCCTCACTGGGGACCTAGATACTGGGGGGCGTATACGGTCCCCAG
>CAYXJZ010000047.1:14603-24004 GCA_964465355.1 uncultured bacterium | reverse complement strand
CCGACATCGAGGTGCCAAACACCGCCGCCGCTGTGAACGCTCGGGCGGTATCAGCCTGTTATCCCCGGGGTAACTTTTATCCGTTGATCGATGGCCCTTCCACAAGGTACCACCGGTTCACTAAGACCGACTTTCGTCCCTGCTCGACATGTACGTCTCGCAGTCAAGCTCCCTTGTACCTTTACGCTCTATGTGCGATTTCCGACCGCACTGAGGGAACCTTTGTGCGCCTCCGTTACGATTTGGGAGGCGACCGCCCCAGTCAAACTACCCACCAAACGCTGTCCCTCACCCGGATAACGGGCGCAGGTTAGACGGCCGAACTCATCAGGGTGGTATTTCACCGATGACTCCACCGAGCCTAACGGCCCGGCTTCACAGTCTCCCACCTATGCTACACAGATAAGTCCAGACATCAACATCAAGCTGTAGTAAAGCTCCACGGGGTCTTTTCGTCCTGCTGCGGGTAGGCCGCATCTATACGGCCAGTTCAATTTCACCGAGTCTCTGGTTGAGACAGCGCTCCAGTCGTTACACCATTCGTGCAGGTCAGAACTTACCTGACAAGGAATTTCGCTACCTTAGGACCGTTATAGTTACGGCCGCCGTTCACTGGGGCTTCATTTCGGAGCTTGCACCCCTCCACTTGACCTTCCAGCACCGGGCAGGTGTCACACCCTATACGTCCCCTCGCGGGTTAGCAGAGTGCTGTGGTTGTGATAACCAGTCGCTAGAGCCGATTTCCTGTGCCTGCTTCGGGCTTTGACACCCTAATGCAGGACCCCTTCTCCCGAAGTTACGGGGCCATTTTGCAGAGTTCCTTAACCAGAGTTCTCTCGCGCGCCTTAGTGCTCTTACACTCGCCCACCTGTGTCGGTTTTGGTACGGGCGCCTACGCTTCAACGTTTAGAGGTTTTTCTTGGCACCATGGATTCAACCAGTTATCAGCCCCGTGGGGCCTTCCCGACCAACGTCACTGTATTCGAGGGCGGATTTTCCTATCCCTCGCAGCTTCGCAGGCCGCCGGGCATAGCCGTAGCTCCGGTTGGCCTATCCTAATGCGTCACCCCATCACTCCACGTCGGCGGTGCAGGAATATTGACCTGCTGTCCATCGACTACGCCTTTCGGCCTCGCCTTAGGTCCCGACTAACCCTGAGAGGACGACCCTTGCTCAGGAACCCTTGGGCTTTCGGCGGAAGGGATTCTCACCCTTCTTATCGTTACTCATTCCTGCATTCGCACTTCCGATACCTCCACGGCTCCTTACGGTACCGCTTCAACGGCCTACGGAACGCTCCCCTACCCAACGCACCTAAGGTGCATTGCCGCAGTTTCGGTATGTGACTTAGCCCCGATCATCTTCGGCGCAGAGACGCTCGACTAGTGAGCTATTACGCACTCTTTAAAGGAATGGCTGCTTCTAAGCCAACCTCCTAGCTGTTGTAGCGTCTCCACATCCTTAACCACTTAGTCACAACTTGGGGACCTTAACTGGCGGTCTGGGTTGTTTCCCTCTCGTCTGCGAAAGTTAGCTCACGCAGACTGACTCCCGGGGTCTGGACCGATGGCATTCAGAGTTTGACAGGGTTTGGTAAGCGGGTAGGCCCCCTAGCCCAATCAGTGCTTTACAACCATCGGTAAACCCCCGAGGCTAGCCCTAAAGCTATTTCGGGGAGAACCAGCTATCTCCGCATTCGGTTAGCTTTTCACTCCTAACCACAGCTCATCCGAAGAGTTTTAAACCTCAACCGGTTCGGTCCTCCACCTCCTGTTACGGAGGCTTCAACCTGGCCATGGCTAGCTCATGCGGTTTCGGGTCTACTAACAGCGCCTGAACGCCCTATTCAGACTCGGTTTCCCTTCGCCTCCGCCTAACGGCTTAAACTCGGCACTGCTAGTAAGTCGCAGGATCATGCTTCAAGAGGCACGCCACCACCCCGGCAACGGGCAAGCCCGACGCCATGGGGCTGTGACTGCTTGTAAGCACACGGTTTCAGGATCTATTTCACTCCCCTCACGGGGAACTTTTCACCTTTCCCTCACGGTACTTGTGCACTATCGGTCTGCAGGAATATTTAGCCTTACGGGGTGGTCCCCGTTGATTCACGCGAGATTCCACGTGGCTCGCGCTACTCAGGTGCCAGCTATGCTTCCGAACCTTTCGCCTACAGGGCTTTCACCTACTATGGCGCGCCTTTCCAGTGCGCTTCGGCTAGGTTCTCGAGTCAATGTTGCTGGTCCTACAACCCCGTGGTCCGTAGACCACGGTTTAGGCTATTCCCTTTTCGTTCGCCACTACTGGGGGAATCGAGGTTTCTTTCTTTTCCTCTAGGTACTTAGATGTTTCAGTTCCCTAGGTTCCCTCCACATGCGCTATGTATTCACGCAAGGGTACGCGAGGTTCGCTCGCGTGGGTTTCCCCATTCGGAAATCTCCGGATCAAAGCTTGCTTCCAGCTCCCCGAAGCTTATCGCAGGTAGCCACGTCCTTCATCGGTTCTGCAGCCAAGGCATCCACCGTGTGCCCTTAGTAACGTAACCTTCGATCTATCGATCTTTGTGTAAGAGGATGTTCGACACGCGATCTCGATCCTCCCGACCACGAGGGTCGGGTACTTTCGAAACCACGTAGAACGTTCGCTATGAACACCGTCTAGGACGGCATCCGACGCGAACGCGTCTTCATGCTCGTGCTTCCTATTCCGCTGTCAAAGTGCGCGCCACTCTCGCGAGCGGCAAAGGAGAGCTTAAACCTTGGCGCGGGACCGTGTCAACCCCCCACGTCGGTTCGGGTCGAGTCGCCCGCCCAGACGCCGTACCATGGGCCATGCGCACCATCGACCTCAACGGCGACCTGGGCGAGTCATACGGCCGTTGGCGACTGATGGAGGACGAGGCGCTGCTGGCTTCGCTCAGCTCGGTCAACCTGGCCTGCGGCTTCCACGCAGGCGACCCGAGCAGCCTGCGCCAAGCGGTGCGCGCCGCCGTCGATCACCGCCTCGCCATCGGCGCCCACCCCAGCTACCCCGACCTGCGCGGCTTCGGCCGCACGCCCATGGCCTTGCCACCCGAGACGGTGCGTGACGACGTGCTCTACCAGCTCGGTGCCCTGCACGCCATCTGCCGTGCCGAGGGAGCCACGCTGCGCCACGTGAAGCCGCACGGCGCGCTCTACCACGCGGTGGCCGGCGATCCGGCTACCGCAGCCGCCGTGGCCGAGGCCATCACCGCCTTCGATCCCGGGCTCCCGCTGATGATGGCCGCCAACGCGGCCACCCTGCCGCTGCTGGAGGACCACGGCATCGTGGTGCTGCGCGAGGCCTTCCTCGACCGCGGCTACGGCCCCGACGGCCGCCTGCTGCCACGCGGCCGACCAGGCGCCTCCATCGATGACCTCTTCGAGGTCGCCGAGCGCGCGATCAGCCTCAGCACCGAGGGCTGGGTGAACGACGCCAGCGGCCGGCGGCTGCAGCTCGACCCGCACACCCTCTGCCTGCATGGCGACGGCCCCAACGTCCTGCGCCTCGCGCGCGCGGTGTGCGATGCGCTGGAGAGCGCTGGCGTACGGGTGCGCCCGGCGGTGGAGGATCTGGCTTGAGCGCACAGGAGGCAGCTGAGGCAGGCCTAGAACCGTACAAACCTCGGGCGCAGCGGTGATGCGCGCCTCGCCACCCCCCACCTGGCACGACGCAGACGGCTTGAGCTGGAAGCTCGATGCCTTCGGCCCGGCCGCGCTGCGGCTGGAGGCGGACGCGCCGCCGTCAGCCGAGCTCTCGCAGCGCCTGGCCAGGCTGCGCGCCGCGGCCTGGGCTGGCCGCACGCCTGCGGTGCGCGACGTCATCGTCGGCTACCGCACGTTGACGCTGGAGCTGCGACCGGGCGCACCGACCGGACCGGCGGCCCGCGCGCTGCTGCGGGCCGTGAACGAGGTCAACGACTGGGCCGGCGTCGGCCGCAGCCATCTGCTGCCGGTGGACTACGGCCGATCGGCCGATCAGGAGGCCCTCGAGCAGCGGCTCGGCATGCCGTGGTCGCAGGTGGTCGCCGCGCACCGCGCGGCCGAGTACACCGTCGCCTTCCTCGGCTTCACGCCCGGCTTCCCCTACCTGCACGGCTTGCCGAGCGAGTTGGCCACGCCGAGGCGAACGGCGCCAAGGCCCGACGTCCCCGCAGGGGCCGTGGCCATCGCCGACGGCCAGGCCGGCATCTACCCGGTGCTCGGTCCGGGCGGTTGGTGGGTGCTCGGCATCAGTCCAGAGGTGCTCTTCGATCCCGACAGGGCGCAACCCGCCACCCTGGCTGCCGGCGACCGGCTGCGCTTCGTGCCCTTGGACGAAGCGCCTGCCTCCCCGCCTTCCCCGGCGTCCATCCGCTCACCGAGGCGGCAGGCCGAGGTGGCCATCAGCGTGCTGGACAGCTGGCCAGGCGGCGCCTCGCTGCAGGGCAGGCCACGGCCCTCCGTCGCCCATCTGGGCATGGCCCAGGCAGGCGCGCTGGACGCCGAGGCGTTCCGAGCCGCCAACCACCTCGCAGGCGCGGCCTGGACCGAGCCGGCGCTGGAGTTCCTGATCCCCCACGCCACCCTGGTGGCGGAGCGACCCCTGGTGGCGGCCTGGACTGGCGGCGGCGCCCAAGTGCGGCTGGACGGCAGGGAGGTGCAAGGCTGGCAGCCCTTCAGGTGGCCTGCAGGCAGCACGCTGGAGCTCCGGCCGGCGACTGGCGCCTCAGGCGACCCCGGCCGCGGCAGTGGCGGCGCCATCGCCATGTTGGCCGTTGGCGGCGGTCTGCGGCCGGCGGGGGGCGACGCCGGTCATCCCGTCCTGGCAGGGGAGGGCAGCACCGACCTGCGCGCGCGGGTCGGCGGCTTCGGCCGCAGCCTGATGGCGGGGGACAGGCTGGCGCTTGCGTCGTCGCCGCGGCCACCTGGGCAGGCCTGGGGCGGCCGGCCACGCTTCGACGACCATGTGGTCCTGCGCCTTCACCCCGGACCCCATGGCGAGGGTGCTGCCGTGGCCGCGCTGCTGAACGAGGGCTTCCGCCTGCTCACCCGCGACCGCATGGCCGCCCGGCTGGCGCTGCAGCGTGGCCACGGCAGCGGTGGCCAAGGGAACGGCATCCAGGTGGAACGCGGCGACGTGGCCTCCGAGGCCATGCCGCTCGGTGCCGTGCAACTGCCCGCCAACGGCCAACCCATCGTGTTGCTGCACGATCGCGGGCGCACAGGCGGCTACCCGGTGCTTGGCGTGGTGGACCACCGCGATCTCTCCGCCCTGGTGCAGGCACGTCCTGGCGCAGAGATCCGCTTCCTGCCGACGGTGGCATGAGCATGCCGCATGGGCCGAGCACGTAGCATGAGCGTGTGAAGAGCGTCGCCCTCATCGCCCACGACAAGAAGAAGCTGGACCTGGCGATGTTCGCCCGTGACCACATCGAGGTGCTGAGCCGTTTCCCGCTCATCGCCACCCGCACAACCGGCAGGCTGCTGAGCGACAAGACCGGCCTGAAGGTGGAGTCCCTGCTCTCCGGCCCCGACGGCGGCGACCTCCAGGTGGGCGCGCGCGTGGCGGAGGGCTCGGTGCTGGCGGTCATCTTCTTCCGCGACCCGCTCACCGCCCAGCCACACGAGCCGGACGTCTCCGCCCTCATGCGGATCTGCGACGTGCACGCCGTCCCGCTGGCCACCAACCTCGGCACGGCCGATGCCGTCATCGCCTGGTTGGAGAGCGGCTCATGGACGAACGGTGAACGGCAGGGCGACTGAAGCCGGGCTAGCATGGCCTTCGATGATGGAAGACGACCGCATCCTGATCCAGTCCTTCCTCGATGAGATGCGTCGGCGCTACGCCCAGGAGATCGACGCCGTCGCCCTGCCGGACGGGACCTCCGACTACGTACGCGACCGCATCGAGGCAGGCGACGTCGACACCCTGATGTTCATGCTGAAGCTGGGCTGGATCATGGGCCTGCAAGCCGGTTTCTCGGCCGGCCGGGCCGGCGAGGACAGCCCGCCGAGCGGACCCGGCCCGATCCAGGCCTGAGCCAGGCGGCCGCTACTTCGCGACCCCGTTACTTCGCGACCGAAGCCCCCAAGCGCATCGAACGCGCCAGCGAGGCCGCCTGGCTGTCGAAGCGCCGCTGCCCAGGACGTCGCCGCACCGGCTGGTAGTCGCCGTCCGCCATGAGCTCGCGGGCCTTGACGTTGTCGCGCAGCTCCGACTGCAGCAGCTCGAGCACCTGTCGCCGCAGCCGCGGGTCCTCGACCGGGAACACCGCCTCCACCCTGCCGTCGAAGTTGCGCTGCATCCAGTCGGCCGAGCCGAGGTACAGCCGCCCCTCGCCACCCGCCTCGAAGTAGGTGACGCGCGCATGCTCGAGGAAGCGCCCCACGATGGAACGCACCCTGATCCGTTCGGATACGCCTTCCAGGCCCGGCCTCAGGCAACAGACGCCGCGTACGACCAGGTCGATCTCCACCCCCGCCTGCGAGGCGCGGTACAGCGCGCGGATGACCTCGGGGTCGACCAGCGCGTTCATCTTGGCCAGGATGCTGGCCGGCCTGCCGGCCTTGGCGTGCTCGGCCTCCGCCTCGATGGCCTCGAGCAGCCTCGGCCGCAGGGTCTGCGGCGCCACCCACAGCTTGCGCCAGCTCCGCTGCTTGCTGTAGCCGGTCAGCACGTTGAACAGCTCGGAGACGTCGGCGCCAAGGTCAGGGTCGCAGCTCAGCACGCCGAGGTCGGTGTAGACCGCGGCGCTGGCGGGGTTGTAGTTGCCGGTCGCCAGGTGCACGTAGCGGCGGATCTCGCTTGGGCCCGCCTCGCCTTCGCGTTCACGCCGCACCACCAGCATGGCCTTGGCGTGGGTCTTGAGTCCGAGGAAGCCGTAGACCACATGCACCCCTGCGCGCTCCAGCTCGCGCGCCCAGACGATGTTGTTCTCCTCGTCGAAGCGGGCCTTGAGTTCCACCAGCGCCGTCACCAGCTTGCCGTTGCCCGCCGCCCGCGCCAGCGCCGCCACCACGGGCGAGCGCTGGCCGACGCGGTACAGCGTCTGCTTGATGGCCAGCACGTCCGGGTCGTCGGCGGCCTCCTCCAGCATCTCCAGCACGGCGTCGAAGCTGTGATAGGGGTGGTGCAGCAGGACGTCGCGCCTGCGCACAGCCTCGAAGGCGGAGTCGGCCCGCAGCAGCTCGCGCGGCATGCGCGGCACGTAGGGCGGGTCGCGCAGCTCGGGGATGGGCAGGGCGGCCAGTTCGAGGAAGTCGGCCACGTTGAGGTGGTTGGGGATGCGGTAGACGTCCTGGGGTTCCAGCCTCAGGTTGCGCCGCAGGCGCTCCACCCAGGCCCTCGGCATGTCCTTGGCCACCTCCAGCCGCACCACGTCGCCCCAACGGCGGCGGCGCACCTCGTCCTGCACCACCTGCAGCAGGTCGTCTGCCTCGTCCATGGCGATCTCGATGTCGGCGTCGCGGGTGATGCGGAAGCCGTGCAGCGCCCCCACCCGGTGACCGGGGAAGAGCTCGTCCACCCGCTGCCTGATGATGTCCTCGAGCAGCACGAAGCTGTAGCCACTCCCTGGCAGGCGGAGGAAGCGCGGCAACACGGACGGCACCTGCACGACGGCGGTGAGCAGGCCGCCGTCCTCCTCGTCCACCACCTCGGCCAACAGCGAGAAGGAGAGGTTGGGCAGGCGCGGGAAGGGATGGCCGGCGTCCACCGCAAGGGGCGTCAGCACCGGGAACAGCTCGTCCCGCCAGAAGCGTGCCACCGCTTCGGCTGCGCCGTCATCCAGGCCGGCCACCTGACGCAGAACCAGGCCATGCCTTGCCAGAGCGGGCAGCACCTCATCTCGCAGCAGCCTGCGGTGCTCATCGACCATCGGGTGAAGCGTCTCGGCGATGGCGCTCAGTTGCTGGGCCGGCGTCATGCCGTCGAAGCTGGGCCGCTCCACCCCAGCAGCCCGCTGCTCCTTGAGGCCGGCGTAGCGGATCATGATGAACTCGTCGAGGTTGGAGCTGAAGATGGCGAGGAACTTCAGCCGCTCGAGCAGCGGCTGCGCCGGATCGGCGGCCTCCTCCAGCACCCTGCGGTTGAAGCTCAGCCACGACAGCTCGCGGTTGAAGTAGTAGGCGGGATCCTGCAGGTCGACGCTCATCCTCGCGGAGGTTATCAGCGGAAGGTCATGCAGCCGTATCCTGGTTGGACGCTGCTGGCACCTGACCAGGAGATTGCGTTTCGGCCATCGGCTGAGCCGCTGTCTGCTGAGCATGCAGCAGCTCCACGTCGAAGCTCTGCTCGGCGCGCAGGCTGGCGCCGACCGAGCAGTACTTGTGGGTGGCCAGCTCGACGAAACGCCGGAAGGTGTGCTCCTCCAGGCCCGGCGCGTCGATGATGTGCCGCGCATGCAGCTTGGTGTAGAAGGCCGGCGTGCCGTCGTGCCGCTCGCCGCTGAGCTCGATGCGGTAGCTGTGCACCGTCAAACGTCGCTTGGCCAGCATCTCGACCACGTCGTAGGCCACGCAGCCGCCCCAGGCGTTGAGCAGCAGCTGCATGGGGCGCATGCCGGCGGGGTGGTCTTCCTCGCCGTCGATGATGACCTGGCTGCCGTTGGGGCTCTGTCCGACGAAGCGCTTGCCGACGAGGTGGTGGAGGGTGGTGTGCTGGGTCCTTGCCATGGCCCCAGCCTAGGCCACGGTAGGCTCGCGGCATGACGTCAGAGGCACAGCCGGCACCGCCGACGGGGACGGACAAAGCCCTCTGGCGGGCGTGGGCGAGGGCGCGCCGGGCGCGGCTCGCGGCCGACCGGCCGGGCGCAGAGGCGGCCGCAGCCGCCGTCGCGCGGCGGCTCGCCGACTGGCCAGTGTGGCGTCAAGCCCACCGGGCCTTGGTCTACCTGCCCCTTGGCAGTGAGCTGGCGCTGCGCCCGCCACCAGGCCCTGCGCTGGTCGTGCCCCGCATCGTGCCTGGTCCGGAGCGGGCGCTGAGCCTGCACCTGCTGGACGGCGCCCAGCTAGAGGTCACGGACTGGGGCCTGCGGCAGCCAGTGGCGGGCACACCCATGGTCGATGCCGACGACATCGACCTGGTGCTGGTGCCCGGCCTTGCCTTCGACCTGCATGGTGGGCGGCTTGGCTACGGCGGCGGTTACTACGACCGGCTGTTGGCGCGGGCACGCCTGCCCGAGCAGGCCCCCTGGGTCACGGTGGGCATCGGCTGGGACGAGCTGGTGGTGGAGGCGCTGCCATCGGAGCCGCACGACCGGCGCCTCGACTGCTTGCTGACGCCGGCCAGGCTGCGCAGCTTCGTCGCCTGACGCCGCTCGACGGCAGATCTGCCTGGCACCAGTCAACCTGGCCCTAGGAGTGCCAGGGGAAGCCCAAGCCCTTCCAGCCCGTTCGCATGGC
>CAYXJZ010000047.1:0-14503 GCA_964465355.1 uncultured bacterium | reverse complement strand
CCTGGCCCTAGGAGTGCCAGGGGAAGCCCAAGCCCTTCCAGCCCGTTCGCATGGCCCTCAGCAGGTCGCGCGTGCGCCATGCATGGGCCTCCGGCACCGAGCGCAGCCACACCCAAGCCATCATCCGCAGCAGGCCAGAGGTCAGGAAGAGCCAGTGGTAGGCGGTCCAGTCGGCGCCGAGGAAGGGTCCCTCGAAGCGCCCGAACCACAGCATCAGCGGCCCGGAGAGCACGCCGCCAAGGAAGCCGCTCAGACCCGTGCCCAAGCTGTACATGGCGATGAAGACAACACGGTTGACCTGTGGCGCAGACACCAGCGCCAGGTTGAAGATGGCCGGCCCGATGGCGCCCCACACCACGGCGTCGAAGAAGGCAGAGACCCAGAACCAGGCCTGCTGGCCCGTGAGCCCGGCCAGGATCCACATGCCTGGCAGCAGCAGACCCGCCAGGAAGGTGGCGATGGCCAGCACCCCGCGGTTGCCTGCCCGGTCGACCACCCGCCCCCAGAGGATGGTCGAGCCCAAGGCCGTCACCGCCGCGATGCTGGTCCACCAGGCCACCTGGGTGAAGCTCATGGCCAGTTCCTGGAGGAAGTAGGGGAAGACGAAGGGGGCCGCCAGCATGACCACGAACTGCCAGTAGAGGGCGAAGCGCAGGAAGCGGCGGAAGCCAGGCACGCTCAGCGGCAGGGTGAACACCTCGCGCCAGCGCAACGGCGGCCGCACCACCGGCGGATCGATCTGCCGCAGGTAGATGGCCACGCCGAGCAGGCCGAGCAGCACCGAGACGGCCAGCACCGTCTGGAAGGAGAGGGGCGCGCCGACCCGGTCGAGGAAGGCGCCGGCCGCCAGGTTGGCCGCCATGCCCACCACCCCCACCACCCCGGCGCGGAAGCCGAAGTAGCGTCCGCGTTCGCGCTCGGGCACCACATCGCCCATCCAGGCCGTCCACAGGGTGGCGTTCGATGCGAGGAAGAAGCTGCTCACCAACACCGTGAGCACCAGCAGAGGCGCGAGGCTGGCTTGAGGCAGGCCCATGCTCGGCAGCGCGGCGGCGAACAGCCAGGTCAGCCGTGAGGCGAGGGCCATGAGCACGGTGAGCAGCTTGCGCCGACCCCAGGCAGCGGCGGCGAAGGCGGCGACCGGGCTGGCGATCTGGGCTAGCAGCGGCACCGAGCCAACAAGGGCGATCTGCGCAGGGCTGGCGCCCATGTGCAGCATGTAGCCGATCAACACGCTGCCCGAGGTCCAGTTCAGGAAGACCTGAGCCAAGGCGCCCTCGGCCACCGACCAACGCATGGTGCCGCGCACCGCGCGTCTGGTGACCGGGTCGAGGTCGCTCAGCCGGGCCATGGCCCCAGGCGGAAGCGGGGCGTCGGACGGCTGGGCAGGTTGTGGGGGTGCGCTCGCGGCCTGCGGGGTCACGGGGATCCGACTGGAGTCTACCCAGAACGGAACGCCCTCGACAGGGCCAGCCTAGTGCGACCGATGGAGGAGGCTCAGCCGCCGAAGCGCATGATGCGCATGTACCGCTCGAGGGCCTTCTTGGTGCGCACCATGTCCTTCTCGGTGAGCTTGTAGCGGCCCTGCTCCAGGCTGTTGGCGATGCGGGCCTGGCAGCGCTTGAGCGCTTCTGCGCCGCTCTTGGTCAGCGTGAGGCGGCGCTTGCGGCCATCCTCGTCTGCCCGCGCGCGCTCGATGTAGCCACGGCCGACCAGGCGGCTGATCACGTGCGACACCGTCGGCGAAGCCTGGTTCAGGCGGGTGGCGATGTCGGTGGGGTAGACGACACCGACGGAGATGGAGTGCAGCACCGACAGGTCCTGCATGGTCAGCTTGGCCTCTGGTTCCAGCCATTCGTTGACCAGGCGGTCGGTGTCGCGGGCGGATTGGAGGATCACGCGGAACAGATCGTCGAGGTTCGTTGATGCAGCCATAGGAAGGCCATAGTACAGGTTCTCAAGTTTCGTTCGGTGTGTATACGATGAACCGAAGTGCAATGTATGGCCCGTGGGGCACAGAACGATGCTTGTCAGGCGCGGTTCTCACCATCGTCACCCTGCCCGGGGAAGGGTCCGATGTACGGTGCAAGGGCCTTCCTGAGCGCATCCGTCATGGGTGTGGATCGGTTGGCGGCGTAGTCGAAAGTCACCACGACGGAACTTGCCTCGGCCACCAGTTCGGTGCTTGGCAGATCCCCGAGGCTGTAGCTGCCGCCTGCACCGAAGGCGGTCAAGGGCTGGCTCGGGCGCACAAGCAGTTGGCGCAGGCCGATCGAGGCGTTCCCCAGGCGTTCCACGCGGCTGAGCACGAGCAAGGCGTCGGACATCTGCAGCTGCCGCCGGAAGTCGATGGCGAGGCGCGCCAGGATCATGCTGCCGAGCGGGTGGCCGACGGACGTCAGGAAGGCGATGCGGGCGCTCTCGACGAAGGTGGCGTAGTTGGCGTTGTTGATGTGGCCGAAGCGATCGGTGTCGGCGAAGCGCAGCTGCACGGGCAGCAGGTGCACCAGGCCGGTCGCGGTCCCCTCAGGCATGGTGTTCCCCTCTCGAGCGCGGGAGCCGCTGGCAACGCGGGCAGAGGTGCGTGCCCCGGCCGGCCACCACCAGCTTCCTCATGACGGTGCCGCAGCGCGGGCATGGCTCGCCGTCGTGGCCGTAGGCCTTGAGCTCCCGCAGATAGGCGCCCACCTCGCCGTTGACCGTGCGGTAGTCGTTCAGCGTGGTGCCCTGGGCGGCCAAGGCCTCGGTCAGCACCTCGCGGATGGCCTGGTGCAGCGCCATCGCGCGAGCAGCGCTGATGCCGGACGACGGCGTGAGCGGATGGATCATCGCCCGCCACAGGGCCTCGTCTGCGTAGATGTTGCCGACGCCGGACACCGGCCGCTGCGACAGCAGGTGGGCCTTGACGCCCTGGCTCGAACGCCTCAGCGCCGTCAGGAAGGCGGCAGCATCGAAGGCGGGTCCGAGCGGCTCCGGCCCCATCGCCGCCAGCGTGGGGAGGGAGCGGTAGTCGCCGCGCGGCACCACGAGGGCTCGCCCGAAGCGGCGCGCGTCAGCCATGTACAGGGTGCTCGGCGCCTCGCCATCGAGGTCGATGGCCCAGCGCAGGTGGGCGTCAGGCGCCTCAGCCGACAGCACACCGGTCATGCCGAGGTGGATGATCAGCTCGTCCTCGCCCGCCGCAGACGCCCGCAGCAGCGGCAGCAGCAGGAACTTGCCGCGCCGCTCCACCGCCTCGATGCGTTGGCCCTCTGCCCGCTCGAGGTCGGCGGTCTTGGGTCCAAGCGGGGCGTCGACACGGTGCACGCGCTGCACCGTGCGCCCACTCAGCCACGGCGCCAGCTCACGCCGCACCGTCTCGACCTCAGGCAGCTCCGGGATAGCTGACCGTCCCTTCGTACAGCGCGCGGCCGACGATGGCGCCGTCGAGCCCCAGCTCGCGGTACAGCCGCAGGTCGGCCTCGGTGGCCACCCCGCCGCCGGCCACGAGGGTGTAGGGGAAAGCGCCGCGCATGGCCCGCACCGGTTCGGGGTTCACCCCCTGCAGGGTGCCGTCCCGGTCGATGTCGGTGTAGATGAGGTGACGGACGCCGCGCTCGGCCATCTGGCCGGCCAGCTCCAGCGCAGGCACGGCGCTGGTCTCCTGCCAACCACGCAGGGCCACCAGGCCGCCGCGGGCGTCGACGCTGACCGCCACGCGCTCGGGGCCGAAGGCCTCGAGCAGCTCGCTCACCAGCTCGGGGCGGGTGATGGCGACCGTGCCGAGGATGACCCGGTCGAGCAGCGCCAACCAGGCCTTGGCCGTCTCGGCGGAGCGCACCCCGCCGCCGATCTCCACCCGCACGCCCGCGGCTGCAGCCTCGGCCGCCAGCTCGCGGATGAGCTCGCGGTTGTCGCCGGTGCCGGTGGTGGCATCGATGTCCACCACGTGCAGGTCGCGGGCACCAAGAGAGGTCCAGTGGCGGGCGGCCGCCCTCGGGTCCTCGAAGTAGACGGTCTCGCGCTCGGGGTCGCCTTCGGTGAGGCGCACGGCCCGGCCGCGCTGGATGTCGACGCAGGGGTAGACGGTGAAGGCCCGCTTGGCGTCGGTGGTGGCGGGGTCGCTGGTGGCAGGGTCGCTGGTGGCAGGGTCGCTGGTCAGGGGCAAGGCAGGTCGTCCTCCGGCCCCCAGTGTATGGAACGTCGGCGCCGTGCGGTGCTCAGCCGGCGAAGGCCTGGTCCAGCCTTGCCTCGGCCCGCCGCCGGCGGTTGTCGTCGGGCGCCAAGGCGACGGCGGCTTCCAGCAGAGCAAGGTGCAGGTCTTCCAGGGTGGCCCTGTGGCCGTCGACCCACGGCCCGTCGAAGTCGTTCAAGGATGGCCCGGCGTACATGGCCAGCACGGTCTCCACCGCGTCCGCATCCTCGCCCTCCAAGGCGCGGGCAGCGAGGCGCTGGAAGGTGGCGGCGTCCCATGCGACCTCGGTCCCTAGGGTCAGGCGCACCTGGTCGTCCACCACCGCCACCGTGCCCCACTCACCCAACGTCCTGCGCAGGCGGCTGGTGAGCACGTGGATGTGGTTCTCCGCCGCCCCCGGGTCGAGCAGCTCGGCACGCACGGCGCTGGCCGATGCGCTGCCGCCGGCCTCGAGCAGGTAGGCCAGCAGCAGCACGACGCGCTTGGCCTCCCAGGTGAGGCGCCGGTCGCCGTGGCTGAGCGATAGGCCGCCAAGGGTGGTGAGCACGAGGCCGCGCGGCGCCGGCTCCTCCACACCCTGCAGGTTCCTGCGCCTGTTCAGGCGCACGCCCACCGCCTCGCGCAGCTCGTCTGGGCGGAAGGGCTTGGTCAGGTAGTCGTCGGCGCCGAGGCCCATGCCGTAGCGCACGTCGTCGCGGCGATCGAGGGCGGTGAGGTAGACGAAGGGCACCGACAGCAGCGCCGGCAGCCTGCGCAGCTCGACGTGCAACTCGAAGCCGGACATGCCTGGCATCTGCACGTCGCTGAGGATGAGGTCGGGCCGCAGCCCGCTGCGCAACGCCGACAGCGCCTGCTCTGGGCGGTCGAAGTCGATCACCTCGTAGGCCGAGAGGACGTGGCGCACCAGCGTGCGGATGGTGTCGTCGTCGTCCACCGCCAGCACCAACGGGCGGGCGTCGCCGCCGTTGGGTGCAGATGAGGCAGGGTCGCTGCGGTCCATAGCGTCTCATGCTACGGACTCCCAACGTTCCCGAGCGTGCAGGACGTCACGCCGAAGCGCTAGGCAGCCGGGCTCAGTAGACCCGGGCTCAGTAGAACTGCATGCGCTGGTTGGTGCCCTCGATGAAGTAGAGGTCGCCCTCCGCCACCGGCCCCACCACCACGTCCGGCTCCGGCGTCACGCCCTGCAGGGTGGTGGCGCTCAGGGTGATCTCCACACCGAGGAGGTCGTCGCGACCTTCGCGCGCGTCGTGCAACTGATAGGGCAGGTTGCCGCTGAACTCGTTGCCGCCGACGTCCAGCAGGCCGCCCAGGTCGACCAGTTGCGGATCGCCCTCCACCCGCAGGCCGCTGTCGCCGTTGCCCTGCAGCACGCTGCCACGCAGGCTCAGGTCGTGACCACGGAAGAGGATGCCGGCCAGCTGGCTGCCCTGCACGTTGGAGCCCTCGATCAGCACCGAGGTGGCGTCGAAGAAGCGCAGGCCGTAGAGCTGGCTGCTGCTGACCCAACTGTCCAGCAGCTCGACCCTGGCCGCGCCGCTGGCGCTCAGCCCCCACAGGTTGCCGTCCAGCATGACGTTGCTGAGCTGCAGCCTGGCGTCGTTGCCCACCCGCACCCCGTCATGCAGGGCGGCCTGCACGATGGCGTCCCCGTAGTGGGTCTGCGCCTCGCCGACGACCAGCAGACCCTCGGAGTTCTCGAACAGGTCGACCTCGCTCAGCGCCTGCTCGCCGGCGGCGGCGAACACCGCCGTGGCGAAGTCGCGCAGCGTCAGGCGGCTGGCCAGGCCCTGACCTTCGAACACCAGGCCAAGCGAGGTCGCGCCGGCCATGTAGGAGCCGGCCAGCACCACGCCGTCGCGGCTCTGGCCCCGGATCTCCACGCCAACAGGCACGTTCGCCTGTGGCCAAGCGTCGGGCGGCTCGGTGGCGAACCAGGTCTGCTGGGGCCAGGTCTCGCCGGCCGCCTCGTCGTAGAGGCCGTCCTGCAGCCACACCGTGTCGCCGGTGGCGGCCTCGCCCAAGGCCCGGCTCAAGGTGCGGAAGGGCAGGTCGGGCGTGCCGCGGCCGGAGGCGTCGTCGCCGTCGGGCGAGGAGGTCAGGAAGCTGACCACCAGCGCCTCAGGCAGCACGGCGGTGCCGTAGCCGGTGGTGGCCGTGGTCAGGGCTCGCGGACCGACGGGGGTGCCGTGGCCGACGTCCAGCAGCAGGCGGACCTGCTCGTCGCTGCGGCCGTCGGCCACCGTGACCGGCAGGTCCTCCAGATCGAAGCTCTGGATGCGGTCGAAGTGCTGACCCTGCAGCACAAGCACCACGGCGCCCTGCCCCTGACGCGCCTGGCGGCTGTCGCCTGCGTCCTCCACCGCGATGTGGTCCACCCTGGCCAGGGGCGCACGGAGGTGGATGCCCAACAGCAGACCCTTGACCTGCTCGTCGGCTGTGGCTTGCAGGTTGATGTAGTAGCTGCCAGGGGCCAGCCGCTGGTCGGCGCTGATGGTGATCTGGCCGCTGCTCGCCGCACCCTCCAGATCGAGGTTGCCCATCTGCAGACCGGCTGGCAGCGTCTGGGCCGGGTCGGGGCGCAGGCGCACGGTGTCGCTGAAGCCGCCGCTGCGCGTCAGCTCGACCTGCACCACCACCTGCTCGTCGATGGTCAGGTCCAGCAGCGCGGGTTCGAGGCGCAGGGAGAAGGTGGGCGCCTCGCGATCATGAGGCTCCGGAGGCGGTGGCGGGCCGGCCTCCTGGCAGGCGGCCAACAGCAGCGCGCCCAGCAGCGCCCACCGCCACGAGGATGGCCTGCGCCGTGCCGCAGCCTGGCCCGAGCCGCTCAGTTGACGCATGGGTAGGGGCTCCATCCGAAGATCAAGGTGCGGGAGACGGTGGTCTCCCCGTTGCTGACCGCCACCGCGAAGATCCAAGGGCCGCCGACGGCGTCCCCGGGGGGATGCCAGTCGGGCATGGGGTTCAGGCCGTTGTGGTTGGGGAAGTGGACACGCCCGTCCGGTTCCGGCCACAGGATGCCCACCGGACCGCTCGGCTGCTGGTCCCAATGCCGCAGCGTCCAGCTGTAGGTCAGGGGTAGGTTCAGACCGGAGGGATCGCTGGCCTGCACCGAGAAGCGCCAGCCGCCCGTGGGCCAGCAGCGGATCCTGGTCCCAGCCGGCAGCTCGACGCCGTCGACGAGGATGCCGCTGTCGAACTGGGGTGGCGGACCGTCCGGCGGCGGCAGCACGTTCAAGGCGTAGCTCTTGGTGCTGCTGCGCAGCCCGTCCTGGTCGGTGGCGTAGGCCAGGACGTGGCGCTCGCCTTGGACGTGGAAATGCACCACGGCCTCGCACAGGCCGCCGCCTTGGTCGGTGCGGGTGACCGTGTCGGGCGCCGTGACCTGCACGGTGATGGCGCTGCAGCCAAGGCGCCCGTCCACCGGATCGCTGGCACCAAGGCTGATGGTGAGGGGGACCATGTAGCCGTTCGGTCCGCCGCTCTGCCTGATGCTGCTCTCCACCACCGCGGCGAAGACCGACGGCGGCGGGTTGTAGACGTCCACCTCGAAGGTGCGGGTGGTGCGCAGGCCGCCGCTGTCCACCGCCTCGAGCGTCAGGGTGCGCACGCCGGTGCTGAGGAAGGCGTAGCTGCGGTTGTACTGCACGGCGTCGCCTGCCCGGCTGGAACGCAAGGTCACCGTCGGCGAGCCGTCCTCGCGGTCGCGCACGGTGTAGTTGTCGTACAGCCTCACGCTGGCGCGCAGCGGCACCCGCAACCGAGGCTGCCGCGCCGTCACCTCCGGCGGGGTGTTGGGCGAACTTCGCCCGTCGATGCCGAAGTCGAAGAGGTTGGAGCGGTACTCGGCCAGCTTGCCGATCACCGGCAGGCTGAACTGGAAGGCGACGTCGCCTCTCAGGAAGCCGCGCACCCGCCACATGGGGTTGCGCGGGATGGCGGCGTCCAACTCGATGCCGGCCGTCATCACCGCGGCCGGCCCCACCAGGCCGTAGAGCATGAGCTTGGCTTCCGGCTTGACGTAGACCGAGGCCTTGAAGGTGGCGTTGACGTCGAACTGGTCGTAGCCGTCGAGGTAGAGGCCGAAGTCGGTGATGTCCTGCCAGCCGTTCGAGGAGGTCCAGCGGGCCCCCACCATCGCCGCGAAGCGCTCGGTCACGCCGTAGTCGAAGCTCAGCCGCACCTCGCCGCTGCCGCCCACGTACACGTCCACCGAGGGGATGAACACCACCGGCACCGGCCCGATGAAGAGGACGATGGGCGAGAAGGGGATGGAGGCCACCAGCTTCTCCACGTTCAGGGCCGCACTGGCCTCGCCCTGCACACGGATGCGCGCGGTCTGCTCGAAACCGACGCTGGCCTCGAAGCGGCGCAGGCACACCGGCGGCAGCTCCCAGCAGGTGCGGATGGACACACCGACGCCGTAGCCGGCGTTGAAGTAGATCTCGCCGGTCACATGCACCCGCACCCGCACGCCATCGGCGTTCAGGTCGAGCAGCACCTCGTCCAGGCCAACGCGGAAGTTGTAGCCCTGGCCGATCTGCGAGGGCTCGACCGCCTCGAAGTCGTCCCATACGCCGGTCGCCATACGCTCGGCCAGTCGCACGGGGCCGGCGTCGGCGATGGCCTCCACCGTCACGCCAGCGGCGTACACCCTTGGCTCAAGCAGGTCCTCCGGGCCGAAGAAGCCGGTGGCCTGGAGCTCACCCTGGTGGATGGCGTCGATCAGGTTGGCCTGCGAGGTCTGCACCACCACCTCGTCGCCGACCAGCTCGACGGCGTGGACCCGGCGCAGGAAGCCGTCTGGCGCCGCTTCCGTTGGCTCGCCCACCAGCACGTCGTCCAGCCGCAGGTCGAGCAGGGGCTGCGTCGCCGCACTGAAGCGCATCTCGCCGCTGGCCAGGTCGAAGGAGGTCAGGGCGTCCAGCGTGAGCACGTCGGCCACGCGGGTGCTCTCGGGGATGATGGGGGTCGTCGGCTCAGGGGGCGGCGTTGTGCTGCAGGCCGCCAGCAGGACGGTCGCCAGCAGGACGGCATAGCGCCGGAGGAAGGAACGCGCGGTGCGCCGATTGAACGCCATGATGCCCCCGAACCTCGCTGGGCGACCTCGCCGGACGGATCATCGACGCTCAGGCGGCCTCGCCGAACATTGTAGAGACAGCCCACCCAACCCGGATAAGAGGGGTCCCACGTGATGCGCCTCGATTGACAAGCACCCCTCTATGCCTATACTTTGGCGGGATGGTCGCTCGCCGGGACGCTCTGTTCAACCTGGCGTCGCTGCTCCGTCGTTCCTCGGCTTCCGAGGATGAGGTCAGCGAAGCGGGGCTCTTACAGCCCGACGACGACATCCTCGTCGCCAGCGACACGCGCTTGGCGGGTCCGTTGTCGTGGTCGGCCACCGTGCAGCGCACGGGCGGCGACGACAACGACTTCCTTGCGCATGGCGAGGTCAGCGGTCAGGCCTTGCTCGAATGCCGCCGCTGCCTGACCGATGTCGTCGTGGACGTGGAGGCCGAGTTCTTCTACCCGATGGCCTACCGGCCTTCGGACGACCCGGCCCTGCGGCTCGGCGAGGAGGACGGCGACGACCTGCTGGTCTTCGGCCAGCCGGTGGTGGACTTCGCTCCGCTGCTGTCCCAGGTCTTCGCGATCGACGTGCCGTTGACCGCGTTGTGCCGCGAGGATTGCAAGGGGCTCTCGCTCGATGGGGTCAACCTCAACGAGCATCCCGAAGCGGCTCAGACGGCTGCCGTCACCGAGCCGGACAAGGACGGGTCATCGCCTTTCGCGGCGCTCAAGGACCTGGACCTGCAAGACTGAACGACAACCACCGTCCAGACAGGGCGGATCCCTGCCCTGGAGGGCAGACGCACGACGAAAGGGAAACCACAGCATGGCCAAGCACCCTGTTCCCAAGAAGCGCACCTCGCGCTCCAGCCGCGATGCCCGTCGCAGCCACCACGCGCTGAGCGCCCCAACGCTGGTCGAGTGCCCCAGCTGCAAGGCGAAGAAGCTGCCCCACGTGGTCTGCGCCAACTGTGGTCAGTACGCCGGCCGCCAGGTGGTCGAGGTCTGAACTCGCCCGCCGAGCGCGGGACCATCGCACGCGCCGGACTGACGGCTCTGGGCGCCTACGCCCCACCCAAGGTCGTGACCAACGACGACCTGGCGCGCGTCATGGACACCTCGGACGAGTGGATCACCACCCGCACCGGCATCCGGCGGCGGCACGTGGCCGCCGACGACGAGTACACCAGCGACCTGGCCTTCAAGGCCGTCGAGGATCTGGTCGCGCGCCACGGCGCGCAGGCCCTGGAAGGCGTGGACCTGGTCATCGTGGCCACCAACACGCCCGACGCCTATTTCCCTTCCACTGCGGCGCTCGTGCAGGCCCGCTTCGGCCTGCAGGCGGGGGCCTTCGACCTGTTGGCCGCCTGCCCCGGTTGGCTCTACGCCCTGCAGGTTGCTCGCGGCCAGGTGATGGCCGGCCTCGCCCGCAAGGTGCTGGCCATCGGCGCCGAGGCCCTCACCAAGGTCATCAACTGGGAGGACCGCTCCACCGCCGTGCTCTTCGGCGACGGGGCCGGTGCTGCCATCATCGAGGCCGTGCCTGAGCCGTACGGTCTGCGCTCCATGGTCATCGGCGCCGACGGCGGTGGTGGCGGCCTGCTGCACCTCAAGGCCTTGGGCGCCTGCCTGCCTGGCGGCATCCCGCTGGCGGACAAGCTGTACATGAACGGTCGCGAGGTCTTCAAGTTCGCCGTTCGCGTCATGAACACCGCCACGCTCGAGGCCGTCGAGAAGGCCGGCATGACCTCGGCCGACATCTCGCTCTTCGTGCCCCACCAGGCCAACCTGCGCATCATCGAAGCCGCCCGCGAGCGGTTGGGCCTGCCTTCCGACCGGGTGGTGGTCACGGTGGACGAGTACGGCAACAACTCCACCGCCTCGATCCCCTTGGCGCTGGCCACCGCCCTCGACCAGGGCAAGCTCAAGCCAGGGGACCACCTCCTGCTGGTCAGCTTCGGCGCCGGTCTCACCTGGGCGGCAGGGGTGCTGACCTGGGGCATCGGGGCGTGAAGCGGGACCTGGGCACATGAGCGGCCTGCTTGCCGCCTTGTTCCCTGGCCAAGGCTCGCAGAAGGTGGGCATGGCCCAGGCCTTCTATGAAGCAAGCCCTGCCGCCCGTGAGGTGCTGGATCAGGCCGAGGCCGCTCTGCCCGGCCTGCTCGACCTCATGTGGCAAGGTCCAGCCGAGCTCCTGCAGCTCACCGCCAACCAGCAGCCCGCCCTCGTAGCAGCCGGGGCCGCCGCCTACGCCGCCTACCTGGAGGCAGGTGGCCGGCCGGCCGACTACTTCGCCGGCCACTCCCTCGGTGAGTTCAGCGCCCTGGTCGCCATCGGGACACTGGACGTGGCCGACGCCGTTCGCCTGGTGCGCGCCCGCGGCGAGGCCATGCAGACCGCCGTGCCCTTCGGGCACGGCGCCATGGCCGCGGTGCTCAAGGTGGGTCCGGAGGCCGTCGAGGCCGCCGTGGCGGCCGTGGCCGCCGATGGCATCGGCGTGCTGGACGTGGCGAACTACAACGCCCCTGAGCAGACGGTGATCACCGGCGACGCGGCCGGTGTGGCCGCCGCCAGCGAGCGCCTGAAGGCGGAGGGCGCGCGGGTGGTGCCACTGAAGGTGTCAGCCCCCTTCCACGGACGGCTGATGGCCCCTGCGGCCGAGGCGCTGCGCGGCCACCTGGCCTCCGTGCCCTTCTCGCAGCTGCCGCCGATCCTGGTCGGCAACGTCCACGCCGACCTGGTGCCCGACGCCGAGACCGAGCGGCGCCTGCTGGTCGAGCAGGTCACCGCCCCAGTACGCTGGGTGGCATCGATGCGGCGCTTGGCCGGTCTAGGTGTGGTGCGCTTCCTGGAGTTCGGCAGCGGCGAGGTGCTCAGCAACCTGGTCCGCCGCACCATGGAGGGCGCGGCGGCTCAGGCGGTCGAGAGCCCAGATGGTCTCAAGGAGGCACTGGCGTGAGCGAGGCAAAGGCCGACCCCGAGCAGCCGGGCCAGCGTCAGCGGGTGGCCCTCGTCACCGGCTCCAGCCGCGGCCTTGGACGAGCCACCGCCATGGCCTTGGCGGAGGCGGGCCATCGCCTTGCCGTGCACTACGTGCGCGGCGAGGAGGCGGCGACCGAGGTGGTGGAGGCCATCCGATCAGCGGGTGGTGAGGCCATCGCCTTCGGCGCCGACGTGGCCGACCCCGACGCCGGCGTCCAGCTCGTCGAGCAGGTGCGCGAGGCCTTCGGCGCGCTCGACATGCTGGTCAACAACGCAGGCATCACCCGCGACGGCCTCGCCCTGCGCATGAAGCGCGAGGACTGGGACCTGGTCATCGGCACCAACCTCTCCTCCGCCTTCCACCTCAGCAAGGCCGCCCTGCGCGGCATGCTGCGCGAAGGCTGGGGCCGGGTGGTCAACCTCAGCTCGGTGGTGGCGCTGCGCGGCAACGTCGGCCAGGCCAACTACATCGCCAGCAAGGCCGGCCTCATCGGCCTGACCAAGGCCCTGGCCAGCGAGTACGCGGGCAAGGGCGTGACGGTGAACGCGGTGGCCCCCGGTTTCATCGAGTCAGACATGACCGAAGGGCTGTCGGACGAGCTACGCCAGGCCTACCTGCAGCAGATCCCCGCCGGGCGCTTCGGCCGGCCGGAAGAGGTCGCTGCTGCCGTGGTCTTCCTGTGCTCGGCCCAGGCCGCCTACGTCAACGGTCAGACCTTGACCGTCGACGGCGGGATGGTGATGAGCTAAGACCCAAGGCCCCCGACGCGCCAAGCCTTGTAAGGCGCCCGCCGTTGTGGCATCATCCCCCAGGCCCTCTGGTGGCCCAGCACGGCCGCCCAAGGCCGCAGAACCCCAACCAAAAACCCGTGCTAGCATGCACGGGACCCGAGCAGCACGGCTCTAGAAGCCTTAGGAACGAAGGAGATATCGTGGACGAAGCCGCCATCCTGGACAAGATCAAGGACGTCGTCGCAGACAAGCTCGACGCCGACCCAGCCGACGTGGTCGAGAGCGCGTCCTTCATCGACGACCTTGGTGCGGATTCCCTGGACGTGGTCGAGTTGATCATGGGCCTGGAAGACGAGTTCGGCATCGAGATCAGCGACGAAGAAGCAGAAGGCATCCGTACCGTTGGGGACGCGCTGCGGTTCATCAACGACAAGCAGTAAAGGCATCAACGCAGCAGTGAAGTGAGGCCAGCATGCGACGAGTCGTGGTGACCGGCTTGGGGCCGGTGACACCCATCGGGATCGGTGCACAGGCCTTCCTCGAAGCTCAGCACCGGGCGCAGAACGGCATCCGCGCCATCACCCTCTTCGACGCCAGCGACCTGAGCGTGCGGATCGCCGGTGAGGTCGACGTTGACATCGAGGCCTACATCGACCGCAAGGAGGCGAAGCGTCTCGACCGCTTCGCCCACCTGGCTCTGGTCGGTGCCGCCTTGGCCTTGGAGGATGCGGGCCTGAGCGAAGAGGAGGTGGCCGGGGAACACGCCGGCACCTCCGTCGGCAGCGGCATCGGCGGCCTGACCAGTTGGGAGCAGCAGTCGCTGATCCGCGCCGAGCGCGGCGCCATGCGCATGAGCCCCTTCTTCATCCCCACCGTCATCGCCAACATGGCCAGCGGCCACGTGGCCATGCGCTACGGACTGACGGGGCCGTCGAACACCATCGTCTCCGCCTGCTCCACCGGCACCGGCTCGATCATCGACGCCATGCGCGTCATCCAGCGCGGTGAGGCCGAGATCATGATCACCGGCGGCGCCGACGCCTGCGTCAACGCCATGGGCGTGGGCGGCTTCGCCGTCATGCGCGCCCTGTCCGACCGCAACGACGAGCCGGAGACCGCCAGCCGTCCCTTCTCGGCCAGCCGTGACGGCTTCGTGCTCGGTGAGGGCGCCGGCATCCTGGTGCTGGAGTCGCTCGAGCACGCCCGCGCCCGCGGCGCACGCATCCACGCCGAGGTGCTCGGTGGCGCCACCAGCGCGGACGCCCACCACATGACCGCCCCTGCCCCAGGCGGCGCAGGCGCCGTGCGCGCGGTGCGCTGGGCCTTGCGCGATGCCAAGCTGGACCCCGAGGCGGTGGGTTACATCAACGCCCACGGCACCAGCACGCCGGCCAACGACCTCAACGAGACCCTTGCGCTCAAGGAGGTGTGGGGCTCGCGGGACGCCGTGCCGCCAGCCTCCTCCACCAAGTCGATGACCGGCCACACCCTCGGCGCGGCCGGCGGCATCGAGGCCATCGCCGGCATCCAGGCGATCACCAGCGG
>CAYXJZ010000046.1:0-24773 GCA_964465355.1 uncultured bacterium | reverse complement strand
CACCAGCGGCGAACACCAGCAGCGCCTCCGCCACGTACTCCGCGCCACGCGGCCCGTAGCCGACGGCGCGCACCGTCACGCGGTGGTCGTCATGGCGCTCGTAGCCCGCGTTGGCCAAGGCGTAGTTCACCTGTCCGCCTGGCAGCGTGACGCTGGGTGCGTAGGCCAAGGTGGCCGGCAGCCGACCGTCGACCCGGTACTGATCGAAGAGCACGGTGACGATGGCGTCCACGCCCGCCTCGGCCTGGCTGCGCGCGACGGCGCTGCTCAGGAGGTTCTCCGAGACCATCAGGTTGGAGTTGGTCATCATCAGGCTGCCTGCCCCCAGCACCATCACGGCCACCATGACCATGAGGACGGTGACCAGGGCGATGCCTCGTCGGGAACCGGCCGGCGTGCCCATGGCAGGGGCCGCGGCAAGCGTGGCGGTGCGGAGAGGTCGGGACGCGGCTTGGTTCATGGTGTCCTCGTGTCGGTGCAGCATGGAGGCTTGAGGTCGGGCATGGCGGTGGTTCATGGGCGGTTGGGGATCGCGACCGCGAAACGCTCGCTGGTCGAGCCGGTGCCTTGGCTGAGTTCGAGGCGCAGTTCGATGGCGGCCAGGTCCTCTGCCTTGGGGGCGTTGTGATGGAGGGCGGCCGGCGCGCTGCGGCTGCGGTACCCCACCAGCTCGAATGCCAAGACACCGTCCAGCAAGGCGACGGGCTTCGCACCGTCCTCCCCGCGCAGAAGCTGCCCGTCCTCGAGAAGGTAGCGGACCACCCGCGACTGTTCCTTCCCGCCTGTGAAGCGCGTCTCCCAGTAGCGGACGGTGAGTCCGTCGATGGAGGTGCCATCCTTGCCCATGGCCACCTCGAGGGTGGGTTCGCTGAAGGTCCGGTCCTCGACGGCGCCTTGGTCCAGACCGCGGAAACCGGTCAAGGAGAGGTCGTAGCGCAGGGTCTGCACGGTCGACTGCAAGGCGCCGGCGGCCAGGCTGGTGCTCTCGACCGTCCTGTAGCCGCGGCTGCTGCTGCTGAACAACGCCACCAGCGCGCCCATCAGCACCATCATGATGGCGGCCGCCACCAGCAGCTCGACCAGGGTGAAGCCGCGAGCGCCGAGCTTCATGGTGTCTCCATGCGCACCAGGCTGGTGAGCTCGAGGTCGCGACCGACCTGATGGCTGATGCGCACGGTGACGATGTGGGCGACCGGGGCGGGCACGCTCTTGCGGGTGCAGTCCATCGTGCCGGCGGAGAGCGCGCAGGGCAGGACTTCCACCTCGCAGCTGCTATCGGTCGTGAGGCAAACGCGCGTCTCAGGGGTGGTACTGCTCAGGTAGCTGCCGCGCCACACGTCCATCTCGGTGGAGGCGGCGCTGTTGAGCTCCTGCACGGCCTTGGCCACCCGGGTGGCCTGCAGGCCGCTGGTCTGCATGCCTGCGGCGGCCAGCACACCGACCGTCAGGATCACGACCGCGATCATGACCTCGACGAGGGTGAGTCCCAGTTGACGGTCCTTGGACGATCTCATCGTACCTCCACCTGTCCACCTGCTCCGACGGCGACCGTCAGGCTCCTGCGTCCATCGTTCAAGACCACCCCTGCACCATCGGCCGAGAGGGAAGCGCCGACGCAGTCGCGAACCTGACCAGTCGGCAGCCAGACGAAGGGCATCTGTGCTGCCTCCTCGGCGACGACCCTGGGGAAGTCGCCGAGGTCGAGGCCGCGCAGGTCGGTCAAGCCGGTGCTGCACTGCAGTGCGTGACCACTGGCCAGGCTCTGGGAGCGCAGCTCGTTGCCGACCAGGCTGACCACCACCGGGCGGTTGAGCTTGATGGACTCGAGCTTGGCCTGCTGCATGAGCGCGCGCACGTTCGAGGCCGCCGTCTGCAAGGCAGGGGGCCGAAGGCTGGTGAACCCGATCCCGGCAAGGATGCTGAGGACGGCGATCGTCACGAGGATCTCGATCATGCTGAAGCCCGCGAGGGCCGGACGGGAGGGGCTCATGACCCCATGCTAGGCGCCTGCCCCCAGGTGCAAGAACCCACCTTGGGGGGGCCGATCCGTCAGTTGTCCGTCAGTTATCGGTCAGAACGCCGTGAGAGTCCCAGCTCTTCGGCACGCTGCACGAGGGCCACGCGGCTGCGCACCTCCAGCTTGTCCAAGAGCCTGCTCACGTGGTCCTTGACCGTGTTGACCGACATGCCGAGGTCGCGCGCGATCCTCTGGTTGCTGGCACCCGTGACCAGCCGCTGCAACACCTCGTTCTCCCTGGCCGTGAGCAAAGGGAAGCTCGGCACGAAGGGGTATGGCCCGCGGATCCCTCGCATCGCCGAGCGCAGCACGTCGGCCAGACGCTGGGCCGAGGTCTCCTTGCTGAGGTAGGCCGATGCCCCCGCATCAAGGGCCCGCCGAACCAGGTCGGGCTCGTCGTAGGTCGAGAGGAAGACGATGCGCACCTCGGGTGCCTTCGCCTGGATCTGCTCGGCGGCCGTGATGCCATCCCCCTCTGGCATGCGTACGTCGAGCACCACGGCGTCCGGGCGTTCACGCAAGGTCGCCTCCACCGCCTCCTTGCCATTGGCCACCGCCGAGAGCACCGTGAGACCCTGGCGTTCGAGAGCGAGCGAGAGGCCCATGCGGAAGAGGGGGTGATCGTCGGCGATGAGCACCCTCACGCTGACCCCCGTCCGATCTCCAGCACCAGCACGGTGCCGTCTTCCCCGCTGCTCTCCAACCGCAGCCCGCCGCCATGCGCCTCGGCAACCGAGCGGGCGATGGACAGGCCAAGGCCGGTGGAGACCTGGCGCACCGAGGTCTCGTAGGTTGACACGTCGTATGGGCGGCTGAGCGCCTCCAGCGAAGCCGGCAGCCCTGGGCCGTCGTCGGCCACCCTGATCTGGCCAGGACGCGACTCCACCCGCACCTCGCTGCTGGCATGCGCCACCGCGTTGGCCACCAGGTTCTGCACGGCGCTGCGCAGCGCCCTCGGATCGCCTTCGAAGGTGGCTTCCCCGCTCCAGTGCAGGCGAACCGACCGCCTCGCCGCCACCGGCGCCAACGTGGCCACCACATCGGCGACCAGGCTGTCGGCGTCCACCTGCATGCGGCCGAGCCGCAGGCCGGCAGCGCCGTAGCGGTAGGCGTCCACCACCTGCGTCACCTGCGTGCCCAGCTTGCGGACCTCCTGCAAGGTCAGCTCCAGGACAGGTCGGACGCGCTCCCAGGCAGCCGGTTCAGGATCGTCCACCAGCGCCATGAGGGTGTGCTCGGTGGCCAGCAGCGGCGTCTGCAGGTCGTGCAGCAGCGCGGCCGTGGTGATCCGCCTGGCTTCCGCCTCGCGGTGCGCGCCGTCGATCAATGCCTGGGCCACCTGCCTCACCTCGGCCACCTCGCCAGAGGTGCTCGGTACCACCGAGAGGCGTTCGGGCACGGACACGTCGAGTCGAACCCGACGCAGTTCGTCGCGCAGGACGCTGAGGGGTCGGGTGAGGTAGTTGGCCACACCGAAGGCGCCGAGCAGGGCCACCGTCATGGAGGCGACGCATACCACCACCACGCTGATCAGCCACCATGGCTCGCCGCTGCGCAGTTGAGGGTTGCTGAAGAACCAGACCAGCATGAGCAGCAGGGGTGCCAAGCCGAGGGCGCCGAGGATCCAGGCCAGCCTCACGCCGAGCGACATGGGCGCGGTCTTCGGCGCCGTGAAGCCGGCTTCGGCACCGGGTCGCAAGCTCACGACTCCGAGGTGGACAGCACCGCCATGAAAGCCTCCTGCGGCACCTCGACGGTGCCGAGCTGCTTCATGCGGGCCTTGCCCTTCTTCTGTTTCTCCAGCAGCTTCTTCTTGCGGGTGATGTCGCCGCCGTAGCACTTCGACAGCACGTCCTTGCGGAAGGCGCGCACCGTCGCCCGCGCCAGGATCTTGCCGCCGATGGCCGCCTGCACCGGGATGACGAACATCTGCCTTGGGATGACCTCGGCCATCTTGTCCACGATCTTGCGACCAAGGTCGTATGCCTTGTCGCGGTGGGCGATGACCGCCAGGGCGTCCACCCGTTCCTCGTTGACCAGCACGTCGATCTTCACCAGGTCGCCTGGCCGGTACTCGAGGAACTGGTAGTCCATGGAGGCGTAGCCGCGCGACAGCGACTTCAGTCGGTCGTGGAAGTCGTAGAGGATCTCGCCGAAGGGCACGTGGTAGCGCAGCTCCACCCGGCGCCCGTGGTAGATCATGTCCCTGAACTCGCCGCGCTTCTCCTGCACCAGGCCCATGGCCGCGCCGACGTAGCTCTCCGGCAGGAACACCGACAGGGCGACGTATGGCTCGGCGATCTCCTCCAGCCGGTCAGGGCTGGGGAGGTGGCTGGGGTTCTGCACGTCGAAGGCCTTGCCGTCGGTGGTGCGTACCTTGTAGACCACGGCGGGCGCGGTGGCGATGAGCGAGAGGTCGAACTCGCGCTCCAGGCGCGCTTGCACGATGTCGGCGTGCAAGAGGCCCAAGAAGCCGCAGCGGAAGCCGAAGCCGAGGGCCTCGGAGGTCTCCGGCTCGAAGGAGAAGGCGGCGTCGTTGAGGCGCAGCTTCTCCAGCGCCTCGCGCAGCTTGGGGTAGTCCTCCGTGTCGGTGGGGTACATGCCGCTGAACACCACGGGGGTGGCCGGTTTGAAGCCGGGGATGGCCTCACCGGTCGACCGGTCGGCCGAGTTCACCGTGTCGCCGATCTGGGTGTCGGCGATCTCCTTGATGCCTGCGGTGAACCAGCCCACCTCGCCCACGCTCAGCGATGATGCCACGGTGGGCTCCGGCAGGAAGACGCCCACCTTGTCGACGGTGATGACCTTGCCGGTGGAGGCGATCCGCACCTGATCGCCGGACCGGATCTGGCCGTCGAAGACCCGGATGAAGGCGATCACGCCCTGGTAGGCGTCGTAGACCGCGTCGAAGATGAGGGCGCGCAAGCCGACGTCGGGATCGCCTTTGGGCGGTGGTAGGTGCTTCACGATGCCCTCAAGCACCGCACGCACGTTCTCCCCCGTCTTGGCCGAGGTGGCCACGGCGTGGTCGCCAGGGATGCCGATGACCTCTTCCAGCTCCTGGATGGCGCCGGGCACGTCGGCGGCAGGCAGATCGATCTTGTTGATGACCGGCAGCACCTCGAGGCCGTTGTCGGTGGCCAGGTAGGCGTTCTGGATGGTCTGGGCCTCCACCCCCTGAGCCGCGTCGATGACCAGCAGCACGCCCTCGCAGGCGCGCAGGGCGCGGGAGACCTCGTAGTTGAAGTCGACGTGGCCCGGCGTGTCGATGAGGTTGAAGAGGTAGGTCTCGCCGTCGTCTGCCTTGTAGTAGAGGCGCATGGGGGTGGCCTTGATGGTGATGCCACGTTCGCGCTCGAGCTCCAGCGTGTCCAGCATCTGATCGCGCTTCTCGCGCTCAGAGACGCTCTGGGTCAGCTCCAAGATACGATCGGCCAGCGTCGACTTGCCGTGGTCGACGTGGGCGATGATCGAGAAGTTCCGGATCTTCATCAGGACAGTCTACGTCGCCGCCGCAGTTCGGCGGTGGCGCCACGGACGCGCCAAGCGGCGGCAGTCTGGTGCTCAGTCCTTGGCCTCGCGGCGCGAGCGGAAGAAGGTCGAGAGCAAGCTGGCGGCCTCGGTCGCCCGCAAGCCGGCACGCACCTCGATGCGCTGCTTCCAGGCCAGCAGGCTGAGGTCGGCGACCCCGCCGAGGGCACCGTCGCGGTCGTTGACGGCGCCGTAGACCACCCGCCCGACCTGGGCGCCGAGCAGGGCGCCAAGGCACATCATGCAAGGCTCCAAGGTGACGATCAACGTCGCTCCGTGCAACTGCCAGCCGCCCAGCCTCTCGGCGGCCAGCCGCAAGGCGAGCACTTCGGCATGGGCACTAGGGTCGCCTGAGGCGTCGCGCAGGTTGGCGGCCTCCCCCACCACCTCGCCGTCCACCACGACCACGGCACCAACCGGCACCTCGCCATGTTGGGCCGCCTCGCGCGCCAGATCCAAGGCCCGGCCCATCCAGACATGTTCGGGGTCGTGCAGCAAGCGGGTGTGGCCGGCCATGGTCGTGAGCAGGCCATCCGCCCATAGCACGTTCCGGTCGCGCGCGACCACCCGCAGGGCAGCTCGACGCTCCCGTGGCAACTTCAGGTCCACCAGCAGGTCCGCCAGCGAGCGGTGACCGCCGGGCAGCGCCACCCGGTCACCTGCCCGCCGACCACGCATCAGCAGCGGGCCCTCCTCCAGACAGACGGGATCCAGGTCGGACGGCAGCTCAGCCGCCAGCGTCAGCGTCCTGGCCTCGGGGTCCGTCCCCTCGGCTTCCACCGCCACACGGCCGTAGGCCACGCGCAGGAAGACGCCCGCCGTCAAGCTGCGGCGCCAAGGCCGCCCAACGGCCAGCTTCTCGCGAACCGCCTCGATGATGCCCAGCTCGGGCGCCAGGCCGTAGGCGCCGAGCAGCATGGCCAGGGCTTCGCGTTGAAGGCTAGGGCGCAGCCTCAGCAGCGCCGCGGTCTCCAGCCCCTCGGCGGCCAGGTCCCGCGCAGCAGGGCTGCCGGGTTCGGCGGCAGCCAAGGCGGCCGCCCCACGCAACCGCTCGACCAGCTCGCCGCGGGTGTCCCTGGCGGCGTCGCTACCGAGGGCGGCCAGGCGGGCCAGCTTGCTGTCCGCGTCTGGCCAGCGCGCTCGAAGGCGCGGCAGGACCTCGTGCCGCAGGTAGGCTCGGTTCCGGCTGAGGTCGGCGTTGCTCGGGTCCTCGCGCCAACCACGACCGTGTCGCTCCAGATGGCTGCGCAACTGCTGCCGCGTCACGCCGAGCAGCGGCCGGATCAGCCGTCCCTTGCGGCGCTCCATGCCCCGCAGTCGCGCGGCGCCGCGCATGGCTTGGAGCAGCACGGTCTCGGCTTGGTCGTCGCGGGTGTGCGCAAGGACGATGGCCTCGGCGCCGTTGGCCTTGGCCATGCGGTGCAGGGCCTCCCGTCTGAGCCGCCGGGCGGCGTCCTCCAGGTTCCAGCCGCGGCGCCTTGCCACATCGGCCACAGGCAGGCGTTCGCTGGAGAAGGCGAAGCCAAGGTCGGCGGCCAGGCCTCGGACGAAGGCCTCGTCCTCGGCCGAGTCGGGCCTGAGGCCGTGGTCGACATGGAGCAGCACGGCGTCGAAACCTGCCAATGCCAAGAGGCTGGCCAGCGCCACCGAGTCGATGCCGCCCGACACGGCCGCAGCAAGGCGGCCCTGTCCGGGCGCGAGCACCGCCAGGCGGTCGCGGAGCTCAGCCAGCAGTTCGCTGTCCTGCACTACGACCCCGGCCGACTCGGCACCGGGCACGGGGCTGGGGCCATCGTCCCATGGCGGGTCACGATCGCTTGGCACGAGGCCATCTTCCCACGGTGTGGTCGGCTCGTGAGGAAGCAGCGTGGCTTGGTAGTCTCCTGCCATGCAACGCCGCCGCACGGTCGCCGTCGTGGTCCTCGACTCCCTTGGCGTGGGGGCGCTGCCCGACGCCGCCGATTTCGGTGACGAAGGCGCCCACACCCTCGATCACCTGTTGGAAGCCTCACCCGTCGACCTCCCGAACCTCGGTGCCCTCGGCCTCGGCCTGGTGCCCGGCGTGACCGCCGTGCCCACCGTGGACGAGCCAGAGGGTGCCTACGGCCGGATGCGCGAGCGCTCGCCCGGCAAGGACACCACCACCGGCCATTGGGAGTTCATGGGCCTGGAGCTCAGCCAACCCTTCGGCACCTTCGAGCGCTTCCCCGATGATCTGATGGCCGCCTTCGACGCCGCCACCGGCCTTCCCCACCTGGGCAACCGGGCGGCCTCCGGGACCGTCATCCTCGACGAGTTGGGCGAGGAGCATCTGCGGACCGGCGCGCCCATCGTGTACACCAGCGCGGACAGCGTCTTCCAGGTGGCCGCGCACGTGGGCGTGGTGCCCCTTGACACGCTCTACGGCTGGTGCGAGGCGGCGCGTTCCCTGTTGGTGGGCGAGCACGCTGTTGCCCGCGTCATCGCCCGCCCCTTCGACGGCAGGCCTGGCGCCTGGCGCCGGCTGAACGAGCACCGCAAGGACTACGCCGAAGCGCCGCCTGAGCCCACGGTGCTCGACGCCCTGCTGTCCGCTGGGCGCGAGGTGGTGGGCATCGGCAAGATCGGCGACATCTTCGCCCACCGCGGCCTGAGCCGCAGCGTGCACACGCGCGACGACATGCACGGTGTCGACGAGACCATCACCGCCTTGAAAGGCGGCGTGGACGGGCTGGTGTTCACCAACCTGGTGGGCTTCGACGCCCTCTACGGGCACCGCCGCGACCCCGTGGGTTACGCCAACGCACTGGCGGAGTTCGACGCTCGCCTGCCGGAACTGCGGGCAGCCCTGGGCGAGCGGGATCTGCTCTTCCTCGTGAGCGACCACGGCAACGATCCGACCTGGCCTGGCAGCGACCACACCCGTGAGCATGGCCTGCTGCTGGCCATCGGTCCAGACGTGGTGCCGCGGCCCATACCCACGCGGGATAGCTTCGCCGACCTGGGCGCCACCGTGGCCGAGTTACTGGAGGTGGCCTGGACGGGCAGAGGGCGGTCCTTCGCCCGCTCGCTGTTCAGCGAGCCGTACTAGCCGGTCTGCCCAGGGCGAGCCGGAAGCCAGCCGGCGACCGCCATGCCGTCACAGCCCCAAGCGCTCGAGTCGCATGAGCCCGAGTCTACTGTTCGCTTCGCCCACCCGTCCTTCGCCAAAGAAGAAGCGCCTGGCCTCCCCCGAAGGGAAGCCAGGCGCCATCGTGCCTGCTTCAGCCGACTGACTCGGCTCAGTCGACGACGAGCTCGATCAGGGCTTCCTGCACCGCGTCACCGCGGCGGGTGCCGAGGCGGTAGATGCGGGTGTAGCCGCCGGGCCGGTTGGCGTAGCGCGGCGCGATCTCGTCCATCAGCTTGCGCTGCATCTCGCGGTCCTGGATGTCGCGGGCGATGAGCCGGCGGGCGTGCAGGTCGCCGCCGCGGGCGGTGGTGATGAGCTTCTCGACGTAAGGCTGCAGGTTCTTCGCCTTGGGCAGCGTGGTCTTGATGCGGCCGTGACGGAACAGGGCAGTAGCCTGGGCGCGCGCGAGCGCGATCCTGTGGCTGCTGTTCATGTTCAGCTTGCGGCCGCTGGAAAGGTGGCGCATGGCTTACTCCTTCAGCTTCAAGCCGCGGGCGGCGAGCTGTTCCTTGATCTCTTCCAGGCTCTTCTCGCCGACGCCGCCGACCTTCTTGAGGTCGCGCTCGCTGAGGGCGAGCAGGGCGTTGACGGAGTCGATGCCTTCCTCCTGCAGGGAGTGCAGGACGCGCGACGAGAGCTCGAGGCTCTCGAGGCTGTGCTGCACCTGGTCGCCAACCGAGGCGGGGGCGTCGGATGATGCCTTGCCGATGATGGTGACGACGGGGACCTGGTCGGGTTCCAGCTCGGTGAGCTCGCCGCTGAAGACGTTGAGCTGGGTGCGCATCGTCTCGACGGCATGCTCGAGTGCCGTGCGTGGGTCGACGCTGCCGTCGGTCCAGACGCGCAGCACCAGCCGGTCCAGGTCGGTCTTCTGGCCGACGCGGGTGTCCTCGACGCGGTAGGCCACGCGGCGCACCGGGGTGAAGAGGGCGTCGACGGGGATGGAGTTGATCCGGTCCTTGGTGCCGTGGATGTCGGCAGGCACGTAGCCGACGCCGGGCTCCACACGCACTTCCATGACCAGACGCCCGCCCTCGCCCAAGGTGGCGACATGCAGGTCGGGGTTGACGACCTCGGCGCCCATGGGCACCTCGAAGTCGGCCGCGGTCACTGGACCGGCGGTCTCCTTGCGCAGGGTCAGGGTGACGGGCTCGTCATCGTGCAGCTTCACCACCAGCTCCTTGAGCTGGAGGATCATCTGCATGACATCCTCGGCCACGCCTGGGATGGTGGAGAACTCGTGGAGCACGTCTTCGATGTACACGCTGGTCACAGCCGTGCCAGGCACCGATGACAGCAGGATGCGCCGAAGGGGGTTGCCCAACGTGACGCCGTAGCCGCGCTGAAGCGGCTCCACCACGAACTCGCCGTAGGTGTCGGTGGACTTGACCTTGAACTCTGGGATGATCTGCACCGTGGTCTCCTCGCCGATCAACGAGAGTAGTACTCGATGACCTGAAGCTCGTTGACCGGCACGACGATGTCCTCGCGCGACGGCAGACGCTTGAAGGTCCCTTTGAGCGTTTCCGCGTCGAACTCCAGCCAAGGCAGCATGCGGCCACGCTTGCGGCTCTCGACGTTCTCCTTGATGAAGTCGAGCTTGCGCGCGGTGGCGTGCACCGAGACTTCGTCGCCGGGGCTGACCCGGTAGGAGGGGATGTCGACGCGCTTGCCGTTGACGTCGATGTGGCCGTGGGCCACGAACTGCCGCGCCTGCCTGCGGGTGGAGGCGATGCCGAGCCGGTACACCACGTTGTCGAGACGCGACTCCAGCAGCTGGAGGAAGACCTGTCCGGTGGCGCCGGTCTTCTTGGTCGCCTCGTCGAAGAGGTTCCGGAACTGCTTCTCGCTCATGTTGTAGTAGAAGCGCAGCTTCTGCTTCTCACGCAGACGGACCGCGTAGTCCGACGGCTTCCGGCGGCGACGCTGACCGTGCTGCCCCGGAGGGTAGGGGTGGCGCTCCATGTACTTCTGAACCTTGGGCGACTCGGTGAGGTTGACCCCCTCACGACGGCTGATCTTGACGACCGGGCCTCTATATCTTCCCATGCTGACTCCTTCGTCCGATCAGCGCAGCTTGCGCTTGCGCGGGCGGCAACCGTTGTGCGGGGTGGGGGTGTCGTCGATGATGGTGCGCACGTTCACACCGGTGGCTTGGATGGAGCGGATCGCTTGCTCGCGCCCCGAGCCCGTGCCACGGATGACGATGTCGAGTTGGCTGAGGCCCAGGTTCTGAGCCTTGCGGGTGGCGTCGGCGGCAGCCAGCTGGGCGGCGTATGGCGTGCCCTTCTTGGAGCCCTTGTAACCGATCGAGCCCGAGGAGGACCAGGCAACGGTGTTGCCGTCCATGTCGGTGATGGTGACGATGGTGTTGTTGTAGCTGGCGTGGATGAAGGCCTTGCCTTCGGCGATCGATCGCTTGACGCGCTTCTTGGTGGATTTGGTGGGCTTCGCCATGGTTCAGGGTCCCTTACTTCCTCGGCGCCTTCTTCTTACCGGCGACGGTGCGGCGCGGACCCTTGCGGGTGCGGGCGTTGGTCTTGGTCGACTGACCCCGGACGGGCAGCCCACGGCGGTGACGCAGGCCGCGGTAGCAGCCGATGTCCATGAGGCGCTTGATGTTGAGCTGCACCTCGCGACGCAGGTCACCCTCGAC
The DNA here is from genome assembly GCA_964465355.1 of uncultured bacterium. GTDB lineage: Bacteria > Deinococcota > Deinococci > Deinococcales > Trueperaceae > JAABTL01. Next base: position 13,418 of record CAYXJZ010000046.1, on the reverse strand, counting down.
CTTGAAGCTGCGGTCGATGATCTCGCGGATCTTGATGACGTCGACCTCGGCCAGGTCCTTGACCCGGATGTCGGGGTCGACGCCTGCCTCGGCCAGGATCTGCTGCGAACGGGTCAGGCCCACGCCGTAGATGTAGGGCAGGGCGTGCTCGATGCGCTTCTCGCGCGGCAGGTCGACACCGGAGATGCGTGCCACGGCTCAGCCCTGCCTCTGCTTGTGCTTGGGGTTCTTCTTGTTGATGACGTAGACCTTCCCGTGACGGCGGATGATCTTGTCGTCGGCTGACATCTTCTTGACGGAGGAGCGTACCTTCATCTGCTGTCCCCTTACTTCCGGTAGACGATCCGACCCTTTTCCGGGTCGTAGGTGCTGATCTCGATGACCACCCGGTCGCCCGGGAGGATTCGGATGTAGTGCCGGCGCATCTTCCCGCCCACGTGGGCGAGGATCTCGGGTCCGGCGTCCAACTGGACCAAGAAGGTCGTGTTGGGTCGCGCCTCGAGCACGACACCTTCCGTGCGGATGGTGTCCTGCGTCGTTTCTTCCTCTCGGCGCTGCCGCGGGGGTCCGAGACGTCGTCGCGCCATGCCTACCTCCTGGGGGCCGCCGCGCGTTGCGGGGCCCGGTCTGGATGAGCGGTGAGCACCCAGGGGCCATCGTCGGTGATGGCCACCGTGTGCTCCACGTGCGCGGCGAGCGAGCCGTCCGCGGTGGGAGCCGTCCAGCCGTCGTCCAGGACGACCACCCGGGTGGAGCGGGCGGCGACCATCGGTTCGATGGCCAGGACCAAGCCAGGACGCAGGATGGGGCCGGTGCCGGCCCTACCGTAGTTGGGCACCTCCGGGCCTTCGTGGATCTCACGACCGATGCCGTGCCCCACGAATTCCCGAACGACCCAGAAACCTGCAGCCTCGACGACGCCCTGAATGGCCGCGGAAACGTCGCCTAGCCGCTTGCCTGCTTGCGCCGCTTCGATGCCCGCCTGCAAGGAACGCTCGGTGGCATCGATGAGGCGGCGCGCCTCCTCAGAGACTTCGCCCACCGGGAAGGTGAGGGCCTGATCGGCCGCGAAGCCCTGGTAGAAGGTACCGATATCAACGGACACGATGTCGCCAGAACGAAGCGGGCGATCGTCCGGAATGCCGTGGACGACCACCTCGTTCACCGACGTGCACAGTGTCGCGGGGTAGCCGTTGTAGCCCTTCCAGGCCGGGCGACCGCCGCGCGAGAGGATAGCATCTTCTGCGATGGCGTTCAACTCGGCGGTGGTGACACCCACGTCCACGGCGTCACGCACCAGCTCCAAGGCCTCCCGGTTGATCTGGGCCGCCTCGGCCATGATCTCCAGTTCCGCCCTGCGCTTGAGCTGGATCAAGGCAGCACCGCCCGCAGACGCGCGCTGACATCCGGCACGGAGCCGAGACCGTCGACGTGCGCCAGCTTGCCTTGGCCTTCGTAGTAGTCGATGAGCGGCTTGGTCTGGCTGTGGTAGACGGTCATGCGGTTGCGGATGACGTCCTCGCCGTCGTCCGAGCGACCTTCCTCCACGGCCCGCAGCAACAGTCGCTGCACCAGCTCGTCGTCGGGCACCTCCAGCGCGACCGCACGGGTCACACTGCCGCCGAGCTCGGCCAGCAAGGCGTCGAGCGCGGCCGCCTGCACCGGGGTGCGGGGGAAGCCGTCGAGCAGGAAGCGCAGGACGCTGGCCTTGGTCAGCTCGCTGCGGACCATGCCGATGAGGACCTCGTCAGGCACCAGCTCGCCTGCGTCCATGAAGCTCTTGGCTTCGCGCCCGAGCTCGGTGCCTGCCACCACGTGTGCCCGCAGCATGTCGCCGGTGGAGAGCTTGGTCAGGCCACGCTCGGCCGCCAAGCGGGTGGCCTGGGTGCCTTTGCCTGCTCCTGGAGGTCCCATGAGCAGCACCACCTCCACCGCGTCCCCAGCAGCGGTCTCGCTCTGCATCAGAAGCGCCTCCCACGGCCGCGGATGCGGCCCTTGGAGACGAAGCCCTCATAGTGCCGCATCATCAGCTGCGACTCGAGCTGGCGCAGCGTGTCGAGCGACACGCCGACCATGATCAGCAGGCTGATACCGGAGAACACCATGGTGAGCTGGCCTGCGCCGGTGATCCAGGAGAGCGCCTGGGGCAGGGCGTTGACCATGCCGAGGAAGAGCGCACCCCAGAGGGTGATGCGTCCGGTGATGCGGGCCAGATGCTCGGTGGTCGGCTGTCCTGGGCGAACCCCGGGAACGAAGCCGCCGTACTCGCGCAGGTTCTCGGAGATGCGCCGCGGGTCGAAGCTGATCTGGGTGTAGAAGTAGGTGAAGCCCATGATGAGCAGCGTCGACAGCACGAGCCCCTGCCACTGGGCCGGGTTGAACCAGGCGCCGATGGCCTGCAGCCATGCCACGTTGGGGAAGGCGCCGATCAGCGTCTGCGGCAGGACCATGATCGACACCGCGAAGATGATCGGGATCACGCCGGCGGCGTTCAGCCGCAGCGGGATGTAGGTGGACTGGCCACCCATGACCTTGCGGCCCACCACCTTGCGGGCGTACTGCACCGGGATCCTTCGCTCGGCCTGCTGAACCATGACCATCCCGGAGATGGCCACGATGAGCAGGGCGAAGAAGATGATCAAGCCGAAGACGTTGGACTCCCCGCGGCTGATGAGGGCGAACTGCTGGCCGAGCGCCGACGGGAAGGAGGCCACGATGCCGGCGTAGATGATCAGCGAGATGCCGTTGCCGATGCCGTGCTCGGTGATCTTCTCCCCCAGCCACATGACCACCGCGATGCCGGCCACCTGGGTCACGAGGACCACGAACCAGAAGAAGGGCCCGTTGGACCAGCCCACCTTGAGCGCACCCGAGTTGCCGAGCAGCGCCACGGCCAGGAACACCGACTGCACGGCGCCGAGGGCGATGGCGCCGTAGCGGGTGAACTGGGTGATCTTCTTGCGGCCTTCCTCCCCCTCCTTGGAGAGCTTCTCCAAGGGGGGGTAGGTGGCGGTGAGCAGCTGCATGATGATGCTCGATGTGATGTAGGGGATGACGCCGAGCGCCGCGATCGAGAAGACCTCGAAGTTGCCGCCGGAGATGAAGTTCAGCAGGGTGAAGACGTCGCCCTGCCCGAAGGCCCCCTGGCGCAGCAGCTCGATGTCGATGCCGGGCGTGGGGATGAAGACCAGCAGCCGGTAGGCCGACAGCAGGCCGATGGTGATCAGCAGCTTGTTCCGCAGGTCCGGAATGACCAGGGCATTCCGAAAGGCGGCGAGCATCAGGCAGTCTCCGGGGCTTCGGCTGAATCGTCGTCGCCGGCGGCCGCCGCTGGAGCGGCAGCTTGCACGTCCGCCGCGTCAGCGGCGGACACACCGGCATCATCAGAGGTTGACTCCTCCTCGAACACCGGCACGATGACGCTGCCACCGGCGGCGGTCACGGCGTTGATGGCACCTTGGCTGGCGGCGTCGACCTCGATGGTCAGGCCGTTGACCTCCAAGGGTCCGTCGCCGAGCAGCTTGATGGGCCGACCGGCGTGCCGCACGAGGCCGGCGGCGGCCAGGTCGATGGCGTCGATGCTGCTGCCGGCCTCGAAGACCGAGAGGTCACGCAGGTTGACGATCTGGAAGACCAGCTTGACCTTGTTGAAGCCACGCTTGGGCAGGCGCATGATCAGGCGTGAGCGCCCGCCTTCCCAACCGGCGCCCTGGCTGAAGCCGGAGCGGCTGGACTGGCCCTTCTGGCCGCGGCCGGCGGTCTTGCCGCGCCCGCTGCCTAGACCGCGGCCGACACGGCGGCGGCTCTTCTTGCTGCCGGGGGCCGGCTTGAGTTCGTTGAGTTTCACGACGGGTCCTGCCCTTCGATCTTCAGGAGGTAGGCGACCTTGTTCACCATGCCACGCACGTCCGGGGTGTCGGCCACCACGCGGGTGTCGCCGGTCTTGCGTAGGCCGAGCGCGTACACGGTGGCACGCTGGTCATGCTTGACCCCGATGAGGGAGCGCACCAGCTTGATCTTCATTCGGCCTGCTCCCGCTCCCGCTTCGACTCCTCGAAGGTCTTGAGCTGCTTGAGGCCATCGATCACGGCGTAGGCGACGTTGGTCTGGTTGCGCGAGCCCAGTTCCTTGGTGAGCAGGTTGCGGTAGCCGGCCAGCTCGACGATGGCGCGCGGCACGGAGCCGGCGATCACGCCTGTGCCGGCGCCAGCCGGCTTGAGCATGACGGAGGAGGTGCCGTGGGCGCCGAGCACCTCGTGGGGGATGGTGCCCGGCTCCTCGATCGGCACGTCGATGAGGTTGCGCCTGGCCACGTACTGGCCTTTCTGGACGGCGATCGGCACTTCCTTGGCCTTGCCGAGGCCGAGGCCGACGCGGCCGTTGCGATCGCCGATGACGACCATGGCGCCGAAGCGGAAGCGGCGACCGCCCTGGTAGGTCTTGGCGGTGCGGCGGATGAAGATGACCTTGTCTTCGAAATCGGTGTCAGCCATCAGAACTCCAGGCCTCCCTCGCGGGCCCCTTCGGCCAGCGCCTTGACGCGGCCGTGGAAGCGGTTCGGACCCCGATCGAAGACCACCCGGCGCACGCCGGCAGCCAAGGCACGCTCAGCGAGCGCCTGGCCGACGGCCTTGGCCTGGTCGGACTTGCGGCCGGCGGCGGCCAGGCTCTTGCTGTTGGCCTCCGCGACCGTGACACCCTTGGTGTCGTCGATGATCTGGGCGTAGATGTAGCGGCTGCTGCGGAACACGGTCAGCCGCAGGCGGTCGGTGGCCACGGGGCGTTTGATGCTCCGACGGGTGCGGAAGGTGCGCCGATCCTTGGCGGTGAGGGTCTTCATCATGCTCCCTGCGCTCATCGGGCCGCGGCCTTGCCGGGCTTGATGCGAACGTACTCGCCTTGGTAGCGCACACCCTTGCCGTGGTAGCTGTCGGGGGTGCGCTTGGCGCGGATGTTGGCGGCCACCTGGCCGACCAGCTGCTTGTCGATGCCGGAGACCGTGATCCTGGTGGGCTCTGGCGCGGAGATGGTGATGCCGGCGGGCGGCTCGATGACCACGGGGTGCGAGTAGCCGAGGGCCAGTTCCAGGGTGGAACCCTTCATGACGCAGCGGAAGCCGACGCCATGGATCTCCAGGTTCTTGCTGAAGCCCTCGGTCACACCGGTGATGGCGTTGGCCAGGAGCGAGCGGGCGAGGCCGTGCTGGGCGCGGTCGTCGCGGTGGTCGCTTGGTCGCTCCACCTTGACCTCTGCGCCTTCGACGACGACCTTCATGCGCGGGCTGAGGACGACGTCAAGGTTGCCCTTGGGACCCTTGACCGCCACAGCGCCCTCGCTGACCTTCAGTTCGACGCCCTTTGGCAGGGCGATGGGGGCACGTCCGATACGACTCATCACCACACCTCGCAGATGACCTCGCCGCCGACGTTCTTGCGGCGGGCGTCACGGTCGACCAGCAGGCCCTGGGGGGTGGAGATCACGGCGATGCCGAGACCACCGCGCACCACGGGCACTTGGCCGGCCTTGGTGTAGGCGCGACGGCCGGGCTTGGAGATGCGCTTGAGCGAGTGGATGATCGGGCTGCGGCGCGGCCCGTACTTGAGGCCGATGCGCAGGACGGGACGACCGCCTTCGCCTTCGACGACCTCGAGGGACTTGAGGTAGCCCTCGCGCACCAGCACCTCGGCCAGCGCCTTCTTGAAGTTGCTGGCGGGCACGTCCACGCTGGCGTTGGCGATGGCCACGGCGTTGCGGATGCGCGTCAGCATGTCGGCAACAGGATCTGTCTGCATTCGGTTCCGTTCTGGGAGCGGTATCGGGTCAAACGGCCCGACCTGACTCCCGGCACAAGGATGTCTGTGTTTCTGTCCTGGGCCGCGATCCCGAAGGGATCGCAAGCTCTCGTCCCTTGGGGACGAGAGCCAACTACCAGGAGGCCTTGGTCACACCAGGCAGATGCCCGCGGTGGGCCATCTCACGCATGGTGATGCGGCTGAGACCGAAGAAGCGGATGTAACCCCGCGCACGGCCGGTCACGGAGCAACGGTTGACCTTGCGGGTCGAGAACTTGGGCTTGCGCTTGGACTTGGCGATCTGTGCCTTGGTGGCCATCCGGTCTCCTTACTTCCTGAAGGGCATGCCGAGGGACTCGAGCAGGCTCCTGGCTTCCTCGTCCGTGCTGGCCGAGGTGACGATGGTGATGTCCAGGCCGCGCGTGGCGTCCACCTGGTCGTAGCTGATCTCGGGGAACACGAGCTGTTCGCGCAGTCCGAGGCTGTAGTTGCCGCGGCCGTCGAAGGCGTTGCCGACGCCGCGGAAGTCGCGCACGCGGGGCAGGGCCACGTTGATCAGCTTGTCGAGGAAGGCCCACATGCGCTCACGGCGCAGGGTCACCTTCAAGCCGACCGGCATGCCAGCGCGGATCTTGAAGTTCGACACGGACTTCTTCGCCTTGGTGATCACCGGGCGCTGCAGGGCGATCATGGCCAGGTCGCGGCTTGCCTTCTCCAGCAGCTTCGCGTCCTCGCGGGCTTCGCCAACACCCATGTTCAGGACGATCTTCTCGACCCTTGGCACGGCCATGACGTTGTCGTAACCGTGGCGCTGCTGCAATTGCGGCACCGCTTCACGGTACTTGTTCACGATGGGGAGGTCGACCTTCTGCATCTCCTGCCTCACTCGTCCAGCACCGCGCCGGTTTTGACGCTGACACGAACCTTGCGGCCGTCCTCCAGGACCTTGCTGCCGATGCGGGTCGGCTTGCCGGTCTGGGGGTCGAGCAGGCGCACGTTGCTGGCGTGGATGGGCGCCTCCTGCTCCTTGAAGCCGCCCCGTGGGTTCTGCTGGGTGGGCTTCTGGGCCTTCTTGATGACGTTGACGTTCTTGATCAGGACGCGGTTCTTCTCGTGGTCGACCCGCAGGATCTCGCCTTCGGATCCACGGTGCTTGCCCGAGGTCACCTTGACCTGGTCGCCCTTGCGCAGCCGCAGCTTGGTGCTGGCCTGCTTACCGCGCTGGGCCGACTTCAGTTGTGCCATCACAGCACCTCCGGCGCCAGCGAGACGATGCGCATGAAGCGCTTCTCGCGCAGCTCGCGCGCCACCGGTCCGAAGACGCGGGTGCCGCGAGGCTCGTTCTGGTTGTTGATGATCACCGCGGCGTTGGTGTCGAAACGGATCGACGAGCCGTCGCTGCGGTTGATCTCCTTCTTGGTGCGGACGATGACGGCCTTGACCACATCGCCCTTCTTCACCGCCGCATGGGGGATGGCGTCCTTCACGGCGGCGACGATGATGTCACCCACCGAGCCCACCCACTGCTGGCCGGTGCCGAGCACACGGATGCACTGGATGCGACGCGCACCAGAGTTGTCGGCCACGTCGAGGAAGGTCTCCTGCTGGATCATGGCTCAGGCCCTTGCCTTCTCGACCAGGCGCGTGACGACGAAGCGCTTGCGCTTGCTCATGGGGCGGGCGGCGGTGATCTCGACGACGTCGCCGATGCCGTAGCTGTCGTCCTCGTCGTGGGCCAGGTACTTCTTGGAGACGGTCACGACCTTGCCGTACAGGGGGTGCTTGAAGCGCCTCTCCACGTGCACGGTCACCGTCTTGTGCGCCTTGTCAGAGGTGACACGGCCTTGCAGCACCTTCTTCACGTCCCCTGCTCCTTCTCGCGGGCCACGGTCAGCAGCCTGGCGATCTCACGCTTGGCGATGCGGATCCGGCGCGGGTTGCTGGCTTGCCCCACCGCCGCCTGGAAACGCAGGCCCAACAGCTCTTCGCGCAGCTCGGTGACGGTGTCGGTGTTCTCCTTCGCCGTCAGCTTGCGTGCCTCATTGGGCTTCATCGTAGACCTCGCGCTTCACCATCTTGACCTTGATGGGCAACTTGTGGCCCGCCAGGCGGAAGGCCTCCTTGGCCTGCTCCTCGGTGACGTTGGCCACCTCGAACAGGATCCGGCCGGGCTTGACGACGGACACCCAGTACTCCACGGCGCCCTTGCCCTTCCCCATTCGCACTTCCTGGGGCTTCTTGGTGACGGGCTTGTCGGGGAACACACGGATGTAGATCTTGCCACCGCGCCGGAAGAAACGGCTCATGGTGATACGGCAGGCCTCGATCTGGTTGGACTTGATCCAAGCAGGCTCCAGCGCTACAAGGCCGTAGTCACCGAAGGCGACGTAGTCGCCACCCTTGGTGTCGCCGGTCATGCGGCCGCGCATCTGCTTGCGGTACTTCACGCGCTTGGGGAGCAACATGGCTCAGCGATCCTTCCTGACACGCGCACGGGCGCCACCGGGCCCGGGCTTGGCGCCGGGGGCACCCGGAGCGTCGCGACGACGGGCGGCTGGGCGGCGACGGCGGTTGCGCTTGTCGTCGTCGAGGCGGGGGCGGGGCAACACGGCGCGGCCGCGGGTGCGGTCGCCGACGATCTCGCCGTGGAAGACCCAGACCTTCACACCGATGATGCCGTAGGTGGTGCGGGCCTCTGCGGTGCCGTAGTCGATGTCGGCGCGCAGGGTGTGCAGGGGCACGCGGCCGTCTGCGTACCACTCGGGCCGGGCCTGCTCGGTGCCACCGAGGCGGCCGGAGCAGCGGATCTTGACGCCGCGGGCGCCGGACTCCATGGTGCGCTGCAGGGCCTGCTTCATGGCGCGACGGAAGGCGAAGCGGCGTTCGAGCTGCTCGGCGATGCGCTGCGCCACCAACACGGCGTTGGTGTTGGGGTTGCCGACCTCTTGCACGTTCACCGCGACGGTGCCGTCGACCACGCCGTCGAGCTTGGCGCGCAAGGCCTTGATGGACTCACCACCGCGACCGATGACCACGCCTGGCTTGGCCGTGTGGATGGTGACGTTGACGTTGTGGGCCGCGCGCTCGATGTCGATGCGGGAGATGCCGGAGCGACCGACGTCCGCGTTGACCGCGGCACGGATGGCCACGTCCTCCTGGAGGAGCTTCGGGTAGGTCTTCTTGCCGGCGTACCAGCGGGCCGAAGCGGTCTTGTTGACGCCGAGGCGGAAGCCCAGGGGGTTGATCTTGTTACCCACGGCGTTCCTCCAGGGTGATGGTGATGTGGCTAGTGCGTTTGCGGAGCATGTCGGCGCGGCCGCGGGCACGAGCAAGGAAGCGCTTGATCTGCGGGCCGTCGCCGACCTGGATGGCCTTGACGAAGAGGCTGTCCTCGAACATGTCGTGGTTGTTCACGGCGTTGGCCTTGGCGCTCTGCAGCAGCTTGAGCAGCGGCGTCGCGACGCGGCGGTCGGTGAACTTGAGGATGTCCTCGGCCTCGCTGACGCCCTTGCCGCGGATCAAGTCCGCCACCAGGCGGGTCTTGCGCGGGGTGGAGCGCAGCATGCGGAGCTGGGCGGAAGCAGCCATGATCAGCCCTTCCCGCCGTGGCCACGGAAGGTGCGCGTGGGCGAGAACTCGCCCAGCTTGTGGCCGACCATGTTCTCCTGCACGAACACAGGCACATGCTGGCGTCCGTTGTAGACGCCGATGGTGTGACCCACCATCTCGGGGATGATGGTGCTGCGACGGCTCCAGGTCTTGATGACCCTGCGGTCGCTGCTGGCGTTCGCGGCGTCGACCTTCTTGAGCAAGTGGCCGTCGATGAAGGGGCCCTTCTTCACGCTACGGGGCATGGTTACTTCTCCTTCCGGCGGCGGACGATGAAGCGGCTCGAGACCTTGCGCTTGTTGCGGGTCTTGAGGCCCTTCGCTTGCTGACCCCATGGGCTGACCGGTGGACGGCCCCCGGAGGAGCGGCCCTCGCCACCGCCGTGGGGGTGGTCGACGGGGTTCATGGAGCGACCGCGGTTGTGGGGCTTGCGGCCGAGCCAGCGCTTACGGCCGGCCTTGCCGAGCACGATGTTCTTGTGTTCGGCGTTGCCGACCACGCCGATGGTGGCGTAGCACTCGCCGTGGACCCGGCGCAGCTCGCCTGATGGCAGGCGCAGGGTGACGTAGTCGCCGTCACGGCCTTGGATCTGCACGCCGGTCCCGGCGGAGCGGGCCATCTGGGCGCCCTTGCCCGGGGTGAGTTCGATGGCGTGCACCACCGCGCCGATGGGCACGAAGCGCAGCGGCATGGCGTTGCCGACCACCGGCTCGGCGTCAGGGCCGGCCACGATGCGGCTGCCGACGACCAGCTTCTCTGGGGCGATGATGTAGCGCTTCTCGCCGTCGAGGTAGTGCAGCAGGGCGAGGCGGGCGCTGCGGTTGGGGTCGTACTCGATCCCGGCGACCTTGGCTGGCACACCTTGCTTGTCGCGGCGAACGAAGTCCACGACGCGGTAACGGCGCTTGTGGCCGCCGCCGATGAAGCGCGAGGTGATGCGGCCGTGGTTGTTGCGGCCCCCCGAACGCGGGCGAGGTTCGAGGAGGGACTTCTCCGGCCGGCTCTTGCTGACGTCCGCGAAGTCGGACGTGGTCATGAAGCGACGGGAGGGCGTATAGGGTCTGTACTTCTTGGTGGCCATGTGACTCCCTCCCTTAGGTCAGCCCGTCGAGCTGTTGGATGCGTTGGCCTTGGGCCAGGGTGACGATCGCCTTCTTGCGGTCGGCGGTGCGGCCGGTGTAGCGGCCTTGGCGCCGTTCCTTGCCTCTGAGGTTGAGGACGTTGACCTTCACGACCTCGACCTTGAAGGCGCGCTCGACGGCGTCCTTGACCTGGCTGCGGTTGGCGTCGGGGTGCACGTAGAAGACGTAGCGGCCGCTGTCGAACTGGCCGACCGCCTTCTCGGAGAGCACCGGGCGCAGGAGCAGGGAGAAGTGGTCGAGATGGCTCATGCTGCAGCCTCCACGTCTTCCTCGTCGGCGACGAAGATGTCGGCGTCGGCGATCAGGCGCTCGTTGCGCAGGACGTCGTAGACGTTCAGGCCGCGCGAAGGCAGGACGCTGACCCAGGGCAGGTTGCGGGCTGCACGCCGCACCAGTTCGTCGTCGCTGACCAGCAGCACGCGCTCGGTGCCGTCGAAGCCGTTGCTCTTGGCCCAACCGACGAACTCGCGGGTCCGGCCTTCGCTGATGCCGAAGCTCTCCACCAGGGTGAGCTTGCCGTCCTGGGCGCGGGCGGCGATGGCCATCTCGAGGCCGAGGCGGCGAACGCGCTTGGGCAAGGTGTAGCTGTAGTCACGCGGCTGCGGGCCGAAGGCCTTGCTGCCACCGACGAAGATGGGCGCCTTGCGGCTACCGTGGCGGGCACGGCCGGTCCCCTTCTGGGGGTAGATCTTGGCGGTGCTGCCGCTGACCTGGGATCGGGTCTTGGCGGCGGCGGTGCCACGGCGGCGCTTGCTGAGCTGCCAGGCGACGACCTCGTGCAGCACTGCTTCCTTGGGTTCCGGCAGGTCGAGCACGACCTTGCGGTCGCTCCCGATGACGTCGACGGTGACCGCCATCAGCTCACCTTCCTCTTCGAGTCCTTGACGATGACCAGGCTGCCGTTGGCGCCGGGGACGGCGCCCTTGATGAGCAGCAGGCCGTCGTCAGGACGGACCTCGACGACCTGGAGGCCGACGGTGGTGACGCGTTCGCTGCCGTAGTGGCCAGCCATGCGCTTGCCTTTGTAGACGCGGCCGGGGAACTTGCGCTGGCCGATGGAGCCGGGGGCGCGGTGCTTCTTCTTCACCCCGTGGGTGGCCGGCATGCCGGCGAAGTTCCAGCGCTTCATGACGCCGGTGGTGCCGCGTCCCTTGGTGGTGCCGGTGACGTCGACGTTCTGACCGGCTTCGAAGATGTCGACCGTCACGGTCTCACCTTCGGGTGCGTAGTCGCGGAACTCCACCAGGTGGCGTTGGGGCTTGACCCCTGCCTTCTTGGCGTGGCCGCTCTCGGGGCGGTTGGCCGCCTTGGCCGTCTTCTCGACCCAGCCGAGCTGCACGGCGCTGTAGCCGTCCACTTCGGGGGTCTTGCGTTGCACGATGGGGCAGGGACCTGCCAAGACCACGGTGACAGGGATCAACTTGTCCCCTTGCCACACTTGGGTCATCCCCACCTTCGTGCCCAGGATGCCTTTCACGCTCAGCGGCCTCCGACCGTCTTGATCTCGATGTCCACCCCGGTGGGGAGGTCCAGGTGCATGAGGCTGTCGATGGTCGACTTGGTGGGCGACTTGATGTCGATCAGCCGGTTGTGGGTACGGATCTCGAAGTGCTCGCGGCTGTCCTTGTCGGTGAAGGGGCCACGCAGCACGCAGAAGCGGCGGATGCGGGTGGGCAGCGGCACGGGGCCGGCGACCTTGGCACCGGTGCGGCGCACGGTCTCGACGATCTTGGTCGCCGAGCTGTCCAGGCTCCGGTGGTCGAAGGCCTTGAGCTTGATGCGGATCTTGGGGGTCGCCATGGTTACTTGGTGACCTGGGTGACGACGCCGGCGCCCACGGTACGGCCGCCCTCACGAATGGCGAAGCGCAAACCCTCCTCCATCGCAATCGGCTTGATCAACTCAACACCCAACTCCACATTATCCCCAGGCATCACCATCTCCACCGCAGAAGGCAACGTCACAACACCCGTCACATCCGTCGTACGGAAATAAAACTGCGGACGATAACCCGTGAAGAAAGCCGAATGACGACCACCCTCCTCCTTACGAAGGATGTACACCGAACCATTGAAACCAGTGTGCGGCGTGATGCTACCCGGCTTGGCCAACACCTGACCACGCTCGATATCATCACGACCCACACCACGAAGCAACACACCGACGTTATCGCCAGCCATACCGGAGTCGAGGGTCTTACGGTGCATCTCGACACCGGTGACGATCGACTTCGCCGTGTCGCGCAGACCGACGATGGCGATCTCGTCACCGGTCTTCACGATGCCGCGCTCGACGCGGCCGGTGGCCACGGTGCCACGACCGGTGATGGTGAACACGTCCTCCACCGGCATCAGGAAGGCCTTGTCCACATCACGCTCAGGCGTGGGGATGTAGCTGTCCACGGCATCGAGCAACGCCCAGATCCGATCCACCCACTCGTTCTCACCACGGCCGGTCTGCGGGTTCGCCTGCAGAGCGTCAAGGGCCTTCAGAGCCGAGCCCTTCACGACAGGCAGATCGTCGCCGGGGAACTCGTAGCTGGAGAGCAGCTCGCGGACTTCCATCTCCACGAGTTCCAACAGCTCCTCGTCCTCCACCATGTCCATCTTGTTGAGGAAGACGACGATGTACGGCACACCCACCTGGCGAGCAAGCAGGATGTGCTCACGCGTCTGCGGCATCGGGCCGTCAGCAGCGGAGACCACCAGGATGGCGCCGTCCATCTGCGCCGCACCGGTGATCATGTTCTTCACGTAATCGGCGTGCCCAGGGCAGTCCACGTGCGAGTAGTGCCGCGGCGCCGTCTGGTACTCGACGTGCGAGGTGTTGATGGTGATGCCACGCGCCTTCTCTTCAGGCGCCTTGTCGATCTGAT
>CAYXJZ010000045.1:0-26043 GCA_964465355.1 uncultured bacterium | reverse complement strand
TCGGTCATGGGGATGCGGTACCAGTCCACGTCCTCACCGACCAGGACGGTGCCGATGGCCGACTGGCCGGGCATGAGCAGGTTGGCTCCCTCTCGTCGGTCGTCGCCAGAGGACTCCGTAGAGGCGGCAGGGGTGGTCGGGCCTTGTTGGAACTGCGACCACTCGAAGACACCGCGGCCGTCATCCGAACCCCATGCCCCCAAGGCCGTCGCGTAGCCATCGTCGGCGGGACGCTCCCAGACCTCGAGGGTCTCTGGCGGCCAATGCTGGCGTTCCCCTTCCACCTTCGGCGCGGTGAAGCGCAGGTAGCGCGCCCAGACCGGATCGTCGAGGAGCCATCGCGCCTCGCCGTTGGGCTGCCCCAACGACCATGTGCCGAGCTCCGACCAAGGGCCAGAAGGCCCGTCGACGCTGACCTCGACGGTCACCTGCTCGAAGGGCACCCCGCTTGGCCGCTCGGACGCGGGCCGATCCACCCACACCAGCTCCCTGACCTGCGCAGCCCGACCATGGTGCAGTCCGACGACGAAGCGGAACGCCTCGACCCCAAGCAGGTCGACCGCGCGAACGTCCTGCGCTCGGGTCAGCATGGACGCACCGATGCCGACCACAGGCACGCTGGTCCACAGGACGTGGCCACCCAGGCCGGGGTCGGCCAGGTTCAGGGCACCCAAGGGGGCCGGATCATCGGCCAGCAGGGACCAGGCGCCAAGGTGGGCGCTCGATCCACCGCCCTGGCTGCTCAGGGGCACCAAGCGAGCGTAGCGTGCCTCGACGGGTGCGTCGAACACGAAGGACTGGTCGATCCTGGCGGCCCTGAGCTCGGCCGACATCACAGGGGTGAACGTCTGCCCGTCGAGGGAGAGATCGATGCGGAAGGCGCGCAGCTGGTCGGCGACGACGCCATCCGAGGTGGGGTTCAGCACGGCACCGACCAGCCGGTGGCTGCGCCCACCCGCCAGCTCGTACACCACGGATTCCTGTTGGAGCTCGAACCGCATCCCGGTGTTCAGGTTCACACGGCCCCGGAGCAAGCTGTTCATGCGCGCGCTGGCGGCATCGCCGACGACCCTGCCCCCCAAGCCGCTCCACAACAGGTCGAGCCGGCCGAGCAGCACGGTGTGGACCAAGGGGTGCGGGCGGGCGCCCACCGGCAGCGCGTCGCAGGCGGCCCAGGCCGACACGCCGGCCACGACCTGTTCCTGGTCGGTGGAGGCGCTGACCTCGAGCACGACGGGCTGGCTCTCGGGCAGGTCAGGTGGGAGATGGAAGGTCACCGGAAGGCGCAAGGTCTCCCCTGGCCCGATCTCCCTCGGCTCAGGGAGCAACACATCCGCCCGCGCGTCGGTGACGGAGCCATCGAACCGCAGCGCGCGCGGCTCTGCAGCCGTGTTCTCGACGACCAATTCGGCGACGAGGGTCTGACCAAGGTGCCAGTAGGCGGCAACGGCAAGGTCGGCCATGTCCAGTTCGAGGCGCAAGCCCCCGTCGCCTTGCGGACGAAGCTCGGCGGGGTCCGGAGGCGAGGCGAACGCAACCTCTACCTCGTACTCGCCGTTGCCGCGCAGCCTCAGCCATGCAGGAACTTCGCCCGGCACCGTCACGGAGGCCACGCCGTCCACCCAAGGCACCACCGTCGTCGCACCGTCCTCGAGCAGCGCGACTTGGAGGCGGTCGCCTGCGACCATGCGCAGGTCCATCAGGGTCGGTTCGGAGAAGCTGGGCAGCACGAAGACATCGTCGCCGTGCCAACCACCAACCATGCCGCTCCACCGCAGGTCGGTCGGCATCCGCCCAGCGGTGAGGCGGCTGTTGTTCGGCTCCAGGTCGACCGGGCTCCCCAACCTTCCGAGCAGCTGCAGGCGCAACTGGTAGTAGCCGCCGCTGGCCGCACGGTCGGTCCGCAGGGTCACGGTGTGGTCGCCGGCCAGCATCCAGCGCTCGACCACGTTCGGTTCGCCGCTGTCTGGGTCGAACACGTCATGCCACGACCCGGCGATGAACATCCGGATGGACGGCTCACCCTCTGGCGCGACCAGCTCGAGACGGATCCGCTGGTCCTCCCTGAGGTGGAAGCGGAAGATGTCGACGTCAGCTGGATGGCCGAAACGCCCGACGTGGACCTGCCCTGGCATCAGGCGGATGGCGCGGCTAACATCGTCGTTCGGCTCGATCTCCAGCCGGCCGGGCGGGGGTGGCTGGCTCGGTGGGAGGACTGCCTCCATGTCGCCTTCATCGGCCCCTGTCATGGGTCCTGGGCCGGCGGCCTGGAGCGGCTCGTCCGCCGCAGGCGTCACCCCAGCCTCGCCGCCAAGGGGTGCAGGACCGAGCGGGATGACCTGGAGCGCGTACGCTGCGCCGCTTCCCATGACGCGTAGGTAGTGGTCGCCCGGCAGCAGGAGGAGGTCGTCGATCCTCAGCCGCCGCTCCCCCCGCACCTCGACCTGGGTGCCCCCGCCTCGGTGCAGGACGGCCAGTCGCTCGACGCCGTCGCCCACGAGCTGGACGCGGAACAGCTGCGCTTCGCCCACCACGTCGAAGCGGTAGACGTCGTGGTCGCCAGGATCGAGGGAGCCCCGCACCCTGCCGTCCTCGCCCATGGCCGTGGCAGCCATGACCGTGTCGTTGGGCTCGCGCTCGTATCCATCTTGGGCCTGCTCGGTAGCCTGCCAGCGCAGCTCGTAGCCGACCCCACGATCGCCTCGCAACGTGAGGAAGTAGGTCCCCGGTTCCAGGTGCAGAGGCCCGAAGCTGGCCGAGCCTCCGCTGCGCGTGAAGAGGGTGCGCTCTTCCCCGTCGAGCAGCCTCAGCGTCATGGCAGCGGTCGACTGGAGATGCAGGTCCCAACTGCCCGGTCGGTCGACGATCAGGCGGAAGGCGTCTTCGTCCCCGTCGAGGGAGCCCCGCATCGCCTGGTCCATCGGGAAGTGGTTGGCCTGGGCGGCGTTGTTGTTCGGCTCGATCTCCTGACCATGGGTTCGCATCCCCAGGTCGCGAAGCGCCACGATGGTCTGCCCCGCAGAGCCGATCAGCTCGATCTGATGCTCGCCGACTTCCAAGGACCTGTGCGGCAGGAGCGCCATCCCGTCGGCACCCGTGGTGGCCTCGCCGAGCACGGCGCCGCTCGGACCCAGTAGTCTGACCGTGAGCGAGTCGCCAAGAGCGACCTCGACCTCCACCGTCCACAGCCGCCCAGCCCCTTCCTCGTCGATGCGGAAGGTCTGGCGGGCTTGCGCCTCCACCGGGCCGTAGGCGACGAAGGCATGGAGCGGGGAGCGGTCCCCAAGGACCGAGGCGCCCCGTCGGACCTCGCCCTGGCCAAGGAGCATGCCGACGTAGGCCCCTTGGCCACCGGATGCGGACATCGCCAGGTGGTAGCGGCCGGGTGCGATCAGGAAGCTGCGTGACCTTGCTTCGGCGGAGCCCTGCGCCGCGGCCCTCAGCAGGTTGGTGGCCTGCGAGACACCGCTGCCGTCACTGGCGAAACGGATGCTGTAGAGCTCCAAGGCGGTCAGGCGCCCTGGTGCGCCCTCTACGGCCAGGACCCAACGGCGAAGGGCATCCTCCTCGGTGACCACCCATTCGAACATGTCCTGGTCGCCTGCTGGCATGTCGCCCGTGAAGCAGCGGGTGTGGTCGGAGCTGGGACCGGAGACGATCGCAGGCCCCAGCCGCGTGGCGTTCATGGGCGTGTCGTTGGGCTCGACCTCCTCGGTGCATAGCTGGGCGAAAGCCATGCTGCCCAGGCTCAGCAGCATGGCCGCGATCAGGCGTCGTCGACGCATCTCAGACCACCAGGCATAGGGGTTCGAGCCCACGGCTGCCGGCCACGAAGCTGCAAGGGCCGGTGAAGAGCCCTGGGATCGCCAGGACGGTGCCGATGCCGACATCCCCGATGATGAAGAGTGCAGCCCAGGCGCTGGAGAACAAGCTGGCGGCCAAGGCGCCGAGCGCCAGTGCCGCGCCCGTGGTGACGAGCAGATCGCAGAAGCAGAGGGCCATGGCCGCGCCTCCAGCACCGGCGGCGCAGGCCAGTGCACCTGGCACGGCCAGCAAGCCGGCGAAGGTGGCGCTGACCCAGAGGGGCACGGAGTACTCCGTGGCCGCAGCACCCCGACCGTCGGCAGCCACACCCAGGGTCTGGCCGGTCACTGGATCGACGCGCCACCAGGCGAAGCCCGTGCCATCGGGCAGGGTGCCAAGCGGCAGCACGAGGGCGTAGCCGGCCTCCAGGTCCCGGTGCAGGGCAGGCAGGGCCTCGCTAGGCAGATCGAGGCCGGCCAGCGCGGCGATGTCCCCAGGGCGCACCACCACCTCCGACGCCGACGCGGCGAAGGCCGCGTAGCTTCCCTGCACGTCGTTGGCAAGCCTGGCCAGGTAGGCCCGTTCCACCTCGGTCTCCCACGTGCCGGCGAGCACCGCCTGTTGCACGTCCGCCACGATGGCGCCATCATCCAGGCGGAGGAACCGCCTGGCGTGCGCCACGATGTCCACGCCCATGGCCGCCACCGGAGCCTCCCCCGGGGTCAGCGCGCTGCGTAGGAGGACCAGGGACGGCTCGGCCCGATAGGCCACCCCACCTTCCGAAGCGCCGACCGCGTCGAAGGCCGAGACGATCGACAGGTGGTCCTTGGACTCGACGGCATTGATCAGTGGGGCCAGGGAGGCGATGTCCAACTCGCCGCCATCCGCCATGACGATCTGGACGATGCGCTCGAGGGCCTCGAGGCCGCTGAGCGCCTGCCGGCTCAGTTCGCTGGCCAGGTAGTCATCCGAGACCGCGCCGGCCACGACCTGGAAGCTCTGGTGGTTCAGGATGCCTTCCAGCAGCACCTCTTGACCCAGCAAGCGTCCCCCGCCTGCCGCACGGTCCTCCGGGGAGAGGCGATCGAAGACGTAGCGACGGTGACGGACCTCGCTGCCGCCTGGCGCGATGAAGACGAAGTCCACCCATTGGGCCACCAGGGCGAAGGCCTCCTCGACCGGATCGTCGCTGCCCAGCCCGCCTAGGGCGCCGATCGCGTCGTTGACCCGGCGGGCGCCGGTCTGGAAAACGCCTGCCATCGCCGAAGAGGCCGACTCGACGTCGAGGACGGAGCCCATGGTGTCGAAGGCCAAGCCACCCGGTGCCAAGCTGCCGTTCAGCGTCGGCACGTAGAAGGCGGCGTCGGCGGCGCTGGCCGCCAGTTCCTGCAGGCTCATCGAGCCTGCTTCACCTAGAGGCTGGTTGCCGACGGACAAGGTCTGCCCGATGAGGTTCGCCACTGGCCGTTCCCACGGTGTCATCAGCGCGACGGTGTCGAAGGTGTCGCCCTGCTTGCGCTCCACCATGACCTCGATCCGCAGCCGGTGCTGCAGGCTCGAGGGGATGTCGTTATCCAGGTAGTCCACCGCTTGGACCACGGGGGCCGGCTCATGGCCGAAGGCCGGGTGCAGTTCTGCCCACGCCTGGCTGCCACCTTGCCGGAACTCGACCCAGACGTAGGCACTGGCTTCCTCGACCAACTCGGCCTCCACCGAGCCACCCAGGTCAACATCGGCTTCAGCCAAGGCTCTGAGGATGCGGTGCCGGGCCGACGAGGCCTCCTGGAAGCTGCTGGTGTCGGTGAGTTCGACCCGGTCCATGTCGGCCACACCCGAGCGCAGGTCGGCCTCGTCCTGGCCGGTCGCCTCCGCGAGGCGAGCCAAGGCATTCGCATCGGTCGTGCCCGGCGCAGCGTCGGACGGCTGGAACATGCGCTGCAGCAGGCGTCGCGCCTCGGTCTCCGGCAAGCGGCCCTGCGCCAGGCGAACGTCGTAACCCGCGTCCGTCAGAAGGACGGCCAGCAGGAAGGAGAGGTCCATGGCGTTGCCAGAGCCGGACACAAGGGTGCCTTGGGCGCCACGAAGCAGGCCAGTGTAGGCCTCGTAGCTGAGGCGGTCCGCCAAGTAGGCGGCGATGGACTCAGCATCATCGAACGCCAACTCGAGGCCCAAGGCCTCGGGATCGAAGCCGGCGGGATCGAGTCCGCGACTCAGGCTCTCGATGACCTCCTTCTGGCGATCGATGGCTTGGGTGAACGCGGACGAGAGCGCGGGTTGCGCCAGGACTGAAGGGTGGAAGGGCAGGGTCATCCCCATGGCCAGCAGAAGGACGAGGCCGCGCTGAAGCAAGGGGGCGAAGGTGGACGGCATCGTGAAACCTCCATGGCGCCGTTCTGTGCAGGCGGCCATCGTCGGGGCGCGGGTCGGGGTATCCAGGCATGGCCGGGGGTCGTAAGCCCCATGTCCTTCGTTCATCGGTCGTCCTCTCCTGCCCCGCTTCTTCGGTCCGGGGCCTCAGTCTGCGTCGGTCGTTGCAGCGAGGTGATCGGGGCGACGCAGGTAGGTCAGGAGCGCCTCTGGCGCCGAGAAGGTCCGTTGGCTACCGTCATGGACGTCCTTGAGACTGGCCCGCCAGGCACCATGGTCGTCCCCCTCCCCTCGGTCCTCCAGCCAGACCCGAAGCAGATAGCGGCGATCCGTGGTTCCCATGGTCGTCCTCGTTCCTGCGCCTACCCGGGCTGGATGGGCGCATCGCTTGCCAGGGACGCTACGAGATCGCCGTCAAAAGTCCGTCAACGAGCTTGGAGTCCTGCTCCCCAATGCTGGGGACGGTGACGCAGCGAGGCCCGCAAGGCCTTCGGCAGGCCCTCGGCCTGCTCAGCCAAGGCCTCAGCCACATCGGGCAGATGCGATGGGAGCAGGAAGCCCGGATGCCGCTCGGACCAAAGGCGGAGCAGCCACCAGGCAAGGGGCCGTTCCACCACCTCGAACGAGGCAAGGCCCGACCTTCGACGCTCCGAGCCCGCCGCTGTCGAGAAGGCCTCAGGCTCGAGCAACACCAAGCGGTCGGCGACCTTCGCTGCCGCCATGTGATCGGCGTCGCGCGCTCCGGGAAGCAGGGCAAGGCGCAGGCGCACGAGGTCACCCAGAAGGCGCATGTGACGGTTCTCCAGTGGTGAAGGCAGCCGGCTCAATGCCTCACGGGCAAGGTCCGGATCATCCACCGAGAGGGCGATCTCCAGCCACAGCCACGGCGCGATGTCAGCCAGCCTGACCGAGGCCAAGGACTCGATCGCCGCCTCTGCCTCGGCCAGTTCGGCTCGACCGGCCAGGAAGCGCAAGGTGGCCCGCTGGCTGTGCAAGGCCAGGCGCTTGCGTTCGTCGCCGAGCATCGAGGCCCCTTCGACCGCCTCGTCGATCAACTCGAGCGCCAAGGCGTCGTGCCCGCAGATCCTGCAGACATCGGCGCGTTGCTCGGCCGAGTGGACGAGCAGGCGTCGATCGTCTTGGTCGCGGGCGAGCTCCTCCACCTCGATGGCTGTGTTCCACGCCGGCCCCAACTGGCCTTGTCGTGCGTAGACGACCGCCAGGTTGAGGAGCATCTGCCCCTCCACCCCGCTGGCACGGTGGCGGCGAGCCAGGTCGAGCCCTTCTCTGAAGTGCCGTACGGAGCGACGGTAGTCCGCCATACGTTCGGCGGTGGCCGCGAGGTTGTTCAGCGTGGCGGCCACCTCGGCCTGGGTGGCCGATGACCGCGCCAAGGTGAGTGCCTGGTCGAAGCGGCGGTAGGCCTCGACCAGGTCGCCACGCATCGCGGCCAGCGTCCCCAGGTTGTTGCAGGCACGGAACCGCTCGACTGGATCGGCCACCGAGTCGTTGAGGGAGAAGGCCTCCACCGCTCCGTCGAGGTCCCCGGCGTAGAAGCGCGCTCCACCCACGGCGTTCCTGGCTCGCGCGACCAGAACACCGTCCTGCAGGCGGAGCCCGATGTCGAGCGCCTCGCCCGCCAGCTCGATGGCGGCATCAGGTTCGCCGCGCCGGAGCTTGGTGCGCGACCGTCGCATCCTCACCTCTGCCAGGTGTCGATCGGACTGCAGACGCCAAGCCAGGCGTTCTGCTTCGGCCAGTGCCGCCTCCTGGAGGGACTCGTCACCGGTCTGGGTCGCCAGGCCCTCGAGCAGGATCGCGGCCGATAGGCGGTCCTCGCTCTCTCCCTCCGCCGCCCACAGCACCCTGAAGCAGGCAGAGACGGCGCCGCTGAGGTCGCCACGGTCAGCAGCACCCTTGGCCGCCCGCAGGAAACGCGGCGCGGCGGCAGCGGCGTTGCCGGCTGCCAGCAAGTGCTCGCCGACCACGGCCTCGTCCACGACCACCCCAGCCACATCGGCCTGCTCGGAGACCAAGGCCTCAGCGGTTCGCTCATGCAGCAGACGCCTCAGGACCATGGGCGTTGAGGCAAGGACCTGCGCCAGGTAGCGTGGCGTCACGCAGACATGGGCATCGACCAGCTCTCGCGCGACGAGTTCACTGAGCTCGGCCGCGATGTCGAAGGCCGGTCGTTCGACGACGCGAGCGATGGCCTCGACGCTCAAGCGCCCGGCTCCGACCGCGACGGCCTGGAGCAAGCGCAGTTGAGAGAGGGGGAGGCGCCCGACGTCGGCGGACACGGCCAGCGGCTCACCCCGCTCGATGGCAGCGGCCAAGGCCTTGGTCTCAGGCGAGGGCTCGCTGGCGAACTCCCGGCGCAGGGTGCGGCTGCATCGCCGGTACATCTCCGTTGCGCCCTCGACGTCGCCGAGCACGTAGGCCAGGCGCATGGCCGCGCGGTAAGGCGCCTCGGACAAGGGATCGGCGTTCAGCACCTCGAGCACCCGTTGGCGCGCCTCTGCGAAACGCCCAACGCTCTCCAGGCGCTCGGCCTCGCTCCTCATGGCCAGGAGTTGCAGCATCACGAGGCGTTCTCGCTCGATCGCCCACCAGTCGGAGAAGGCTGGGATCGGCACCCCGCTCCAACCGTCCAGCAGGGGTCCCTTGTAGACCGCCAGGGCCTCCTCCATCCTGCCAGAGGCGCAGGCCTGCTCGAAGGAGACCACATCGACGTCGGCCTCCACCCGCACCCCCACGCCTTCGTCGCGCAGCCACAGGTCGGCATGAGGCAGCCGCCGCAGCTCGTACAGGGCCTGCCGGACGCTGGCCAGCTTCCCTACGCCCCACAGCATCTCCGCGAGGTCCTCGCGACGCCAACCGTCGGGGCGAAGCGCCAGCAGGACGAGCATGGCCAGGCCCTTGCGCGAGCTCGGGAGGACCGGCACCTCAGCGACCGAGAAGTGGACGCCGCCGAGCAGGCTGGCGCGAAGCCGTCCGTCCACCGACACCTTAGTCCTGTCTCGAGGTGGTTGGAGCGGCGAACAGAGGGGTGGGTCGATCGTGCCTGAGCACCACGTGGCAGTCACGGCAGCGGGGTTCGTAGCTCTCCGCCGCGCCCACCAGAACGATGGGGTCGCTGGCGTGCGCAGGCTGGCCTTGGATGAGGCGCTGGGTGCGGGTGGCCGCCCGCCCGCAGCGGCAGATGGCGTTGAGCTTCTCCACCACCTCGGCGCGGGCCATCAGCCCCGGCATGGGACCGAAGGGCTCACCGCGGAAGTCAAGGTCGAGGCCGGCCATGATGACCCGGCGGCCCTCCTCGGCCAGGCGCTCCACCACGGCCACCAGGTCGTCGGAGAAGAACTGTGCCTCGTCGATGGCCACCACCTGGGTCTCGTCGTTCACCGTCTGCCTCAGCTCGGCGGCGTCGGCCACCGGCTCGGCGTCCAGGGTGCGGCCGGCGTGCGATGCCACCGCCATGCGCTGGTAACGGTCGTCGATGGCCGGCTTGAAGACCTGCACCCGCTGGCGGGCGATGAGCGCGCGGGTGACGCGGCGGATGAGCTCCTCGCTCTTGCCCGAGAACATGGGGCCGGCGATGAGTTCGACCCAACCGGAGGAGAAGGCGTGGCCTAAGAGCATGGAGGGCAGGTTACCGCCCGGGCTGGGTCAACGGGGCTGGTTGGAGGGGGCGTCGCGTGACCGCGACACCCCCTCTTCGCTCAGCAGATGACCGTGAACCGCAGGACGATGAAGTCCTCGCCCACACTGCCCTCGGCGTCGGTCACCAGCACCCGCAGGCGGATGAGCGTGCTGATCTCGCAGACGTTCCCCTCGAAACCTGGGAGTTGCGAGATGCTCCAGGCGCCGTCGCCATCGGGCACCACCGTGTGGAGGACGCTGCCATCACCCGTGTTCGGGTCGTAGCCCACCAGGGCGTCCCAGGCCACGCTGACGATGTCGTCGTCCTCGGGGTCGATGGCCTGGTAGCTGAGGGTCATCGGTTCGAACTGCGGCGCGTAGATGTAGTCCTGCGGGCTGGTGATGGTGACAACCGGCGGGTAGTTGTCTGGCGCTGGGCCGATGACCAGCGCCACGCTCACAGCGCCGACGCCGCCATGACTGTCGGTTGCGCTGAGGGTGATCGTGCGGTCGCCCTGGGCGAAGCCTCCCTCCACGGTGAGGGTGCAGCCCGTTCCCAGGCCCGCTGCCTCGCTCCATGCCAGCTGCTCGCATGGCAAGGCGAAGTCCACCTCGTTGGGGTCGTAGTTGAAGGAGCGGAACCGTACCTGCTGGCCGGCGTAGAAGGTCTGGCCGTTGTATGGCGCGGTGATGGTCAGCTCCGGAGGGGTGTTCACGACGTTCAGCGTGACCGTCTTGCTGGTGTCGTCATCGTCCGAGTCGGTGGCGGTGACGGTGATGGTGCGGCTGCCGGTGGTGGCGAAGGCGACCGGGACCTCGGGCGACAGGCCGGTGACGGTGCCAAGCAGCCCGTTGGTCCCGTCGGCGGGGTTGCTGGAGCGGAAGGTGGTGCTGCAGCAGGCGCTGCCGTCCTCTGCGTCACGCACCGTGGCTCGAAGCAGGATGCCGTTGGGTCCGACCTGCACCGGCCCCTGGCTCAGGATCGTCAGCTCCGGCGCGGTGTTGTCGGACTGCGCCACCTGCCATTCCAGGTCGATGAGCTTGGCCTTCCAGTCCTTCTTGAAGAGGATGACGTCGATGGTGATGCCGGCGTTCACCTCCACCCCTGCGCTGACCTTCCATATGGGCGCGCGCGGGTAGGCGATGTCGAGTGCGGCCTTCGGCACGATCTCGGCGTAGATCCCCACCATGCCGTAGAAGAGCAGCTCACCGCGGATGGCGCCCTTGAGGCTGGCCTTGGCCACCACCTGGACGAAGGAGTCAGCCTTCACCGGCTGCGTGAGGAAGTTGTGGTCAAGCCCGCTGATGTTGCTCCATGAGCCGTTCTTGTACTGGGCACCAGCCTTCAGGCTCAGGTCTCCCTGGACCTCGTAGCTGACGCTGAAGCCGATGGAGCCGTCGAAGCGCAGCTCCAGCTTGAACTTGGGCACGATGACGACAGGGATCGGCCCGATGGAGAAGGTGATGGGGGTACCGGTCAGCGTCGCGAGGGGAAGGGTCTTGGTGAAGCTCAGTCCAACTGGCACCTTGCTGTCGAGCGCCAGCCGGGCGATCACCTGCGCGCCCACCTCGAACTTGAAGTAGGGGTTGGTACGGGTGCACCAGTAGCTGCAGTTGAGGGCGAAGCCCATGTCGAAGATGGGGTACACCCCCACGTCGCCTCTCACCAGGACCTGGTCGTTCTTGGTGTTCAGGTTCCCGTCCATGTCGTGGATGACCAGATCGTCGAAGGACCAACCGATGAAGCCAGGGGGCAGGGCCAACGGCTCGGCTCCGTCCACAGCCGAGGAGGCGTCCCCGGTCAGGGCAGCCAGCCGCATGCGCTCCGTCGGGTCGGCGGGGTCGAACATGCGCACGCCATCCACGTGGTACTCCACCTCGGCGATGTCGTCCACGGTCAAGGTGAAGCTCTCGTAGAGCGAGCCTGACTCCAGCACCATGTCAAGAGAGGCGAGCTCGGTCTCCAGCGTGATCTGCCCTGCCACCGCGTCGTCGATGGCGGTGACGCGCCGCAGGATGCCGTAAGGGGCTGCCGCAGTGGGCTCGGAGACGACGACATCGCCCACCGCCAGTGGGGGCAGGTCGGCACCGGCGAAGACCAGGACACCGCTGTCGATGTCGAAGCTCTGCACGGCTGCGCGGGCGGCCGCGTCCAGCACCCTGGCGTCCTCGTGGGCAACGGCGGGGTAGTGCGGCTCCTCCTCCTCGGGCGGTGTTGGGCTGCCGCAAGCCACCAGAAGGGCGAGCAGCAAGACTGTGAGCCAACGGGGGAAGCGCTTCGTCATGACGTCCTCACTCTCCTGCTTCGGTCGGTGCGAACCCGCCGACCCCTACCTCTCCGCATTGGAAGGAACCCGAGTAGGTGACGGGCGTGTGCTTGAGCGGTGTGCGCCCGTCCCCCTGCTCATAGGCGCGGCTGAGCGTCCATGTGTAGGTGGTGCCTAGGCAGTTGTAGGCGGTGGGCGGGGTGTAGGTGATGGTCAGGGCATCGACGCTCAAGAACACGTCGGCTTGGGTGATGGTGTCGAACAGCGCGCCGCCGCTGGTGCGGACCTCACCCACGATGTTGTTCGGGCGCATGGCCTCGCTGAAGGTCCAGGTGATGGGCTGGTTAGGCTCAACCTTGGGCGGCAGGCCGATGAAGCCCCCGCTAGGCGTGTAGCTGATCAGCCGCGGGTTGAAGTTGAAGGTGGTGAAGACCTCGTTCCACACGGCCTGCAGGGGATTGCCCATGAGGTCGGCCGCCGCGGTGGAGAACTGGATGGCGTAGTCCTGATCCTGCAGCAGACCGCTGTTGACCGTGCATGTGGCCTGGCTGGCGCTTGGCCAGGCCCAGGCGCAGTTCAACGCAGGCGCGCTGTTGAAGGCCCCCTGGGTGGCCTCCTGATCCATGGCCTCACTGAAGTCGAAGGTGATGACACCCCGGCCCAATTCCTCGTCGATGACCGGCTCGAAACCGTCCACCGTGGGCGGGATCACGTCGGGCACGAAGCCGGCCAGGAAGGAGACGGTGGTGGGGGATGGCAGCGCGTTGCCGGCGAGATCGTCGGCCTGGATCTGGAAGCGGTAGGCCTTGTCGCTGCCAAACAGGTCGGGGGCCACGTCGTCGTACTGGACGAGGGTGGCCTCGGTGTTCCAGGCGGGTGCACCGAGGTCGGCCGCGTCGAGCGCCTGTACCACCGGTGCGTCTGGATCGATGGGGTCGCCATCGGCCGGCGCCTGCACCTCGTAGAGGAAGAGCTTGAACGAAGCCGGGTCGAGCGGCTCGGAGAAGACGAAGCGCACCAGCTCCACCAGGCCCACGCCGCTGACGCCGTCGGACGGCAGGCTGGAGACCAACGCAGGCGGCGTGGTGTCGCCCGGTGCGGCGGACACGGTCTCGGAGGGCGCCGACTGGTTGCCTGCCTCGTCCTCGGCCACAAGGTGGAAGTGGTAGGTGGTGCCGTTCTCCAGGGGTGACACGGTGAACTGGGTGTTGCTGACGGGCACGGCCACCGCCCCCGTCGGCGCGGCCGCATCCTCGCCCCAGAACAGCAGGTAGCTGGCCAGGTCGGCCTCGGTGTTGGCCGTCCAGCTGAGCGCGATGGCCCCATCCAGGCGGGTGGCCAGCAGGCCTGCAGGCGCGGCTGGCGGATCCTGGTCGTCCAGGGTGGTGAAACCGAGGCTGAGGTTCGCGGCGTTGCCGTGCTCATCCTCGGCTCGGATGGCGAAGCTGAGCGAGGTGCCGACCGGCCAGGCGGGCGAGGGGGCGATCGTGGCCACCTGTCCAGCCTCGTCCCACTGGGGCTCCACCAGCCCTACCAGCGGCGAGGGCGTGACCAGCAGGCTGTCGATGGGCTCGTCGAAGGCGAGGACCAGCGCCGCGCTCAACGCCACGTCCACCGCACCGTCGACGGGTGAGGCAGAGGTCAGGCTGGGCGGCGTGCTATCGCCGCCCGTTGGCGGCGGGCCTCCGCAGGCCACCAGGAACAGTGCGGAACACAGGGCGAAGCAGCGAAGGACACGGCGGGACGTCATCTCAGGCCAACCCCCTTGCCACCATGCTCCACAGTGGACGCCACAACACCGCCACAAGGGCCTCGATGGACCTACACTAGCGCCATGACCAGCCTGGTGGTCGGAGGGGGCGCATGGCCAGGCTGCTGACCTTGGGCGGGCTGGCGTTGGAACCCGCCGTGCTCAGCCAGCCCAAGCCCCTGCTGCTGCTCGCCTACCTCGCCCTCGAGGGCCGCCAGCCGCGTCGCCGGCTGGCCGAGCTGTTCTGGCCGGACGGCCGCAGCCTCAAGAGCCTGTCGATGGCCATCACCCGCTTGCACCAAGCCCTGCCGGACTGCTGCCAGACCGACGGCAGCCACGTCTGGAGCCAGACCGACTGCGACGCCGTCGACCTGTTCCAAGCCATCGATGCCGGGGCGGTGACCAGGGCGATGGGGCTCTACCGCGGGCCCTTCCTCGGCGGCCTTGCCCAGACCGGATGGAGCCCGGAGCTGGAGTCCTGGGTACAGGCCAGCCGTGAGCGGCTGGCCGACCGCTTGCGGACGCTGCTGATCGAGCGCGCCGAGTCCTTGGCAGGCACTGGCCAGGCTGACGAAGCGGCGGGCCTGGCGGCAGCGGCCTGGAACCTCGAAGGCGCGGTGCCAGCGGAACCAGCCATGGGGCGCAGGCTCTACGCCTTGCTCAGCGGCGCGGGACATCCCTTGGCCGCCGAGGTGCAGGCCGATCTCGAGGAACTGGCCGAAGGGACCCATGCCGGCGGCCCCTCCGTCGTGGCTCGACCGGACATGCGGCCCCCTGGCACCTCCTTCGTCGGCCGCGAGCAGGAACTGGCCCAGATCGCCGCCAGGCTGGAGCGCCCCGGTTGCAGGCTGCTCACCCTGGTGGGCCAGGGTGGCGTTGGCAAGACGCGCCTGGCGCTGGAGGCCGCCCGGGCCGCCCTCGACTGGGGGTCCTTCCCCGACGGCGTGTGGGTGGCGAGGCTGGAGGTCCTGACCTCGGAGGAGCAACTCCCCCACTACCTCGCTCAGGTGTCTGGCGCTCCCCTGCGCTCCTCGGTGGACGGCTGGAAGCATCTGGCCGACGTGGTGTCCGACAGGCGCATCCTGCTGCTGCTCGACAACGCCGAGCACCTGTTGGCCGCGGTTCCTCGGCTCGGCGAACTGCTGCAGGCGACCAGCCATCTCAAGCTGCTGGTCACCTCCAGGGAGCGCCTCGGCTTGGCAGAGGAATCCCTGCTGAGCATCGGCGGCCTGCCGTGGCCCGTCCAGGGGAGCCGCTGGGAGGAGGCCATGGCTTCGCCGGCCGTTCGGCTGCTTCGCGACCGCGCCCTTGCGGTGCACGGCGGACTGGACTTAGCAGGCCAGGCCGCTGGCGTGCTCGAGCTCTGCGCCTCGCTCGGCGGGCTCCCCCTCGGTCTGGAGATGGCGGCCGGCCTGCTGCGGCTGATGCCCGCCAAGGAGCTCGCCCGCCTCATCGGGCAGGATCCCGGGCTGCTCCAGGCCACGGTCGCCGACGCACCGGTCCGCCACGGCAGCCTGCGGACCATCATGGACGCCTCGTGGGAGCGGCTGGCGCCAGGGCTGCGCGAAGCGCTGGGCCGGCTGTCGGTGTTCGTCGGCGGCTTCGGCCCACAGGCAGCCCTCGAGGTCTGCGGTGTGGCCCCGGCGGCCTTGGCCAGGCTGGCCGAGGCCTCCTGGCTGCAGGCCTCGCCCGACGGCCGCTTCGACCTCCATCCCTACGTGCTCGCCTATGCGCGGGCGCGACTGGCCGACCGGCAGGAGGAGGTCTCCAGCGTCAAGGAGGCGCACGCCGCCTGGCATCTGGCGCTGGCCCGCGAGGCGGACAGCAGGGCCATCCATGCTGGGCAGAAGGAGCGGATGCCTGTCCTGGCCAGGGAGCACGCCAACCTGCTTGCCGCGCTGGATCACTACGCCGACGCCGATCCCCGCGCCGCCTTGGAGTTGGCGGCAAGACTGGGCGACTTCTGGACGGTGCAAGGCCACTACGCGGCCGGCCTGGCCCAGCTGCAGCGGGTGTTGGGGTCGGCCGGCGACGATGCCCTTGGCACCTGGGCCAGACTCAGAGCCGGCCACCTGGCCTGGCGCAAGGGCGAGTTGGAGCTGGCACGGGGCTTCTTCCTGAGAGCCGAGGCGGACGCAGCCAGGCTCTACGCCGCGGCCGAGCCCGCCGAAGCGATGGCGACGGAGACTACCCAGCCGGCGGTCCCGAAGGCCGAGACCCTGCTGGCGGATGCGCTGCTCGGCCTCGGCCAGCTGGCCTACGTCTTCGACGGCGACTTCGGTACGGCCAGGGAGCGCTTCGCAGCCAGCCTGCTGCACGCCAGGCTGGGCGCCGATCTGATCGCCGCCTCCGACGCGCTGCGGATGCTGGGCTCGCTGGACACCAACCAGGGGGACTACGCGCAGGCCAAGCGCCAACTCCAGGCGTCGCTCGACCTGGCCGAACGCTCAGGCGACGAGCTCACCGAGGCCAAGGTGTCGATCAACCTGGCCACCGTGCTCAGCTACCTGGGCGAACAGGAGCAGGCCCGACACCTCAACGAACGCAGCCTGGCCATCCTGCACGCGCTGGGCGACAAGCACGGCCAGGCGGTGGTGCTCATCAACCTAGGCATGGCCGCCAGCGAGGAGGGCAGACAGGAGGAGGGCAAGCGCCTCTACGCGAGGAGCCTTGCGCTGTTCAGGGAGCTCGGCGATCGACGCTCCGTCTGCCATCTGCTCAACAACATCGCCGGTGTCCACCAGACGATGGGCGAACCACGCCTGGCCCAGCCGCTGCTGGAGGAGAGCCTGGCGACGCTGCGCGGCTTGGGCGACGTGGCGCTCATCTCCCACGCCCTCTTCCTCTACGCCAAGGTGCACCTTGACCTGGGGGAGCGGGAGGCGGCCAAACGCCGCCTCGACGCCTGCATCGACCTGTGCCGTCGCAACGACGAGCGGTGGGCGCTCATGCGCGCCCTGGCGGTGCTGGCCAGGTGGCACGCCGAGGCAGGCGAGCACGCGGCCGCCTCCACCCACGCCATGGAAGCGGAGGCGATGGCCAAGGCAGCAGGCGACATCAACGCTCTTCGCACGGCGCAGGAGGTCATCGAGCAGCTGTCCTCCGCCGTCCCATAGAGACCCGCCGCCTACCGACGCCGCGACGCGTCACCGATCGGCAGCGACCTAGGTCCTAGACTGTCTGGGACCGGCCTAGCGCGCTGGCTTCGGGGGTGGGATGGCCAAGCTGACGACCTTGGGGAAGCTCTCGCTCGACCCTGGCCGCTTCACGCAGCCCAAGCCGCTTGCCCTGCTCGCCTACCTTGCCTTGGAAGGCCCGCAGCAGCGACGGCACATGGCCGAGCTGTTCTGGCCCGGCGGTCAGAGCCTCAAGAGCCTCTCCATGGCCATCACCCGCCTGCGCCGGGCCTCGCCGGAGAGCTGCCTGACCGACGGCACCCGCCTGTGGTGCGAGTTGGACTGCGACGCCGTGCGTCTGCTCGCCGCGCTGGACGCAGGCGACCTCGGCACGGCCGAGGCACTGTACGGCGGAGCCTTCTTGGGCGGGCTGGCGTTGCCCAACTGGGGTGTCGAGCTGGAGGAGTGGGTGCTGGCCACCCGGGAAGGCCTGGCCGAGCGCTTCCGCGCGCTGCTGTTGACCTCGGCCGAGCAGGAGCTGGCCGGCGGGCGGATCGAGGTCGCCTCCGGCCTCGCAGCCAGGGCCTACCGCTTGGCCGGCGCTGCGCCGGCCGAACCGGAGACCCTTCACCGCCTTCATCGCCTGCTCTCGACGGGCCATCATCCGCTGGCCGACCAACTGCGCCAGGAGCTGGCCGAGTTCGGCCTGCCCGACCAGGCTGGACCCCAGGGTCCGGTGGCCAGGCTCGACGCCGCCACCTTCGCCACCCCCTTCGTGGGGCGGGAGGAGGAGCTGGCGACGGTGGCGGCCTTGCTGGAGCATCCGGAAGGCCGCATGGTCACGCTGCTGGGACCCGGTGGCAGCGGCAAGAGTCGACTGGCACTGCAGGCCGCCAAGGCCGCCGAGACCATGGGCAGCTTCCCTGACGGCATCTACCTGGCCTTCCTCGACGACCTAGCGCAACCGGCCTCGCTGCCGCTGCGCCTGAGCCGCGCCCTTGGGGTGCAGGCCCCGTCCAGCGAGGATCCCTGGGCACAGTTGGCCGGCGCCATCGGCCACCGCCGGTTGCTGCTCGTGTTGGACAACGTCGAGCAGCTGCGCGCAGCAGCCGAGGACTTGGCTGAGCTGCTCGACCAGGCGCATGGGCTCAGGCTGCTGCTCACCAGCCGAGAGCGGCTTGGCCTGGCCAGGGAGCAGGTGGTCGAGGTGGCCGGCTTGCCGCTGCCGCGCCGCGGCGGTGGCTGGGACGAAGCACAGCTCTCCCCCGCCGTCCAGCTCTTCCGCGACCGCGCCTTGGCGGCCAGGGCCAACCTGGACCTGGCCGCGCAGGCCAGCGGCGTCCTGCGCATCTGCGGCAGCTTGGGCGGGCTGCCGTTGGCGCTGGAGCTGGCGGCCGGCTGGCTCAGGCTGATGCCGGCAGCCGAACTGGCCGATCTCATCGACCGCGAGCCGGAGGTGCTGGATTCCCCCTCAGCCGACGCGACCGACCGCCACGGCAGCCTGCACGCCGTCGTCGAGACCTCTTGGCGCATGCTCGAGCCCGAGGAACGCGAGGTGTTGGCCAGGCTGTCGGTGTTCGTTGGCGGCTTCCGCCGCGACGCTGCCGCGGCCGTCGCAGGGATCGGCCTGCGGTCGCTTGCCACGCTGTTGGACAGGTCGTGGCTGCGTTCCACCGCCGACGGACGACTGGACCGGCATCCCCACCTCTACGCCTTCACCCGCCAGAGGCTGGCCGAGCGGCCGCAGGAGCTGGCCGAGCTGCAGGCGCGCCACGCGGCCTGGTGCAGCGAGTTGGCGAGGCTGGCCGACGCCTCGCTGCGCGGTCCCGACCAGCTGGCCCAGGCGCGGCGCCTCTCCGAGGAGCACGCCAACCTGCTGGCGGCACTGGATCACTACGCCCAGGCGGATCCCGGCTCGGGCCTGGCGCTGGCGGCCGACCTTGGCGCCTTCTGGTCCATGCACGGTCACGACCTGGAGGGTCTGCGGCAGCTGCGCCGCTTCCTCGACGCAGCCGGTGGCTTGGACGCGCGCAGCACCAAGGCCCGGCTGCGCGCCGCCCAGCTGGCGGAGCGCCTTGGCCAGGACGACCTCGCCGGCAGGCTGTACCAGCAGGTCCTGGAGGAGGCCGCGGCGCTGCAGGACCCGCTACTCCAGGCACAGGCCCACTTGGGGGTGGGCGGCTGCGTGCGGCAGAACCACGGCGACTACGACGGCGCCTTGGAGCACTTCGAAGCCGGCCTGCACCAGGCACGCCTGGCCGGCCACGACCTGCTCGCCTCCGATGCGCTGCGCATGATGGGGGTGCTTGTCACCCACCAAGGGGCCTACGAGCGGGCGGTGTCCTACTACGAGGAGGCCGGCCTGCTGGCCGAGCGCAGCGGCGACCTGCTGGCCGAGGCCAAAGTGGCCCTCAGCCTCTCCGTGGTGCTGGTCTACATGCGCGAGATGGGCCGAGCCCGCTACCTCAGCGAACGCAGCCTGGCGCAGTTCCGGCTGCTTGGCGACCGGATGGGCGAGGCCTCTGCGCTGGCCAACATCGGCAGCGCCATCGACGAGAGCGGCGACGCACGCGAGTGCAAACGCCTGTACCTGCAGAGCCTGGCCATCATCCGGCAACTGGGCGACCCGCGCGCCACGGCCAGCCTGCTCAACAACCTGGCCAGCGTCTGCAACTCGTTGGGCGAGTACGACGAGGCGCAGACCCACCTGGAGGAGAGCCTGAGCTGGCTGGCCCGCTCCAGCGAGGCATCGCTGACCACCCATGCGCTGTACCTCTACGGGGTGGTGCTGCTGAAGACGGGCGACCGGGCAGCGGCCAGACGCCGGCTGGACGAGTGCATCGAGCTCTGCCGTCGGCAGGGCGAGACCTGGGCCCTGATGCGGGCGCTGATCGTCCTCGGGCGCTGGCATGTCGACGCCAAGGAGCCGGAGGCCGCCCTTGCCTGCGCCCGCGAGGCGGCGTCCTTGGCCGTGGCGGCCGGGGATCCGGCGACCGAGAGGCGTGCACAAGCGCTGATCGAGCAACTGCTGGCGGCCGAGGGGACGGACGACCGGCGCCGACGGCTGGTGGACAGGCGGCAGTGAGTGCCGCTTGTGGCGGTGCTGTGGCGCTGCCCGCCCTAACCTCCGCTTCGGAGGCCACATGCGCACACCCTCGGTCAGACCCACACTCACCTTGCTCCTTCTGGCAACCCTGGCCGCCTGCACCCCGAGCAACCCTCCACCACCGATCGTCCTCGAGTTCAGCGTGGACACCACGATCGCCCCGCCCGTCGCCGAGCTTCCTGGCCTAGAGGACGGCCAGCCGCGCCCCGTCGCCTTGATCCAGGTGGAAGGCGGCGAGCCGGCCATGTTCGTGGCCGACGAGCTGTGGTTGCAGACCGACGACCAGTCCGCCCTACAAGCCTTCTTGGATCGCTGGAACGGCACCGTGCTGCGCAGCTTCGTCCCCGCTGACCACGAGATCGAGGGGATGCCGGCCCAGTACCTGGTCCGCGTCGAGACAAGCGACGCGCAGATCGATGACTTGGCCAGCCACTTGCGGACGCTTGACCCGCGAGCAGGCGGTGCGTTCGCCGTCTCCAGCGAGGCCGGCCTGCAGCTGATCGCCGCCGGCGGCCAGGAGGCCGCAGACGGCATGGCTGTCGGCATCAACTGGGTGGGCCAGGGCGCCGACTTCCGCAACCGTAGCCTCAACGAGGCCCCCACCGGCGACGCCGTGGCCGGCGTCGCCTACAGCGCCAACCCCTTCATGTGGCCCTCTCACTCCACTGGTGCTAGCAGCGTCCAGGCCATCGGCGTGGCTGAGGCCTGGCGGGTGCTCGACCTGGCCGGGCGCCTGAGCAACAAGGTGCGCATCGCGGTCATCGACATGGGCTTCCAACCCAACGCCGACACGCCGCCCGGCTGGCTGGCCGTCTCCAACGTGCCCTTCACCGACCCCATCGGCAGCGAGAACCTCTTCGACTGCAGCAGCGGCAACCCCTGCCCCTGGCACGGCATCAACGTGGTCCACGCGGCCATGGCGGTGGCCGACAACAGCTTCGGCGCGGCCGGTCCGGCCGGCCCCGTCGGCGTCCCCGTCATGATCCACGCCACCGGGGACATGTTCACCTCCATCCTCTCGCTGAGCGAGGCGAGGATCGCCGGCGCCAGGATCGCCAACATGAGCTACGGCATCCCGGTCCACTGGGCCCTGGCCTGGTCGGTGCTCCCCTTCGAGACCGCCACCGCCGCGTTCCGTGCGACCGGCATGCTGATCTTCGCCGCTGCGGGCAACAAGGGCGAGAACGTCGACGCCGAGGGTTGCACCCTTGGCGTGTGCTGGGAACGCACTTGGTACACGCCATGTGAGAACGCGGGCGTGATCTGCGTCGGCGGCGTCCGCGCCAACAGCACTTTGCGGGACGCCAACTCGAACTGGGGACTGGAGCAGGTGGACATCTTCGGCCCCTTCACGCTGCTGCTCGGGCCCGACCCGGTCAACACGGCCAACCGCGCCCGGATCGGCCACGGCACCAGCTACGCCTCGCCCTTCGTCGCCGGCGTGGCGGCCCTGATCTGGGCCGCCGACCCCAGCCTCAGCGCCAACCAGGTGGAGAACATCCTGATGAGCACCGCACACCAAGGCGGCGACGCCAGCGTGGGCCGCTACGTCAACGCCTTGGGCGCGGTGAAGGCGGTGGTGGGCAACCTGCCACCCTCCTTCGAACTCGCGCCCGCCATGAGCACCCAGCTCAACCTGAGCACCTACCTGTCCGTGTCGGTGGTGGACGACGACGATCCCTTCCCCTGCTGCACCGTGAACTGGTCCTCGAACGTGGACGGACCCCTGGGCAGCGGCTGGCAGGTCGAGCACGTCTTCACCACGTTGGGCCCGCGCACCTTGACGGTCACCGCCATCGACTCGGGCGGCGCCACCTACATGCGCCAGACGGTCCTCACCGTCCTGAACTCGGCGCCGGAGGCCGTCATCTCCGCTCCGCTGAGCGGTGCCGAGCTCTTCCGCACCAGCCCGGTCGTGCTTCGCGCCCAGGCCAGCGACCTCAACGAGCCGGACGGGATGCTGGCCTGCGACCGCCTGGAGTGGACCAGCAGCGTGGTCAGCGACCCCTTCCCGCAGAGCGGTTGCCAGATGCAGGTGGTGTTCGAGTCCAACGGTCCGCGCACCCTCACCGTCACCGCCACCGACCCACAAGGCGCATCGGGCGTGGCCAATGTCCAGGTCACGGTGGTTGACCCGCCGCCCAACCTGCCGCCGGTGGTGATGATCACCAGCCCCGGCCATCATCAACCCAACGTCCCGAGCCAGCCGATGACGCTGAACGGCTCGGCCATCGACCCTGAGGCGGAAGGCGACCTGAGCTACCGCTGGACGGTGCAGTTCTTCTCCGAACCCGAGATCGAGGTGGGCACCAACGCCGCCGCCTCCTGGACCCCGACCGACCACGACCCCTTCAACCAGGCGGGGACCTACACCGTGCAGCTGCGGCTGTACGTGACCGATCAAGGCGGCGCTGTCGGTGTCGACCAGGTGGAGCTGCAGTGGGTGCTGATCTTCTGAGGTGCGGCGAACCGGACGTGGGATGATCGTGGGATGACCAGCGGATCGGGCGCGCGGATGTCGTGGTGGGATGTTCCACCCGACATCCGCGGCCGCGTCGAGGAGGTCCTCGGCAGCCGCGTCATGGAAGCGCGCTCCCAGTCGGGTGGCTTCTCCCCTGGATCCGCCGACCGGGTGCTGACGGAGGCCGGGCGTCGCGCCTTCGTCAAGACCGCCAGCCTGGCGGTGAACCCCGACGCGCCGGGCATCCACCGGGCAGAGGCCGCGATCACGGCACGCCTCCCCTCCTGGGTCCCTGCACCGCGCTTCATCGGCGCCGTGGACGAGCCGGACTGGGTCGCGCTGGTCCTCGAAGACGTCGAGGGGAGGCATCCTGCCACGCCTTGGACGGCCGACGAGCTGGAAGCCGTGCTCGACACGCTGCACGCCATGACCGCGTTGGCTCCGCCGCCCGAGCTCTCGACAGTCGACGCCGCTACCGAGCTGGGCTGGCTGGGTCGGGGCTGGGACACGCTCGCCACGGGTGCCGGCACCCTGCCCGCGATGCCGGACGGCCTGGACGGCTGGGCGACCGGTCACCTGCGCGAGTTCCGGGACGCAGCGGCGCTGGCCCCTGCCGATGTCGTGGGTGACCGCCTCGTGCACCTCGATGTGCGTGCCGACAACCTGCTGATTCGCCCCGACGGCGCGGTGGTGCTGGTCGACTGGCCCTGGGCGGCGCGCGGCGCAGGCTGGTTCGACGCGTTGGCCCTGCTGATCAACGTCCGCTACTTCGACCCCGTCTTTGACGTGGAGCGGCTGATCGCCCGGCATCCGGTCTTCGCCGGCATGGCCCCTGAGGCCGCGACACGTGTACTCATCGCCTTGGCAGGGTTCTTCACCGAGGCGTCGACCCGTGCGCCCGTGCCCGGCATCCCGACCCTCCGCATCTTCCAACGCGACCAGGCGATCGCCACGCTGGCATGGCTGCGCGAACGCCTGGCATCCTGAAGCCAGAGGAGATCCTATGAGCCAAGTCCGCCTGCCCGATCCCCTGTCCGCCTTCGTCGAAGCCGTCAACCGCGGCGACAGCGAAGCCTTCCTCGCCTTCTTCGCGGCCGATGGCGCGGTGGACGACTGGGGCCGCCGCTTCGAGGGTCACAAGGGCATCCGCCGCTGGAGCGATGGCGAGTTCATCGGCGCCAAGGGGACCTTCACGCCTGTTGCCGTGCGGGAGGAAGGCGGCGTGGCCACGGTGACCGCCGACTGGGCCAGCGAGGTGTTCACCGGGCGCAGCGACTTCGTGTTCAGTTTTGAGGATGGGTTGATCAAGGAGATGCGGATCCCGGCGCATTGAGTTCGGGGTCGATCCAGATCAATCGGCCTTGGCCCGCCCCACCCACTTCGGAGCGTCGTCCACGCGCTGCCTCAATAGCAGGTTGAGCTGCGCAGCATGGTGCTGCACATGGCGGGTGTTGTAGAGATGCATCTCCAACCGCGGCCAGGTCCGGCGGCCGAAGAAGGTGACAGAGCGCAAGGCATCCTCGGCGCCCATGGCGGTGATGGTCTCGAGCGCTTTGCGGCGGCCGTGGCCGAGGTAGGCCAGCAGCTCCTGCTTGCTGTAGACGCGGGGTGGTAGCTGGTCCGGGGTGAGTTCCTCCAGGCCGAACGGCGCAGGGGGCGCGAAGCCCTCGTCGCCGTCGGAGAGGTACAGGTCCGTCCAGAACAAGGTGTGGAAGGCGATGTACCAGAACTCCTGCCAGCCCGACTGGTCGCCCCACACCTCGTCGGGGCAGGCCTCGATGGCGTTCCCCAGCATGTCGATGGCGGCGCCCATCTGGCGCCAGACGATGTCGCGCAGTTCCTCGTGAGGGATGGACATGCGGCATGCTAGCGCGGTCAGGAAACCTGCAGGAGCAGGCCAGCCGAACACCCGCCCGTGCTCAGCCGCACTTCGGTGGAGATCAGCCCTTCGCGCGCCCCACCCAACCAGGGGCATCGTCGATGCCCTGTCGCAGCAAGAGGTTGAGCTGTGCCGCATGGTGCTGCACGTGGCGGGCATGGTGGATGTACATCTCCAGCCGCGGCCAGTCGCGCCTGCTGAGGATGGTGACCGGGCTGAAGGCCTCTTCTGCTTCCATGGCGCCGATCACCGCGCGTGCCTTGCGGCGACCGTGGTCCAGGTAGGTCAGCAGCTCCTCCTTGGTGTAGACGCGAGGAGGCAGCAGGTCCGCAGTCAGTTCCTCCATGCCGAAGGGGGCCGGTGGCGCGAAGTCCTCGTCGCTATCGGAGAAGTCGTGGTCCAGGCGGAACAGGGTGTGGAAGGCGATGTACCAGAACTCATGCCAGCCCGGCTCGTCCCCCCACACCTCGTCCGGACAGGCCTCGATGGCGTTCCCCAGCATGTCGATGGCGGCGCCCATCTGGCGCCAGACGATCTCGCGCAACTCCTCGTGGGGGATGGACATGCGGGCATGCTAGCGCAGCCCATCGACCTCAAGCGCCTCGGTGCCGGGCATCGTCCGACAACAGCCGCCACCGCAGCCAAGCGGACACATAGGGAACACAAACACGGGTGATACCGTCGCCGCTGATGAACCGCATGCACGGAACCACCATCGTCGCCGTCCACCGTGACGGCGTGACCGCCTTGGCCGGCGACGGCCAGGTCACCCTGGGCGACACCATCGTCAAGCGCGGGGCCGTCAAGGTCCGCGAGCTGGCCGACGGCGCTGCACTGGCCGGCTTCGCTGGCGCCGTGGCCGACGCCTTCACGCTGCTGGAGAAGTTCGAGGGCTACCTCGAGACCTACAAGGGCCACCTGCAGCGCGCCGCCATCGAGACCGTCAAGGAGTGGCGCACCGACCGCATGCTGCGCCAGCTCGAGGCCATGCTGCTGGTGGCCGACGGCGAGCAGATCCTCACCCTCTCCGGCTCCGGCGAGATCATCCGCCCCGACGAGCCGGTGGCCGCGGTGGGCTCAGGCGGCGCCTACGCCCAGTCCGCCGCCCTCGCCCTGCTGCGCCACACCGACATGGACGCCGAGACCATCGCCCGCACGGCCCTGCTGATCGCCGCCGAGATCGACATCTACACCAGCGGCAACGCCACGGTGCTGACGGTGGGCGACGGCCTGCCCGGTCCCGAGCCCGAAGACCTGCCGGACGGCGGAGCCACCGAGGAGGACCCCTCGTGAACCAGCTCCCCGGCAACGGCGCCGCCTTCGACCTCACCCCGCTGGAGGTGGTGGAGGCGCTCGACCGCCACATCATCGGCCAGCACAAGGCCAAGCGCGCGGTGGCGGTCGCCCTGCGCAACCACCTGCGCCGCCGCCGGCTGCCAGAGGAGCAGCAGCGCGAGGTCAGCCCCAAGAACATCCTGATGATCGGCCCCACCGGCGTGGGCAAGACCGAGATCGCCCGCCGCCTTGCCAAGCTGGCGCGCGCCCCCTTCCTCAAGGTGGAGGCCACCAAGTTCACCGAGGTGGGCTACGTGGGCCGCGACGTCGACTCCATCGTGCGCGACCATGTTGACGGCCTCGCGCACCAGGTCGCGCA
>CAYXJZ010000044.1:0-26442 GCA_964465355.1 uncultured bacterium | reverse complement strand
GTGGGGCCGCCGAGGGCGGCGAGCGCAACCAGGGGGCCGTCGACCATCAGGTAGCCGATGGTGACGGGGACCGGCAGCCAGGCGCTGGTGGCGTGGCTGAGCGTGAGGTCGAGACCCAGCCAGCCAAGACACCAGCCAAGCGGTGTGGCGCCGATGACCGCACCAGGTCGCCGCCGCGCCAGGCACCACGACGCGGCTGCGCCGATCGCGGCGTAGAGGCCGGCCACCGGCAGGAGCGCGAACCAGGCCCATGGCGCCAAGCTGAGCAAGCCCTGGTAGCCGTAGGCCGGCAGCGGTAGCAGCGCCAACGTCGCCCATGCACTGCGCCTTGCCAGGCCGCGAAGACCAGCCCCGCCATGCTCCAGCAGCCGCCACAGCAGGGCACCACCCAGCAGCGCGCACCACCACGGCCCACCCGGCTGCAGCGCGGTGGCGATGAGGGCAGCCGCCAGCAGGGCGATCGTGGTTCCGGCGACGGCAGGCCAAGGGGCGGTCCGGGCACATTCGTACCCGGACCGCTTGCCGTTCGGCCGCTTCCTCAAGGCTCCGCCCAGAGGTAGAGGCTGCGCAGGGGCCTCGGGGCGCCGGCCGGCGCCTCCCCCTCGCCGTCCTCGAGCAGCATGCAGTGCAGGCGGTGCCAGCCTGGCCGGTCCACCACCACCTGGCCATCGGCTTCCATGACCCATCCGGGCCGGGCCGCCACGGGCAACGCCGGCCGCCCGTCGAAGGCGTCGAGCTGCCTTCCGCCCGCGAAACAGACCAGCAGCATGGCCTCGTCCGTCCCGTCTTCACCGAAGCCCAGGTAGCGCACCCGCATGGTCGCGGCCTCACCCACCCGCAGGCGGACCAAGCGGTCGGGCTGCGGTTCGCCAGCGGCGTCCAGGAGGA
Organism: uncultured bacterium; assembly: GCA_964465355.1. Lineage (GTDB taxonomy): Bacteria > Deinococcota > Deinococci > Deinococcales > Trueperaceae > JAABTL01. Next base: position 25,554 of record CAYXJZ010000044.1, on the reverse strand, counting down.
CGATCAGGTCGTCCTCCTGGTCATCTGGGGTGGCCTCACGCCAGCGGAAGCCGTCGCCGACGCGTCGGGGAGAAGGCGAGGCGCCAACGGGCCTGCGCAGCTCGGCGTCGCCCCATGGCCGGGTGGCAGGCGGCTGCGCGCCGAAGGTGGTGACGGCCTGGCTGAAGTCCAGCGCAGACAAGGCCTCCGGGACCTCCGGCCAGCGGACGAGGAACCAATGGACGCCTTGCCGCACCGTCAGCGGCGGCGTGCGCCAGGTCATCTCTTCCTCGCAGCCAAGCTCCTGAGGCCCAAGGTCGTGGGTCAGGCGTCCGTCGACCAGCACCAGCGGACGGAAGCGCTGTGGCGCGAGCGGGGCGGCGAACAGCTCGGCCGTCATCTCCAGCACGTGACCGCCGTCCTCGGCCAGCAACCGGGTGGTGGTGGCGATCCCCAGCCCCTGCACCGCGCCGCAAGGCTGAGCGAAGGCCGGTGAAGGCGACCAGGCGGCCAGGGCGATCGCCAGCGGCGCCGCCCACCTCAGTGCCGCCATTCGCTGTAGCTGTCCAGGGTGACCGAGTGGCCGAGGATGGAGATGGCCTTGTGCCAGCCCCTCGCTTCGATGGTGGCGACGAAAGCCACCGGGCACGACAGCCGCTTGCTCACCTCGATCGGTGGGATGGAGGTGATGTAGTTCGTCGGCCCTGCCGCACCGACGACCTGGCTGACATCGGGGGAGCGCGCCTCCAGACGCCCGTTGACGTAGAGCCGGACGTTGTGGGCGAAGTAGCTCGATGGGTAGCCGGCGCTGGTGGAGGCCGAGGCGTAGGCGATGGTGTAGATGCCCGGTGCCGGGACGGCGCAGGTCCATGCGTCGATGGAGGCGCCGGACGACGAGCCGCTGACCACCGAGTTGCGGTACTGGGCGGCGCTGAAGGTGGGAGGCGGCTCAGGGTCGGGGGTGGGCTTCTTGGGGCCGGGCGCGGGCTTGCCACCACCACCCCCGCCGCCAGCTGCGGCCAAGGGCAGGAGCAGGCAGAGCAGCAGCACGGCCAGCAGGCGCCGGGTCATCGCTTGACCCCCAGCACGTCGAGCAGACGCGTGCCTGCCATGGAGGCAAGGCCGTTGCCCGCCTGGCCGGCGCCACCTCGGTCAAGGCGCTCGGCGACGGCGTGCAGCGCCGCGAGGTCGAGCTCGCCGCGAGATCCCCATGCACGCCGCAACTCGGGCAGCGAAAGGCCGACGTCGCTCAGGTGAGCGCGCAACTCGGCTGGGCTGGCCAGCAGGAGGTGGGTGGCGACATCGGGCGCCATGGCGAGCAGGGCGTCGGCCGAGAGCCGCAGCAGGTTGCCTGTCCTGCCGTGGGTCATGTGGGGGAAGGCCGCCAGGACCTCGGCAGGCAGGGCGCGGCCATCCAGCAGGAGGTGGTCGCCAGATGGCGCAAGGCCGAGCGTGGCGCCAAGCTCGCTCAGGTCGAACACCTCGGCCAGGTCGGCCGCCGTCCAGGCGTCGCCGACGGGGCGCGGTGGCGACTGGCAGGCGGCCAGCAGCACGCAACAGGTGGCCAACAGACCCCAGATCGGGGCATGGCGGCGGTGACGGTCTCTCGACATCTCGGTCTCCTCTCGGCGGGCCTGCAACGGCCCGGCGGATCAGGCGGCGACCCGGTGTCGGCTTCTCCGGTCCGGCGTCGGCGCGTCCAAGGAGGCTAGATGGCCGTCCGACCCATGGGTGCCGCGCGCTAGGCACTGACCTACAGGCTCTGGGCCGAGGCCCCCTGCCGCCCGCGCAGGGTCTCCTGCGACCGCACGGGCCGCGCCGGTCGTGACACTCTGGTGACACCTGGGTGGGTCGACCGGCGTAACCTGCCCGCCTGGCCAGATCGGCGGCCGGGCTAGCCCTGTCGGCCAAGCAGGAGGACGCGCCAGCGTGAGAGGCAACCAAAACGAGCCCCAACGCTCACACCGCAGGAGGGTGGCCGCCTTGGCCCTCGCCTTGGCCATGGTGGCGGTGCTGCTGTCGCCGCTGGTCTGGTGGTGGTCGCTGGAGCGTCGCATCGGTGCGGAGGCCGAGACGCGTGCCCTCGGTTGGGCGCGCGACCTTCGGGCGGCCGAGACGCTGCTGGCCGTGGCGCCAGAGTCCTTGCCCGTGCTGCTCGGCTACTTCCCCCATCTGAACTTCCAACCCGCCCCGGTCGGCGCCACGCCGCGCTGGTCGCTCGATCCGCAGGTGATCCAGGCCTACGCCCAGCGGGACGCCGCCGCCCTGCGTCTGCCCTTGTGGGCAGGCCTGGCCGCGCTGGCCCTTGCGACGGCCGCCCTTCTGGCGCTGCGCGGCATCCTGCGCGCCGAGCGCGAGCTTGAGCGGCGTCAGCAGAACTTCCTCAGCGCCGTCAGCCACGAGTTCAAGACCCCCATCGGCACGCTGAGGCTGTTGGTGCAGACCCTGCGCCTTCGCCCCGGCTCGGCGGAGCGCACGGTGGACTACCTGAGGCGCATGGAGACCGAGCTCGACCGCCTCGAGCGGACCAGCGAGCAGGTGTTGGCCAGCGCCAGGCTGCAGTCGGCCGGCGCCGCACCGGTGCTCGAGGCCGCCGAGCTGAACGCCCTGGTGCAGGGCCTGGTCGGACGCGTGCGCGAGGGGCTCGAGGCAAGGGGCGCACGTCTGCGACTGGTCTACGCAGCCGAGGCCCTGCCGGTCTCCTTGGAGCCAGAGGCCTTCGCCATCGCCCTGAACAACCTGCTCGACAACGCCGTGAAGTACAGCCCCGGTCCGCTGAAGCCCATCACCCTCTCGCTGGCTGCCGACGGCGACCTGGTGCGCCTGCATGTGGACGACGAGGGGCCCGGCCTGCCCGAGTCCGAGCGCCGCAAGATCTGGGAGGCCTTCTACCGCGCTGGCGACGAGATGACCCGCACCAGTGCGGGGGTCGGCCTTGGCCTGCACCTCACGCGCAGCATCGTCGAGTCCATGCACGGCTGGGTGCAGGTCGGCGCCAACCCGGTCGGCCGCGGCAGCCGCTTCAGCCTCGTGCTGCCGCGCCGCGTCGGCGCCGACCCCGAAGCCTCGGCCGGGACGCCGGACGTGGCCGCTGACGATCTCGCTGTTGACCTGCCCGACCTGGCAGAAGGCCGGCCGGCGTGAGCGCAGCCTTCGGGGCCAAGAGCCCAGCCACCGGTGCTCATCTGCTCATCGTCGAGGACGAGCTCGGCCTGGCCGACGTGCTGCGTGACAACCTCGAGGCCGAGGGCCACCGGGTCACCCTGGCAGCCGACGGCCCCGCCGGGGAACGCGCCTGGCGCGACGGTGGCGTCGACCTGGTGGTGCTCGACGTCATGCTGCCAGGCATGGACGGCTTCGCCCTGTGCAGGCGCCGACGCGAGGCGGGCGACAACACCCCCGTGCTCTTCCTCTCCGCCCTGGGCGAGGCCCCGCACCGCGTGCGCGGCCTGCGCGCCGGTGGGGACGACTACCTGGCCAAGCCCTTCCACCTGCCCGAGTTCCTGCTACGCGTCGAGGCCCTGCTGCGCCGCCGCCGCTGGGACGCCGTCAAGACCGACGATCCGGTGTCGCTCAGCTTCGCCGGCCACCACATCGACCTGCCCGCCTACCTGGCCATCCTGGCCGACGGGCGCAGGGAGACGCTTGGCGCCCGTGAACTCGGCGTGCTCAAGGTGCTGGCGCGCCGCGCCGGCGAGGTGGTGGGTCGCGACGAGCTGCTGGACGAGGTCTGGGGCGGCCAGGCCTTCCCCAGCTCGCGCACCATCGACAACGTCCTGTTGCGCCTACGCAAGCTGTTCGAGCCCGACCCTGCTGTACCCGCCCACTTCCACACCGTCTGGGGCGTGGGCTACCGTTTCACCCCGGAGCCGGAGCGCCCGGCGCCGAACCACCTGGAGGCCAGAGCATGAGCACGGAATCACGGGGACCGACCGGCATCGTCATGATGAACCTGGGCGGGCCCCGCGACCTGGAGGGGGTCAACCCCTTCCTGAACGCCCTCTTCAAGGACCGCGAGATCATCCAGCTACCCATGCAGGACTTCCTCGGCCCCTTCATCGCCAACCGGCGCACCAAGAAGATCCAGCAGCACTACCAGGAGATCGGCGGCGGCTCGCCCATCCAGCACTGGACCGAGGAGCAGGGCCGCGGCATGGTGGAGCGACTGGACCGCATCTCGCCAGAGACCGCGCCGCACCGCTTCTACGTGGCCTTCCGCTACATCGATCCCACCAGCGACGACGCCCTCAAGGCCATGGCCGCCGACGGGGTCAAGCGGGCTGTGGCCTTCACCCAGTACCCGCAGTTCAGCTGCTCCACCACCGGCTCATCGGTCAACGAGCTGTGGCGCGCCGCGCGGCGCACCGGTTTGAAGGACGCCTTCCGCTGGTCGGTCATCGACCGCTGGCCGGTGCACGCCGGCTTCGCCGACGCCATGGCCGAGACGGTGCGCATGGGCCTGCAGAGCTTCGCCGAGGAAGAGCGCGACGACGTGTTGCTGCTCTTCAGCGCGCACTCGCTGCCGCTCGACGTCATCAACCGTGGCGACAGCTACCCGGCCGAGGTGGGCGCATCGGTGCACGAGGTGATGCAGCGGCTGGGCTACCGGCACGAGTACCTGGTGGCCTACCAGTCGGACGTCGGCCCGGTGCCGTGGCTCGGGCCATCCACCGAGCACGTGATCAAGGAGCTGGGCAAGAAGAAGATCAAGAAGGTGCTGGTGGTCGGCATCGCCTTCACCAGCGACCACATCGAGACGCTGCACGAGCTGGACATCGAGTACGGCGAGCTGGCGCATGAGGTGGGCATCAGCCAGTTCCACCGGGCGCCGGCCTTCAACGGCATGCCCGAGTTCCAGGACGCGCTGGCCGACATCGTGGCCGATCACCTGCGCAGCGGCGAGGCGGCCAGCCCCAACTACGGCTTCCGCTGCCCCGGCTGCGTCAACCCGCAGTGCCGCAACGTGCTCAACCCGGTGGCCCCCTACCGCCGCACGGCGGTGACAAAGTCACCGTGGAACCGGCGCTTCCCGACCAACTGAGCGGTTAGGCTCGGGGGCATGGACCTCCTCAACCACGTCGGCGGCGAGTGGGCAAGGCCCCACACCGAGAACTACCGCGAGGTGCGCAACCCCGCCACCAGCGAACTGCTCGGCCGGGTGCCGCTGAGCACGGCGGATGACGTCGACCTGGCGGTGCGCCGCGCCACCGAGGCGGCTGCGGCTTGGGCCATGGTGCCGGTGGTGGAGCGGGTGCGGCCGCTGTTCCGCTTCCGTGCGCTGCTCGAAGAGCACCAGGAGGAGCTGGCGCGCACCATCACCCGCGAATGCGGCAAGACCTTCGCCGAGGCCGTAGGCGAGCTGCAACGCGGCATCGAGAACGTGGAGACAGCCTGCGGCGCGCCCAGCCTGCTGCAGGGCACCAACATCGAGGACATCGCCCGCGGCATCGACGAGCACATGATCCGCCAGCCGCTTGGCGTGGCGGCCGCCATCACCCCCTTCAACTTCCCGGCGATGATCCCGCTGTGGTTCCTGCCATACGCGGTGGCGGCCGGCAACGCCTTCATCCTCAAGCCGAGCGAGAAGGTGCCGCTGAGCTCGCAGTTCATGGTGGAGCTGCTGGCGCGCACGGGCCTGCCAGCCGGCGTCGTGCAGCTGGTGCATGGTGGCAAGGAGGCGGTGGACGCGCTGCTTGACCACCCAGGGGTGGCGGCGATCTCCTTCGTCGGCTCCACGCCGGTGGCCAAGTACATCTACGCCCGCGCCACCGCCAACGGCAAGCGCGCCCAGTGCCAAGGCGGCGCCAAGAACCCTGCCGTGGTGATGCCAGACGCCGACATGGCCATGACCAGCCGCATCCTCACCGACAGCGCCTTCGGCTGCGCCGGGCAACGCTGCCTGGCCACCAGCCAGGTCATCGCCGTGGGCGCGGCAAGGGAGTTGATCCTGCCTGCGCTGAGCGAGACCGCCAGCACGCGGGTGGTGGGCAACGGCTTGATTGAAGGCGTGGAGATGGGGCCGGTCATCGACCAGGCCAGCCGCGAGCGCATCCACCGGCTCATCGACCATGGCGTGAGCGAAGGCGCCGAGCTGGCGGTGGACGGCCGCGGCCGCGCTGGCCCGGAGCTGGCCGACGGCCACTTCGTGCACCCCACCATCCTGGATCGCGTCGACCCGCGCAGCGACACCGCCCGCACCGAGATCTTCGGGCCGGTGCTGTCGATCAGCGTCGCTGCCGACTTGGACGAGGCCATCGCCATGGTCAACGACCGCGCCTTCGGCAACCAGGCCTGCCTCTTCACCGCCTCCGGCGCCGCGGCGCGCGCGTTCCGTCAGCGGGTCAAGGCAGGCAATGTGGGCATCAACCTTGGTGTGGCCGCCCCCATGGCGCCTTTTCCCTTCAGTGGCTGGGGTGAGAGCTTCTTCGGCGACCTGCACGCGCAAGGTGCCCACGGCTTCGAGTTCTACACGCAGACCAAGGTGGTCATCGAGCGCTGGCCTAGCGAGTGGAGTCGGCGGTTCTGAGCAGTTCGGTGCACCTGCTGCCCCCTGAGCAGGCGGTCTAGACCGCCATGCCGCCGCGCAGCGCCGTGGTGATCGGCGCCGGGCTCTCCGGCCTGAGCGCCGCCTACACCCTGACGCGGTCCGCTCCGGAGCTGGACTTGACGCTGCTGGAGTCCGGGGCCGCCCCCGGCGGCCAGGTCGGCAGCGAGCGGGTGGACGGCTACCTCTTCGAGCGTGGGCCGCAGGGCTTCCACGGGGGGGTGCAGCAGACCGGCGAGCTGCTGGAGGCCTTGGGCCTGGCGCCACGGGTCCGTCCTGCGCAGGCCGCCGCCGATCGGCGCTACGTCTACTGGGACGGCGGCCTACGCCCCTTGCCCCGAAGCAGCGGCGGCCTACTGCGCAGCGAGCTGCTCTCGCCGCCAGGGCGGCTGCGGGCGCTGAGCGAACCACTGCTGGCCCGGCCACTGCAGCGCGAGGAGACGGTGCACGACTTCCTGGCCCGCCACTTCGGCTTCGAGGCCGCGCGTGTCTTCGGCGACCTGCTGGTGGCCGGCGTCTGTGGCGGTGATCCGCGCGAGCTGTCACTCGATGCGCTGTTCCCGCGGCTGCGGCGCCTGGAGCTGGCGCATGGCGGCTCGCTGCTGCGGGGGCTGGCGGCCGAGCGGGGCAACGGGAGGCGGCAGACGACAGGGCCGCTGCCAGAGGGTTTCCTCGGCTTCGACGACGGCATGGGCGTGTGGGTGGAAGCCTTGGCAGCCGCGTTGGGTGCCCGGTTGCGCCTGAACTCGCGGGTGGTCACGCTGGAGCAAGGGGCCTCGCCAGAAGCACCCGCCGTGCTGACGGAGAACGGCGAGCGCCTGACGCCGGACATCCTGGTGCTGGCCCTGCCGGCCGAACAGACGGCCGCGCTGCTGGCGCCCACGGTGCCTGCTGCCGCCCACGCCCTTGGCGGGGTCCGGCAGAGCAGCCTGACGCTGATCTCCCTTGGCTTCGACCGCATCGACGTGCCGCGGACGCTCGACGCCGCCGGGGTGCTGCTGCCGCGCGGCCAAGGGGTGCGGGTCCTGGAGCTGCAATGGAGCTCGGCGCTGTTCCCTGATCGCGCGCCGAAAGGGAAGGCACTGCTCCGGGTGCTGGCTGGCGGCACGCGCGATCCCGGCTTCGCCGAGCTCGGCGACGGGGACGCCGTGGCCGCGGTGCGGCGCGACCTGGAGAAGGTCATGGGCATCGTGGCCGAGCCCGAGGCGGTGCGGGTGGGGCGTTGGCGCGGTGCGGTGCCGCAGTACACGGTGGGGCACGCGGCGCGCATCGACACGGTGCGGCAGGCGTTGGCGGGGCGTTGGCCGGGGGTGGCGGTGGTGGGGAACTACCTGAGTGGGTTGGGGGTGCACGACGTGGTGCGGGAGGGGGTGGGGGTGGCGTCCTGAGGGCGGAGCACCACGGAATCCACGGTGGCATCCATCATGGTCCGCTCCACACCCCTTCCCTCCGCTCTTCCGACCTCTGCTCGCCGATTCTCCGAGATCTCATCGCCGATCTTCCCTGTCTGCGCACCCGGCTGCATCGCACAAACCCCATGTCGGCGCCACAGCTGGCCGAGACCGCGTTCTCCGTCTGTGCTACACTCCCCCTTCGGACTCCGCACGCCCTGCGTGCGGACCGCGAGCCTACGCTGGGGAGGGTGACGACCCCCGCGCGAGTGGCCGCTCCCCCTGCGGGGAAGCAGCTTTCGACCGACGGCTCCCATCCTCGTTCGCGCCTGGCTAGGCCAGCGCCGCTCTCGCGGCCGCGAACACGCCCTGATCACGCCGTCCAGGCGCCGGGGCCACGACATCGCGACCGTCAGGTCACGCCTCGTGCGGTTGGGTCTTCGGTATCGCGCGGCCAAGTCGACACCACCAGTTGTGAGAGGAGGTGTACCGTGGCCGACATCGCCAAGTACGACCTCAACATCATCTTGGATCCCAGCCTGAGCGAAGCTCAGGTGCAGACTGAGAAGGACGCCGTGGCCGTTCAGCTCGAACGCGCCCAGGGCACCGTGCTGCAGTTGGAGGAGTGGGGCATCCGCCGTCTGGCGTACCCCATCCGCAAGGGCAACGAGGGTTACTACCTCATCTATCGCCTAGAGCTTCCAGGCAACACACCCAAGACCATCGAGGCCGCCTTGCGTCAGCGCGATAACGTCATGCGTGTGCTGGTCGTCAAGGACCGTCCGGAGTGGAAGACCCGCAAGCCCAAGCCCGCTCCCGCCGAAAGCGAAGGCACCCCCGCCTGAGCACGGCACGTCCGTCCTACATCTAGACCGGCAGTGAGGAGCCCGAGGTGGCCAGAGGACTGAACAGCATCTACCTTGTCGGGACGCTGACCCAAGCGCCCGAGCTGCGTTACACCCCGAGTGGCCTGGCCATCTTGGAGTTGAACGTGGCAGGCAACGACCACGTCATCGGTGACGACGGCCAGCCACGCGAGTTGGCCTGGTACCACCGCGCCACAGTCTTCGGTGGCTACGCCGAGTCGCTGGCCAACCAGCTCGAGGCAGGCCATCCGGTGCTGATCGAGGGTCGCCTCAACCACCGCAGTTGGGACACCCCCGACGGCCAGAAGCGCAGCGCCCTCGACATCAACGCCAACCGGGTGGAGCAGCTCGGCTTCGGCGGCCGTGGCGACACGCCGACGGTGAGCGACGCCCGCGGGCAGGAACGCCTGCGCGACGCGCTGAACCATGTGCTGGTGGTCGGCAACCTCACCCGCGACGCCGAGCTGCGTTACACGCCGGCCGGCGCGGCGGTGACCCGCTTCACCGTGGCCGTCAACGAGAAGTTCCGCGACCGCCAGGGCGCCGATCAGGAACGCACCCACTACGTCGACGTCAACGTCTGGCGTGAGATGGCCGAGGCAAGCGCCTCGCTGGCCAAGGGTGATCCGGTCTTCGTCATCGGGCGGCTGGTCAACGACAACTGGACGGACAAGGAAGGCAACAAGCGCTACACCACCCGCATCGAAGGTTCGAGGGTGGAGCACCTGACACGGGGTCCCGGGGCCGGTGGGCCCGCGACCCGCGTCGCCAGGCCGGCGGCGGCATCGTCCGCTACGGCCGGTGGCGAACGCGCCCAGACGCGTCAGCTCGACATCGACGAAGAGTTCCCACCAGAAGAGGATCTTCCCTTTTAATGGCCAGAGAATCATCCAGAGGCGGCGCTGCCGCCGACAAGCGCAAGCGCGGCGGTGGCCGTCGCGGCCGTCGCCCCAAGGTCTGCCCCTTCTCGACCGGTGAGCTCGAGGTCACCGATTACCACGACGGTCGGATGCTGCGTCGCTTCATCAGCGACACCGGCAAGATCCTGCCCCGTCGCCGCACCGGCGTGAACGCCAAGTACCAGCGTAGGCTCGCGCTCACCATCAAGCGTGCACGCATCCTGGCCATCATCCCCATCACGGAGAAGCTGGTCCGCAAGTGAACGTCATCCTGCTCGAACCCGTCGCCAAGTTGGGCGAGGCCGGCGACGTGGTCCGTGTCCGCCCGGGCTACGCGCGCAACTGGCTGGTGCCGCAGAGCCTTGCCCTGCCGGCCACCAAGTCCAACCAGCGTGAGCTGCAGGCCCGCCTGCTGCAGCGCGCCAAGCAGCTGGCCGAGCGCAAGTCCGACGCCGAGCGCCTGCGCGAGCTGTTGGGCGACGCCAGCGTCACCATCCGCGTGAAGGCCGGCGAGGACCGCATCTACGGCTCGGTCGGCAACCGCGACATCGCCGACGCCGTCAAGGCCGCCTTCGACGTGGACTTGGATCGCCGCAAGATCGAGCTGACCCAGCCCATCAAGACCCTGGGCGGCTACGTGGTGCCCTACCGCCCGCACCCCGACGTGGTCATCGACCTCAAGCTCGAGGTGCAGGCCGAGGCCTGAATCGCGTCTGCATCCTTGTTCCGCAGCCGCCTGCGCTTGGATTCCCAAGCGCAGGCGGCCTCTTTCACCTGAGTTCGATGCCCACTAAGGCCTGTACCGCTCCACCCGGATCATGTTGGTCGTCCCCCGCATGCCGAAGGGCACGCCGGCGGTGATGACGTAGCGGCTGCCGGGCTCCAGCAGGCCGCGTTCGGTGATGACCCTGTGGGCCACCTCCACCATCTCGTCGGTGTTGTGGATGTCGTCGGTGAGGCGGGGGAAGACGCCCCAGGCCACCGAGAGCTGGCGCAGGGCACGCTCGGACGGCGTCAGCGCCAGCACCGGCGCGGCCGGCCGGTTGCGGGCCACCCGCAGCGCGGTGGTGCCGCTCGAGGTGAAGGTGACGATGAGCCTTGCCCCCAGGTTGGAGGCCATGTCGCAGGCGCCGAGCGACACGGCGTCGGCGGTGGTCTCGTCTGGCCGCGGGGCCTGGCTGCGCATGCTCTGCACGTAGTGCTCGTCGTTCTCCACGGTGCGGGCGATGCGGTCCATCATCCTCACCGCCTCGACGGGGTACTGGCCGACGGCCGTCTCGGCGGAGAGCATGACCGCGTCGGTGCCGTCGTAGATGGCGTTGGCCACGTCGGAGGACTCGGCGCGCGTGGGGCTGGGGCTGGAGATCATCGACTCAAGCATCTGGGTGGCGGTGACCACCGGCTTGCCCGCCTCGCGGCAGGCACGGATCAGCAGCTTCTGGATCTGCGGCACCTTCTCTGGCGGCATCTCCACACCAAGGTCGCCCCTGGCCACCATGACCCCGTCCACCTCGCGCAGGATCTCGGCGAAGCGCTCCACCGCGGTGGGCTTCTCGATCTTGGCCATCAGCTTGGCGTTGCTGCCCTCTTTGGAGAGGTAGTGGCGGGCCAGCAGCAGGTCGTCGCGACTGCGCACGAAGGACATGGCCACCCAGTCGACGTCCAGCTCGGCCCCCAGCTTCAGGTCCTCGACGTCCTTGTCGGTGAGTGCAGGGATGGAGAGGTCGGCGTTGGGGATGTTGATGCCCTTGTTGTTCGACAGCGTGCCGCCGATCACCACCTCGGTCTGGATGTCCTGACCGCTGAGCCTGGTGACCCTGAGCGTCAGGCGCCCGTCGTCGAGCAGCAGCTTGTCCCCCACCGCCACGTCGTTGACGAGGCCGGGGTAGGTCACGCCGACGCGCTGCTGGTCGCCCGGGCTGTCGTCGGCGCAGGTGAGCGTGAAGGTGTCGCCGGCCGCCAGGGTGATGCGGTCATCGGCGAAGCGCGCAACCCGGATCTTGGGCCCCTGCAGGTCCTGCAGGATGCCGACGTTGGCGTCGAGGCGCGCCGCGATGTCGCGGATGACGGCGACGTTGTTGCGGTGCACGTCGGCGCTGCCGTGCGAGAAGTTGAGGCGGAAGACGTTGACGCCGGCCTCGACCAAGGCGGCCATGCGCTCCGGATCGCTGGAGGCTGGCCCCAAGGTGGCGACGATCTTGGTACGGCGGAACTTGCTCACGAGCGGAAGGCTGCGCGTCCCAGGTAGCGAGCCCTGCCGTCGAGCTCGGCCTCGATGGCCAGCAGGCGGTTGTACTTGGCCACCCTGTCGGAACGGCTGGCGGAGCCCGTCTTGATCTGCCCGGCGTTGACCGCCACCGCCAGGTCGGCGATGAAGGTGTCCTCCGTGTCGCCGGAGCGGTGGCTGATCATGCTGCGGAACCCGGCGCTGGAGGCCAAGCCGATGGCGTCCATGGCCTCGGTGAGGGTGCCGATCTGGTTGACCTTGACCAGGATGGCGTTGCCGATGCCCTCCCTCACGCCTCTGCCGAGGCGCTCGACGTTGGTGACGAAGAGGTCGTCACCCACCAGCTGCACCCGGTCGCCGATGGCGCGGGTCAGTGCGGCCCAACCCTCCCAGTCGTCCTCGGCCAAGCCGTCCTCGATGGAGACGATGGGGTAGCGCTCGGCCCAGTCGGCCCAATAGGCCACCATCTCCTCTGAACTCATGACCTTGCCCTCGGCCGAGAGGCGGTAGGCACCGTCCTTGTAGAACTCGGTGGATGCGGGGTCGAGCGCAAGGGCGATCTGCTCGCCCGGGGTGTAGCCGGCCTTCTCGATGGCTTCGATCAGCAGTTCGACGGCCTCGACGTTGCTGCCGAGGTCGGGCGCGAAGCCGCCTTCGTCACCCACGTTGGTGTTGTAGCCGCGGTCCGTGAGCACCTTCTTCAGCACGTGGAAGGTCTCCACCCCGGCACGCAGCGCGTCGGAGAAGCTGCTGAAGCCGATCGGCGCCAGCATGAACTCCTGCATGTCGACGCTGTTGTCTGCATGCTTGCCGCCGTTGAGGACGTTGAGCATCGGCACAGGCAGCACCCGGCCGTTCACCCCGCCCAGGTAGCGGAAGAGGGGGAGCCCAACGGTGTCGGCCACCGCGCAGGCAGCGGCCATCGACACGGCCAAGGTGGCGTTGGCGCCAAGCCTGGCCTTGTTGGGGGTGCCGTCCAGCTCGATCAGCGCAGCGTCGAGGCCGGCCTGGTCCATCGCGTCGAGGCCGATGACCTCCTCTGCGATGAGGCTGTTGACGTTCTCCACGGCCTTGAGCACGCCTTTGCCCTGGTAGCGGGCGCCGCCGTCCCGCAACTCCACGGCCTCGTGGGCGCCGGTGGAGGCGCCGGATGGCACCGTGGCCACGCCCACCGATCCGCTGGCCAGTTGCACAGCGGCTCGCACGGTGGGGTTGCCGCGCGAGTCGAGGACCTCGAGGGCTTGCACATCTTCGATGGTGGTCATGGGTCAGGATCCTTCCGTGGGAACGTGGCCGGGCCTCCCGCTGGGCGGGGCGCCTGCCCCGTGCCAGGCAGGACCGCTCAGTTGGTGCGCAGGGGGACGATCAGTGCCAGGTAGGCGGGATCGGCCAGGTCGTGCAGGACAGACGGTGTGGTGGCGCCGGACAGGCGAATCTGCAGCTCTCCGCTCACCCTGCTCACGGCGTCGGTCAGGTACTTGGCGTTGTAGGCCAAGGCGATCTCGTCCTCGCTGCCTTCCTGCATGACAGCCATGGACTCGCGCGCCTGACCGAAGCTGCCTTCGGCCGTGATCTGCATGGTGCCGTCCTTGATGAAGAGGTCGACACGGTGGTTGGCCGACTTGTCCGCCATCACCGCCACCCGCGCCACCGCCTCCGCCAGGTCCTGCGCTGGCAGGGTGACGCTGACGGGGAAGCTCTTGGGGATCACCCGGTTGTAGTCCGGGAAGCTGCCTTCCATGCGCTTGAGGTTCAGGGTGGTGCCGCCGGAGCGGACCGTGAGCTGGGCGTCGTCGAGACCCAGCCAGGCAGGGCCGGACTGCAGCGTCCTGACCAACTCGTCGACGCTGCGGGCCGGGATGATGAAATCGGCGTCGAGGCCCGTGCTCTGCGGCAGATGGTAGGAGGCGAGGCGGAAGCCGTCGCTGGCCACCGCACGAAGGTGATCGTCGTGCAACTCGAGCTTCACCCCACGGTAGACGGCCTGGTAGTCGGCCACCGCAGCGGCGTAGCGCACGTGCTCGAGGGCGTTGGCCAGGGCCGATCCGTCGACCTCGCCGGCCAAGGCTTCGCTGAAGGACAGGTTCAGGGCGGACTCGGGCGCCACCAGCTGCAGCCGCGTCGAGAAGTTGCCCGACCGCACTTCCAACTCGTTGTCACCGAAGTCGAGGTCCACCATGTCGGCCGGCAGAGCGCGCACCACCTGGCTGAAGACCGAGGCGGGCAAGGCGACGCTGCCGATGCCCTCGACATCGGCACCCACCACCGACCTGACGTCGATGTCCATGTTGGAGCCGCTGAAGGTGAGCAGACCCTCCTCGAGGTCGATCCTGACGAGGTTGAGGCCTGGGTTGACGGAGCGCGCCGGGATCACACGGTCCACGTGTCCGAGCGTCTCGGCGAGGATCTTGGTGGGGATGTGCACCTTCATGTCGGCCTAGGTCCTCCTGGGGCGCGCCGGATGGCGGCTCGGGGCGCTCGCAGCATACCGGATGGAACCACTGTCCGGTCAGGAAAGGCCGGGCTGGAGCCGTGTCTTGCTTGGTTTCTGCCTAGTTCGCTGAGACTCGACCTGTTCCATCTGGCAAGCTCGGACATGGGAAAGGAGGGCTTCAAGCCTGGGGTCGACCGAAACCTCAGGGATAGAGGGTGTGGATCATTGACTTAGTAGGCCCTGTGGAGGGTGTGGAGAAGTGACTTGGAAGGCGTCTGTCACGTGATCCCACCTGTGGACACAACTGTGGATGGGTGGTGGCAGCCTGTGGATGGCCGACCGAGTTCTCCGCCCCCATCCACAGGCTGTCGGCGAGACGGGTTGTACACAGGCCAGTCCACAGCTTGTGCACAACTCTTCCACAGCTTTGTCCACAGCAGGGGTCTGGCGACTCAGATCAGGGTCTCTTTGATGCGCTGCAGCTTGCGTGCCAGGTCCTCGTTGTCCTTCAAGTGGTCGGTCACGCGTTGCACGGCGTACATCACCGTGGAGTGGTCGCGACCACTGAAGTACTGGCCGATCTCGGGGTAGCTGTGTGAGGTCAACTCACGGATCAGGTACATGGCCACCTGGCGTCCGGCCACCAGTTCCTGCCGCCTGCCCTTGGACCTCAGGTCCTCTGGGGAGAGCGAGAAGTGCTCGGCGGTCACCCGCAGGATCTCTGGCATGGTCAGGCTCGGGTCACTTGAGGCGAACACTGAGGAGAGCGCCTTGGCCGCCGTGGCGCGGGTCAGCGGCTCCTGGTTCATAGAGGTGTAGAGGATGGTGCGTACAAGGGCACCCTCCAACTCGCGGATGTTGCTCGTGACGTGGCGGGCGATGTAGTCGATGACCTCAGGAGGGACCTTCACCCCGCGGTACTCGGCGTTCATCTTGAGGATGGCGATGCGGGTCTCCAGCTCGGGTGCCTGGATGTCGGTGATCATGCCCCACTCGAAGCGGCTGCGCAGGCGGTTCTCCAAGGTGGGGATGTCCTTGGGCGGCCTGTCGGAGCTGATGATGATCTGCTTGGATGACTCGTAGAGGGCGTTGAAGGTGTGGAAGAACTCCTCCTGCGTCCTCTCCTTGCCGGCCAGGAACTGGATGTCGTCCACCAGCAGCACGTCCACCATGCGGAAGCGGTCGCGGAAGGCCGCCATGCTGTTCCCGTGGATGGAGGTGATCAGCTCGTTGGTGAACTGCTCGGTGGTGATGTACTGGATCTGCAGCTTGGGTTGGCGTTCGCCCACCTCGTGACCAACGGCCTGCATCAGGTGGGTCTTGCCCAGGCCCGACTCCCCGTAGATGAAGAGCGGGTTGTAGGCCTTGCCAGGCGCCTCGGCCACGGCCAAGGCCGCGGCGTGGGAGAAGTTGTTGTTGGGGCCGACGACGAAGTTGTTGAAGACGTACTTGCTGTTCAGCCGGGGGGCTGCGCCGTTCTTGCCGTGCGGCTGGGTCTCGCTGGCCGGCGGCTCGCTGAACATGTCGACCTGCTCGGGCGGGCCGGGAGCGACCACCTGGAAGCCGATCTTGGGCGTCTCGACACCAAGGTCGACCAGTGCTTGTTCGAGCACCGTGCTGAACTTGCTCTTGATCCAGTCCCGGGCGAAGGAGTGAGGGACGCCGAGCTGGAACACCCCGTCACCGACGCCGAGGAAGCGCACCTGTTTGAACCAGGTGCGGAACTCGGTCTCGGAGATCTGACCTCGGACGTACTCGAGAACGTCGTCCCAGATGGCGTGGTCGCGACCCAGCATGATGGCCGTCCCTTCTTCGCCGGATGGTGCTGCGCTCTCCTACGTCCGATGGCGGGAGTCACGTCTAGGACGTTGGGTCTTCGCGCTTAGGGACTGGCATGGCCGCAGCCGGACCGGCAGTCTACCAGGTCTGGTGACGGGTCCGGTCTCGGGCGGGGCGACACCATGCCAGCAGCGTCTTGGCGCCCCCGATGCCTGTCCTGGACGGCGACCGTGCTAGAGTCCAAGGTCGCCGTGGAGGCTGGCAGGAGCTGTCAGGCCCGGCCGAATCCGAGGGCGAGGAGGGGGAGCACATGTTGGCGGACTACGACGTCATCGTGGTCGGTGGTGGTCACGCCGGCATCGAAGCAGCGGCCGCCGCGGCCAAGGTGGGTGCCTCGGTCGCCATGGTCCTCCCCAACCCTGACACCATCGGACGCATGCCATGCAACCCGGCCATCGGCGGTCCGGGTAAGTCGCAGTTGGTCTTCGAGTTGCATGCCCTTGGCGGCTGGATGGGCGAGTTGGCCGATGCCACGGCCATCCACGGCCGCACGCTCAATGCTTCCAAAGGCCCGGCCGTCCGTTCGCTGCGCGTGCAGAACGAGCGTGACGGCTACGCCGCTGCCGCCAGAGACCGCATCGAGGCCACGGCTGGCATCAGCTTGCTGCGGGGCGAGGTGGGCGAGTTGCTGGTGGCCGGCGGCGGCGAGGCACAGCGGGTGGCCGGCGTGCGCATGGTCGACGGTCGCGAGGTGACGGCCCCCAGCGTGGTGCTGTGCACCGGCACCTTCCTGCGCGGGGTCGTCTGGTACGGGCGGCGCAGCCGCGAGGCCGGCCGGCAAGGGGAGGCGCCTGCCCGACACCTCACGGCCTCGCTGCAGGCCACCGGCCACGCCCTGATGCGCTTCAAGACGGGCACCCCACCACGCGTGCGTGCCTCCTCGGTGGACTTCGCCGGGCTGCAGGTCGTGCCTGCCGACGATCCGCCCTCCTCCTTCAGTGGCCGGCCCGGCCCGCGCATGACCGAGAGCCCCACCTGGCTGACGCGCACCACGGAGGCCACCCACCGTCTCATCACCGACAACCTCGGCGCGTCTGCCATGTACGGCGGCGACATCGAGGGCCAGGGGCCGCGCTACTGCCCCTCCATCGAGGACAAGGTGGTGCGCTTCAAGGACAAGGACCATCACCTGCTCTTCGTCGAGCCCGACGGCGTCGACACCAGTGAGGTCTACCTGCAAGGCTTCTCCAGCTCCATGCCGCCCGAGCTGCAGGACCTCATGGTGCGCACCCTGCCCGGCTTCGAGTCGGCCGAGATCCAGCGCTACGCCTACGCGGTGGAGTACGACGCCCTCGACCCCACCCAGTTGGACGTCACCCTGATGTCCAAGGTGTTGCCTGGCCTGTTCAGCGCGGGTCAGATCAACGGCACGTCGGGCTACGAGGAGGCCGCTGCGCAGGGCCTGGTGGCCGGGCTCAACGCCGCGCGCAGGGCGGCCGGACAGGCTGCCGTCTACCTGCGACGCGACCAGGGCTACCTTGGCGTGCTGCTCGATGACCTGGTCCGCTGGGGCATCGACGAGCCATACCGCATGCTCACCTCGCGCAACGAGCATCGCCTGCTGCATCGCCAGGACAACGCCGAGGCGCGGCTCAGCCAAGTAGGCCACGACTGGGGTCTGGTCGACGCGCAGCGTCGCGACGCCGTGCTCAGCAGCCTGTCTCGGGTCAGTGCCGAGGTGCAGCGCCTTGGCCGTTGTCGCGTGGGTGGCGAACTGGCGGCAACGGTGCTCTGCCGGCCCGACCAGGACTACGCCTCGGTCATCGCCCGCTTTGGCGCGCCGGAGGGCGCACCGCTCACGCCGAGCGAGGCGCAGCAGGTCGAGGTGCTGCTGCGCTACGCCGGCTACATCGAGCGCAGTCAGAAGCAGTTGGCGGGCCGGGCGCAGTACGAGGGCTGGTCCCTCGAAGGCCTGAGCTTCGATGCGGTGGCCAGCCTCTCCCACGAAGGGCGTATGGCGCTGGAGCGTGGGCGTCCTGCCAACCTGGCGGCGGCGCAGCGTCTGCGCGGGGTGCGGGACTCCGACGTGACGGCGCTGGCGGTGCACCTGAAGACGCGGGTCGATGTTCCACGTGAAACAGCCGCCTGAGGATGTCGACATCCGCGTGAACGGGGCAGCGAAGTCCGAGGCCACGCTCCCCGCAGCCCTCGAGGCCTACCGGCGCCTGCTGCTCCGCTACCGGGACACCTTGGACCTGATGTCCCCGCAGGGCCTGGCCGACCTGGACGCCAAGCTGGCTGAGGCTGACCGCTACGCCGCGGCCGTCGGGGAGTTGGCGCAGCCTGGTGGGGTGTTGATGGACCTGGGCAGCGGCGCGGGCCTGCCCGCTGTGGTGGTCGCCGCCCGCCTGGGCGGGTGGGCGCACCGCTGGGTGGAGCGCCGTCGCAAACGGGCCGCCTTCCTGACGCAGGTCGTCGCCCACACCGGCATGGGGGATCGGGTGCGGGTGGTCGCTGCCGATGTGCAGACGCTGCATCGCGATGAGATCGGCCCGGTGGTGGCGGTCACCGCTCAAGCCGTCGCCTCCCTGCTGCGGGTGGCGGAGCTCACCGCCCACCTGTGGGCCGACGACGGGGTGCTGCTGGTGAGTCGCAAGGGTCCGGCTTGGGAGGCCGAGGTGGAGGCCTTGGCGTCTGCCTACCGTGGCCAGGCTGAGGCCTCGGTCTTGCGTGTGGAGCCCTTGGGGACGCGTGGTACCTTGATCGCGGTGCGCCTGACGCCCTCGCGGACCTGAGCCTGAGCCCGTCACCGACGGCCTCGGCGCCATGGACGGGGTGGCCGGCCTGACGGCACGCAGCGCTGTACGCCATGCACAGCGTCGGCCGTACGGTGCGCACCGCAGTTCGCTGCACGACGGCACTGGGAGGCCGGGCTTGCCCATCATCGGTGTGATCAACCAGAAGGGCGGCGTCGGCAAGACCACCACCGCCATCAACCTGTCGGTGGCTCTCGCCGAGCACCGACGGGTGCTGCTGGTGGACCTGGACCCTCAGGCCAACGCCACCAGCGGCGTCGGGCTGCAGTTGGACCTGCTCGACACCAGCGTCTACGACGTGCTGGTGGGGCGCGCCTCGGCGCGGTCGGCCATCCAACGCAGTGGGCCAGGGACCTTGCACGTGCTGCCGGCCACCGCCGACCTGGCCGGGGCCTCGCTGGAACTGGACGCCAGCCAGGAGAACCTGCAACTGCTGGCCAAGGCCCTGATCGGGGTGCGCCCCAACTACGACTTCATCGTCCTCGACGCCCCGCCATCCTTCGGCGCCCTGACGCTGAACGCCTTGGTGGCCGCCGACCGCCTGGTCGTGCCCGTGCAGTGTGAGTACTACGCCCTGGAGGGCATCGCAGGCATGATGGACACCATCGACCGTGTGAAGGCCTCCTTCAACCGCGAGCTCCAGGTGTTGGGCCTGCTGCTCACCATGGCCGACCAGCGGACCCGCCTGTCGCAGCAGGTCGAGGAGAACGTGCGGCGCCACTTCGGCTCCTTGGTGTTCAAGGCCGTCATCCCTAGGACCGTCCGCTTGGCCGAGGCGCCGTCCCATGGCCTGTCCATCTTCGACTACGCGCCCGCCTCGTCTGGCGCGCTGTCCTACCGATC
This sequence comes from uncultured bacterium, assembly GCA_964465355.1. Taxonomy (GTDB): domain Bacteria; phylum Deinococcota; class Deinococci; order Deinococcales; family Trueperaceae; genus JAABTL01. Next base: position 5,776 of record CAYXJZ010000044.1, on the reverse strand, counting down.
GCTTGCCGAGGAGGTGATCGAACGTGTCAGCCAAGACTAGGGGCCTGGGACGCGGTCTGGATGCCCTGTTGCCCCGTCCCGATGCAGGGGTGCGTCAGCTGCCCTTGAAGGATCTGCGGGTGACCGCGTTGCAGCCGCGCAAGCGCTTCGACGAGGCCGCCATCGCAGAACTCGCCGCCTCCATCGTCGAGAAGGGCGTTCTGCAGCCATTGCTGGTCCGGCCGGTGGCCGACGGCTACGAGATCGTGGCGGGTGAGCGCCGCTTCAGGGCGGCGCAACTGGCCGGTCTGGCCAGCGTGCCGGTGATGGTCCGCGAACTGAGCGACCAGCAGACCCTCGAGGCGGCCATCATCGAGAACCTGCAACGGGAGGACCTCGACGACCTTGAGGAGGCGCTGGCCTTCCAGCAACTCCTGGGCTTCGGCCTCACGCAGGAGGCGGTCGCCAAGGCCGTCGGGCGCAGCCGCTCGGCGGTGGCCAACACCCTGCGCCTGCTGAGCCTGCCACCCGCGGCGGCTGATGCCCTTGGGCAGCGCAAGATCACGGCGGGACACGCTCGCGCCATCCTCGCTCAGCCTGAAGAGGATCGAGACTGGGCCTTGCAGCAGGTGCTGCAGCGGGCGCTCTCGGTGCGGGAGGCAGAGGCCCTGCGCCGGCCCTCCCCGCGTCGGCAGGCCAACGGCGCCGCCGAGCGGCGCTACAAGGAGCTCGAGACCCAACTGACCCGCCACGCGGGCACCAAGGTGCGGATCGCGGGGGGGAAGCGCGGGCGCATCGAGTTGCACTTCGGCGACGAGGACGAGTTGCAGCGCCTGCTGGAACTGCTGGGCTACCAGGCCTGAGGCGGACCCACGCCGGGGCAACGACCTGGCGCGGGCCCGTGAGGCCATGTTCCACGTGGAACAACGCCACCGGAACGGCCCGCCGCTGTGGTGGCTCGGCGGGAGCCAGGGGCCGTGGGAGCGGGTCCTGGCGGCGCGGGAGGGTCTGGTAGCATGGCCCATCGAGCGGCCGCAGCAGCGTTCCAAGGGACCAGCGATCGGCGGCCACCACGGAGGAAACGATGAAAGCAGCGGTGAACGTCGCGGTCACCGGCGCCGCGGGGCAGATCGGTTACGCCCTGCTGTTCCGGATCGCCGCAGGAGACATGTTGGGCCCGGACCAGCCGGTCGTCTTGCGTCTGCTCGAGATCACGCCGGCCTTGAAGGCCCTCGAAGGCGTGGTCATGGAACTGAACGATGCCGCCTTCCCTCTGCTGCACGGCATCGTGGCCACCGATGACCCGAACCTCGCCTTCGAGGGGGCCGATCTGGCCCTGCTGGTCGGCTCCCGTCCCCGTGGGCCTGGTATGGAACGCAACGACCTGCTCACGGCCAACGGCGCCATCTTCACCCAACAGGGCAAGGCCCTGAACGACCACGCCAGCCGCGACGTGAAGGTGCTGGTGGTCGGCAACCCCGCCAACACCAACGCCCTCATCGCCATGCGCAGCGCCCCCGACCTGTCCCCCAGCCAGTTCTCGGCCATGACGCGCCTCGACCACAACCGTGCCATCAGCCAACTGGCCGCCAAGACCGGTGCGCGCAACGACCAGATCCGCCGCATGACCATCTGGGGCAACCACTCCAGCACCCAGGTCCCCGACCTGAGCCAGGCCACGGTGGCCGGCCAGCCGGCCACCGAGCTGGTGGATGCCGCCTGGGCCAAGGGCGAGTTCGTACCCACCGTGCAGAAGCGGGGGGCCGCCATCATCGCTGCGCGAGGGGCGTCCAGCGCCGCCTCGGCTGCCTCGGCCGCCATCGACCACATGCGTGACTGGGTGCAAGGCACGGCCGAGGGCGATTGGGTCAGCATGGGCATCGCCAGCGATGGCCACTACGGCGTGGGCGCAGGCCTGATCTACTCCTTCCCCGTCACCATCCAGGGCGGGAAGGTCAGTGTGGTGGAAGGGCTGCCGCAGGACGAAGGCCTTCGAGAGGCCTTGCGCGTCACCGAGCAGGAGTTGAACGAGGAGCGGGAGGCCGTCGCGCATCTGCTGAGCTGAGCGGCGCGCAGCAGGCCGAGGGGACCCCGCACCTTCTCCATCCGCGTGAACTCGGAACCGTTCCGACGGATGCTAGCATGGCCTCCACGAGGCCAAGGCTCTCGGTGGAGGACCATGAGCGAGCGAGAACGGGCGGGATCGCCCGACGCCAACGGCATGCCCAAGGGCGAGGACGCCCTGCTGGACCCGGGGACGACCCAGGGGACCGGCGGGGCTGTCGGTGCCGTGCCGCACCCCACCGAGGAGTCGGACATGCGGTCGATGCTGCGCCAGCACGGGCTGCGCTACAGCAGACCGCGCGAAGCCATCCTCATGTACATGGGCGAGCAGCCAAGGCACGTCAGCGCCGAGGCGCTGTTCCAGGCCTTGCGCGAGCGGGGCGAGGACCTCAGCCTCTCCACCGTCTACCTCAACCTCGGGGTGCTGGCCGATGTCGGCCTGCTCAGGGAGTTCAAGGGTGCACACGGGGAGTCCTTGTACGACTCCACGGTGGAGCCGCACCACCATCTCATCTGCCCCGAGACGGGCGAGGTGGTCGACGTGCCCTCCCCGATGATCGAGGGCATGCCCTTGGCTGCCTACCTCAAGGCCTACGTGGAGCGGGTCACCGGATGGAAGGTGGAGGAGACGCACCTCAGCCTTCGCGGGCGGCCCCATGGCCGACGGCAGACCAAGGCGGAGGGCTGAGCCCAGGGGCCGTCCGTTCCCCGCTTAGCGCGCGACCCACGCACGAACGCGGGGACAGTCGATAGACTCGGGGGCGATGACCACCGAGGTGCAGATCCATCCCTTGCTGACCACCGATGTCCTGCGAAGCGTGGAGCGCTTGCAGAAGGCCGTGTGGGGCTACAGCGACAACCAGGTCGTCTCCGGCCCGCAGATGCGCGCTGCGCTCCATGCCGGCGCCTTGGTGGCCGGCGCCTTCATGGGCCGCGAGCTGGTGGGCTTCGTCTTCGGCTTCCCCGCCTTGCCGCATGAGCCCGGCTTGGTCGGCACGGGCATGCACTCACACATGGCCGCCGTGCTGCCGGAGGCGCGCGGACTCGGGGTGGGGCGGCGGTTGAAGTGGTACCAGCGGCGCTGGTGCCTTGAGCGCGGCCTCGGTTGGTGCGCATGGACCTTCGATCCCCTGCAGTCGGGCAACGCGCGGCTCAACCTCCATCACCTCGGCGCCGTGGTGCACGAGTACCAGGTGGACTTCTACGGCGTGCTGGGTGGCGATCTCTCAGGGGAGATGCCAACCGACCGCCACGTCGCCCTCTGGGACCTGCTCTCACCGAGGGTGCGCGACCGGGCCGCGCGCGATCCGGCCGCCGCCGACTACTTGGTCGAGGGCGACGCCCTCTTCGATGAGCCCGTGACCAGCTTCGGCCAGGAGCCCGTGTGGGCATTGGCGCGCAGCCAGGAGGGCGACGCTCCGTCCGAACCAAGGACCGGCTTGGACGCCCCGGTCCTGTGGCAGGCCGTGCCGAGGGACATCCTGCGCCTGCGGCGCGAGTCTTTGCAGACGGCCAAGGACTGGGCGGAGGGCGTCCGCCAGACGGGCACCGACCTGGTGGCGCGTGGATACGAGGCCGACGCCTTCGTCGATGGGGCCTACCGCTGGACGCGAGGAGTCAAACTCACAGAATAGAAAGTCGTGCTTGACAATCTGATAGATGCAGATTACTATCCTCTCGAGGAGGTCACCATGCATCTGCATCAGACCTGGCACGCTGCACTTGACCGGATCGACCGTTATCGTCAGGAAGCCGAACGCGAGCACATCGCCGCGGGTTGGTCGCAGAAGGGATCGGGTCGCAGGCGCATGGCCGGGGGCCTGCGCGCAGCCGCCACCCGACTGGCCCGCTTCGCCGATCGCCTTGACCGCCAGACCGGGGATCGCTGGAACGAGATCGAGATCAACCGGCCAGCGACGCCGAGCGCCAGGGCTTAAGGAGACGAGATGAGCGACGTGGAGCGGGTGCGCGCCATGCTGGCGGCAGGCACCATCACCGAGGAGGAGGCCAAGGAGTTGATCGATGCGCTGACCTCCCTGGATGACCTGGACGGGACCGTCGGCGAGTCGCAGCCAGCCGACCCACCCGCGACCCAAGGAGCGCAGCACGTCCACCTCTCCTCTGTGCCGACGGACTCGCCGATCGACCTGCCGAGCCCGCCCGCCCCCCCTGCACCCCCTGTGCCGCCTGTCCCGCCCGCTCCGCCCGCACCACCCGTGCCACCGGCCCCGCCCGCACCGCCGACGGCCCCCGTGCCACCGGCCCCTGTCGAGCCTCGGGCTTCCGACGACGCCGATCCCTGGCCCAAGACGGCCAAGGACCGGCGTTGGCTACGGGTGGACCTGCTGGCCGGCGAGCTCGATGTCGTGGTCGACGAGACCATCACCAAACCGGTGGTGAACGGCAAGAACGTCGACCTGGTCTTGCGCGAGAGCGGCAAGGGCATGGTGCTGAAGCTCAACGCAAGCGGCTCGACGCCACGCTGGGTCACAGGCATGGTCCGCGTGGAGGCCGAGGTCCGTCTGCCGGCGGGCTGGGGCGTCGACTTGGACGTCAAGGCCGGCGAGGTCTCCCTGAAGGGGGTGCCCTACGTCCGCGGCCGGATGCTGGCGGGCGAACTCAGCATCCAGGGCGCCAGCGCGGTCGATATCGACAAGCTCGCCGGCGACCTGGACGTCAGCTTCAGGCCGACGGAGGGTGCCCACCGGATCGCCTCGCGCGCCGGTGAGGTCACCGTGCGCCTGCTTCCCGGATCGGACGTGCGGGTGGAGGGCAAGCTCTCGGTCGGCCAGATCGATGCCGAGGGCTTCGAGCAGCGCTCGCACGGCGTCGGCTCCAGCGTGCGGGGTGTGGTGGGCCAGGGCAAGGCAGAGCTCAAGGTCAGCCTGACGGCCGGTGAGTTGCAGATCGTCGCACCAAGGGCGGTGGACTGAGGTGGCGTTGCACGAGGAGCGCCGCAAGGTGCTCGACATGCTCGCCGCCGGCCAGATCAGCGCCGAGCAGGCGACCGAGCTGTTGGGAGCCCTTGACGAGGAGCGCGGTCAGGCCGAGCCCAGCGCGCCCGTCGTCCGTCGCAAGGGCACCGCCAAGGCCCTGCGGATCTCCATCGACGATCCAGGTGACCCGGACAAGGCGTCATCGAAGCCCACCAGGGTCAGGATCAACGTGCCCCTTGGGCTGGCCAAGCTGGCCGCCCGCTTCATCCCCCGTGACGCCAAGGCCGAGATCGAAGGACACGGCATCGACGTCCAGGAGCTGCTCAGCACCATCAGTGCCGACCCACCGGAAGGGCCGCTGGTCGACATCGACGTCGACGAGGCCGGCCCGGGCGGGCGGCACGTCAAGATCCTCATCGAGGTCGTCTGATGCCCAAGCATCCCATGCCCACCCGCTGTCCCGTGACCGGCGAGCTGCTGGAGGTCACCCGCCTGCGCGGGCCCACCTCCGGCGTGGTCATCGAGGGGGAGTTCCGACCCAACGAGTTCGCCCTGCTCGACCCCGAGCACGTCGACTACCTGCGCCTCTTCGTCAAGGTGCGCGGCAACCTCAAGGAGGTCGAGCGCATCCTCGGTCTGAGCTACCCCACGGTGCGCAGCCGCTTCGACCACCTGCTGCGCGCCCTCGGCTACGAGGCGGCCGAGCAGGAGGCAGAGGCCAAGGCCGAAGCCAAGTCCAGCTCGCGCAGCGAGGTGCTCGGTCAGTTGGAGCGGGGCGAGATCAGCGCCGAAGAGGC